>SVDL01000176.1 GCA_015057835.1 Lachnospiraceae bacterium
CTTCCGTATAATTATTTCTCTCGAGCTCATCGGCGAATTCGGCGAGCCTTGCCGCTGCCGCGCGCTCAAACCGGGTCTTTCCCTCGGGATCCCGGAGGTCATATCCGCCGGCCAGCTGCCGGATCGTGAACATGAAGCCGTTTTCCGCTTTTTTGATCCGCTCCATGAGAGCTTCTTTTCCCAGCGCTTTGATGAACTCGTCCGGATCCTTATGAGGCCTCAGATCGACGATCTTTGTGCCGAGGCCGGCTCCCATGAGGATGGGAACCGCTCTCACGGCTGCATTTACGCCCGCACCGTCGCTGTCATACATAAGGTAGATCTCTTTCGTATACCTCGAAAGAAGCCTTGCCTGCTGTTCTGTCAGCGCGGTGCCCAGGGATGCGGCTGCATTTTCGATCCCCGCCTGATGCAGGGTGATCGTGTCCATGTAGCCCTCGCACAGGATCATGCTCTCACGCCCGTGCGCCCTGGCGATCTGGAGCCCGAAAAGGTTCAGTCTTTTATTGAAAAGCTCCGATTCCGGCGAGTTGAGGTACTTGGGCTTTCCCTCTCCCATGACGCGCCCGCCGAAGCCGATGACGCGGCCGCGCACGTCGCAGATCGGGAACATCACCCGATTCCAGAACCGGTCCGCGAATCCGTATTTCTCGTTATATGTAAAGAGACCGGAATCCGCTAAAATTCTATCATCATAGTTTTTCTTCTTTTTCAGGTACCGGTACAGCTCGTCGCTGTATTTTCCCGAATACCCGAGCCCGAACCGCTTTATGGTCTCGTCGGACAGTCCTCTGCTCTTCAAATAATTGAGTCCTGTCTTTCCCTGCGGCGTCCCGAGTTTGTAAATGTAATAAGCCGCCGCCGAGCGGTAAATGTCGAGGAGGATCTCTTTTCTGTCTTCCTTTTCCTTCGCCTCTTTGGTGATCTCCTGCTGCGGAAGAGCGATCCCCGCCCGGTCCGCCAGCATCTGTATCGCTTCGAGGAAACTCGCGTTCTGGTACTGCATCTCGAAAGTAATGACATTTCCCGCCGCGTGGCACCCGAAGCAATAATAGAGCTGCTTGTCAGGACTCACGGAAAAAGATGCCGTTTTCTCAGAGTGAAACGGGCAGAGCCCCACATAGCTGCTGCCGCTCCGGCGCAGTTTCACGTGCTCGCCGATGACGTCGACGATATCGCTCCTGGCCCTGATCTCTTCGATGAGTTCCTCTGAATAACGCATTCTCTAATATTTCTCCCACGACCGCGGCACATAGATCTCCTTGAACTTCGCGATCGAATACTGGTCCGTCATACCGGAAATATAATCGCACACCGCGCGCTCCGGCCGCTCCCCCTTCTGCGTGATCATCGCGTAATACTCCGATCCCATGGCTTCCGGGTGCTCAATATAATACCGGTACAGCTCCTGCAGCATCGCCGTGGCCTTGATTTCCTCATTTTTCGCCTTCGGGTTGGTGTAGAGGTTCTCAAACATGAACTGCCGCAGCTCCGCCATCGCATCCCTGACCTCCGCCGACATCAGGATCTCGTCTTTTCCCCTGGACGCCCGGATAATATCGTGGATCAGCGTATTCAGGCGTTCCCTCGTGGATCTTCCGAGCAGATCCCGGAGATGCGGCGGAATATCTGCTTCCGTCAGGAGCCCCGCTCTCTCCCCGTCGTCCATATCATGATGGATATAGGAGATCTTGTCGCAGAGCCTCACGATCTGGCCCTCCAGCGTCGCGGGATGCCGGGACGTCTGGTGGTTCAGGATGCCGTCCCTCACCTCCCAGGTGAGATTCAGTCCTTCTCCATTCTTTTCCAGAATGTCCACGACGCGGATGCTCTGCTCATTGTGCTTAAAGCCGAGCGGACACACCGCCGCGAGCGCTCTCTCCCCGGCGTGGCCGAACGGCGTGTGTCCGAGATCGTGTCCCAGCGCAATGGCTTCCACGAGGTCTTCATTGAGCATCAGCGCTTTCGCCACCGTTCTCGAGGTCTGAGAGACCTCCAGCGTGTGCATAAGGCGCGTACGGTAATGATCCCCCTGCGGCGACAGGAAGACCTGGGTCTTATCCTTCAGTCTCCGGAACGCCTTGCAGTGGATGATCCTGTCGCGGTCCCGCTGATAGCAGGTGCGGATATCACAGGGCTCCTCATCTTTGAGACGCCCTCTGGAATCCACCGCGCAGCTCGCGTTGGGACTGAGTATTTTCTTTTCCTGCTGTTCGATTTCTTCTCTGATCAGCATCTTTTTCTGCCTGTGTTTACTGCCTGTAATTCGCCATGAAATCACTCAGCTTGTGCATGGATTCCTGCAGGATCTCCATCCGCGGCAGATAAACGACGCGGAAATGATCCGGCTCATGCCAGTTGAAGCCCGTGCCCTGTACGAGCATGACCTTCTTCTCCTTCAGGAAATCGAGGGCAAATTTCACATCATCCGTGATATTGAATTTCGCCACATCGATCTTCGGGAAAATGTAAAATGCCGCCTTCGGCTTCACCGCCGTAATACCCGGAATATCGTTCAGCGCTTTGTAAATATAATCGCGCTGCCTCGTCAGTCTCCCGTCCGGTTTCGTATATTCATTTACGCTCTGATATCCCCAGAGTGCTGTCTGTACGATGGACTGCGCCGGAACATTGGAGCACAGGCGCATGTTGGAGAGCATCTTAATACCTTCAATATAGTCCGCCGCGACTCTTTTATTTCCGGACAGGACCATCCAGCCGATGCGGAATCCCGCGATCATGTGGGACTTGGAGAGTCCGGAGAACGTGACACAGAACAGGTCCGGCGCAAGGGACGCGATGGAGGTGTGCTCCACGCCGTCCAGCGTCAGACGGTCATA
>SVDL01000177.1 GCA_015057835.1 Lachnospiraceae bacterium
CCTGTGCGGACGAGTTTATCGAACGTTTTCCGGACGATTACCTGACAAGGATCGAACAGGGCGGCACCAATGTTTCCGGCGGTCAGAAGCAGAGACTGTGCATCGCGAGAGCGCTCCTCAAGAAGCCGAAAGTGCTGATCCTCGACGACTCCACCAGCGCCGTGGACACGGCCACCGACGCGAAGATCCGCTCTGCTCTGCGGACGGCGATCCCCGGAACTACAAAAATCATTATCGCGCAGCGCATCTCGAGTGTGGAGGACGCGGACCGCGTCATCGTTCTGGACGGCGGCAGAGTCGTCGGATTTGACACACCCGCAAAGCTTCTTGAGACCAATGAGATCTACCGCGATGTCTATGAGACGCAGAAGAACGGCGGCGGTGATTTCGATCAGAAAAATACGGCGGCGGAAGACGAGAGCGGCAAACTCTCTGTGAAGAGCCGGAGAGGCAGGTGAGCGGAATGGCGCAGGAAAAAGTAAAAGAAGTGCGCGGACCGGGCGGAAGACGGAACGTGCCGGGCGTGAAACCTCAGGTAGACGGCGCCGGGAAGCTGTTCTCCCGTCTCATGGGAGTGATCTTCAGAAAGTATGCCGTGCATATGATCGTTGTGGCGGTATGCATCGTGATCAGCGTCCTTGCAAATGTAAGAGGGACCCTGTTTATCCGGACCCTGATCGACGGATATATTCTGCCGATGGTGGAATCGGACAGCCATGATTTTGTGCCGCTTCTGCACGCGATCCTCCGGGTGGTCGTCTTCTACGCGATCGGTATCGCGTCGACTTTCATTTACAATAAGGTCATGATCTATGTCACGCAGGGCACGATGCTGAGCCTGCGCAAAGAGATCTTTTCGCACATGGAGAAACTGCCGGTGTCCTATTTTGACACACATGCCCGCGGCGATATCATGTCTATTTATACCAATGACATTGACACGCTGCGTCAGATGATCAGCCAGTCCATGCCGCAGTTTTTCTCCAGTATGATTACGATCGTGAGCGTATTTGCCAGCATGTTCTCGATCAGTTTCCAGCTGACGATCCTCTCTATAGTGATCATTTTCCTGATGCTCATGATTTCCAAGAATGTGGCGGGCAAGAGCGGACGGTTCTTCATGGAACAGCAGAAGAACCTCGGAACGCTGAACGGCTACATCGAGGAGATGATGAACGGTCAGAAAGTCATCAAGGTCTTCAATCACGAGAAGATCGCGATCGGGGAGTTTGAGGAACTCAATAATACGCTTTATGAGAGCGCGGACCGCGCGAACCGTTTCGTCAATATGCTGGGACCGCTGAACGCCCAGCTCGGCAATACCAAGTTCGTCATCATCGCGGTCTTCGGCGGCATAGCCGCGATCTCGGGAGCTTCCGGAAACGGGGGAGTGATGTCCGTTATTTTCGGCGGACTGACCCTCGGCGGACTTGCCTCGTTCCTGACACTGACCCGCTCCGTCAATATGCCGATCAACCAGATCGCGCAGCAGTTCAATTCGGTGGTCCTCGCGCTCGCGGGTGCCGGACGCATTTTCGCCCTTCTTGACGAGAAGCCGGAGACGGACGACGGATATGTCACACTGGTAAATGCAAAAGAAGATGAAAACGGCGCTCTTACGGAGTCGGAAGAGAGGACCGGCATCTGGGCGTGGAAGCATTTTCATAAGGAAGAGGGGACGACCACTTACAGGAAGCTCGCGGGAGATATCGTCTTTGACGATGTGGACTTCAGCTATGTCCCGGAAAAACAGGTCCTCTACAATATCGATATGTTCGCGACGCCCGGACAGAAGATCGCCTTTGTCGGCTCCACCGGTGCCGGAAAGACGACGATCACAAATCTGATCAACCGGTTCTACGATATTCAGGACGGAAAGATCCGGTACGACGGCATCAATATCAATAAGATCCGGAAAGATGACCTGAGACATTCCCTCGGCATGGTGCTGCAGGATACACACCTCTTCACGGGAACGGTGGCGGAGAATATCCGCTACGGCAAACTGGACGCGACGGAGGAAGAAATAAAGGCGGCGGCAAAACTGGCCGGGGCGGACAGCTTTATCCAGTATCTCCCGCAGGGCTATGATACTCTTCTTACGGGAGACGGCGCCAACCTTTCCCAGGGGCAGAGGCAGCTGCTGGCCATTGCGCGGGCGGCGATCGCGGACCCGCCGGTCCTTATTCTGGACGAGGCGACATCCTCCATCGATACCCGGACGGAAAAGATCGTTCAGGAGGGCATGGACAATCTGATGAAGGGAAGAACGACGTTTGTTATCGCGCACCGTCTGTCGACGGTCAGAAATGCCGACTGCATTATGGTCCTGGAACTCGGAAGGATCATTGAGCGGGGCACGCACGACGAATTGATCGCGAAACAGGGAAAATATTATCAGCTGTACACCGGTATGAGCGCCGCGCAGTAAACTTCGGTAAAAAGCGGGAATACGCTGCGGTAAATACCTGCGAAACACAGCATTGCGGAAAATGTGGGATGAAAATCCCGCATTTTTCTGTTTTAGGGGACCAATTGGGGGCTTTTTGCTGAAAAACAGCCGAAAAACACGAAAAAAATGGACAGATGAGGTTGCATTCACGAAACATTTCGCCTATAATTTAAAATGTTACAAATTTATTAAATCTGTTTTTAAAATTTGTTACTCACAGGGGAGTCTTGAAAAATGAAAAAAAGAACAGCTAGAAATATCCTTGCATTGCTGCTGGCGGTCTGCATGATCCTGAGCCCGCTCGGCACAGCGGCTGTCCGCGCGGACGAGCTCACGGAACAGAGCGCTTCCGCCGGTGGGGAGCTGACAGA
>SVDL01000073.1 GCA_015057835.1 Lachnospiraceae bacterium
CAGGAGATGCTGGAGACGCTTCCCGCCTCGTCGCTTCCGGCATGGTGCTCATCATAGGCCATCGTGACGATATAATCCGCAGCTTCCGCCTGTGCGGCGCGGTTCAGATAGAGGTTGTACAGCTGCGGCACATAGCTGTCCACCGAGAGGACGATGCCTTCCGCCGCACACTGCACCTCCAGTTCACGGATCAGCATGAGATAGGCTGCGGCGCTCTCTTCTCTTACATTTTCAAAATCAAGGTTCAGCCCGTCAGCGCCGCACTCCTTGACGCTCTGCACCAGATTTGCGGCGAGCTGCTGGCGTGTCTGCGTCCCCTCAAGAAGCGCTTTCGTGTCCGCCGGGGAGGCGAGATTGCCGTCGAAGTCATTGGCGACGGCCCACACTTTCATCCCCAGAGAATGCGCGGTCTCCACATAATCCGCGCTCGAAAGGTCCGTATAGGATCCATTCACGTCATCCATGAAAAACCAGGTCGGTGCGATAATATTGATCCCGTGGGTGCCCTCAAGAGCCTCCGTAAGAGCAGCATTTGCCCACTGGGAATCCGTCTGGTGAAAGACCATATTAATCGGAAAGTCGTACAGAATATCCTTGTATTTTCCGATCCGGCTCTCATGGGGCTGCGCGGGCTCTTCCGGCCCGAGGCTGATATTTTCCATATATCCTATAAATCCGTCCGCCGTCTCGACCCGCGTCCAGAGTTCGTCCGCTTCCTCAAGGACCGTCACTTTTTCTCCCGCGGCAAGATCACGGATGATCGGACTTCGCGCATCAGCGTTCTGACGAACCGCTGCGTCCCCGGAAGCCGTCCGCGAAGGGTAGTCAAATGCCGTCTGAATGACGACCTGCGGCGCATCCGTCACGGCTCCCGCTTCTATGTCCGAGCATGATGCGAGGAAATCGAGGGACACATAGAGTCCCTCCTCTGTCTTTAAAGCGCACTCCTCATTTCCGTACAGCGACTCGTCGGGACGGATATTGATGATCTCGTCCGGCAGTGCCACCGTGAGCAGGTCCGCTTTCTCATCGTAATACATCCTGTTATTGATATGCTGGCAGGCGTCCTCATAGGCAATATAGACTGTTTCGTAATCCCACACTGCTTTTCTGTTCAGGATCTGCCCCGTGATCACGACTGTTTTCTCATCCTCGGCGGGCATTCCGAAATAAGCCGCCGCATCCAGATGTTCCGTGGACGGCGCACTGCTGTCTTTCATAAAAAAGATGAGTCCTGCTGCCGCCGCCGCGATCGTGGCGAACACCACGAGGACCAGCGGGAGCGCACTCTTTCGTTTTTTCTTCGATACTTTGCCCATAATAAGTCGATTATAACAGCAAAACGAAAGTTCGTCACTATTCGGAGAGCAAAATCTTAGAAGTTTATCCCGATTTCAAAAAGTGAGGAACACTGTAAATATGAGGGATCAGCGCAGAAAACCCGCTCCGGACTGTGCACTTTGAATCCTGTCCGGAGCGGGTTTTGTGTTATTCGATTATCGGTTTTTGTTTCAGGGGTTATTATTTCTCTTTCCTTCCCGGCCAGCGTCAGCCAGAAGGATTCTGTTGAAATGGACTCTGATCACCTTCCCTTCCTCGGATTCCTCGAGGTCGCGCATATACGTCGCCCCGGGATCCCCTGCCATAGTCTCCGCGAGAAATCTCGGCGAGCACTCCTCATTGTAAGGATAATAAAGTTTGACGCCTTCGCTCTCATAAGCGCGAAGTTCTTTGAGATACGCCTTAAAAATTCTCCGTGGATTGTTGACTGTCATTTTCGTCAAATGCAAAAGACACCGGACTTTTCAGCTGCTGTAAGAGTTTCTCTGTTTCTTTGCGAATGCATTGTAAATGGAAACGTTGAATGATTATTCGTGAATATCTTTGATAAGAACCGGAACTGTTCCTAAAAATAGATTCAGATGAGCTCTCCGGACCGGCCGGAGGAGACACGAACGGATAATTGCGCGAAAGCCTTTTCCGGGGCGGAAAAAACGCCCCTGTCCGGCGTCCCGCTGCCTGCACCTCCTCTCTTCAGATGTGAAACGGCCTCCGCAGAACCAACAATAAATTATTCTTCCGGCAAATGCAACCGGTCCGGACACAGTTCCGAAGACAGTGCAAAAAACCGGCGGAAATCATAACATTTCCAATGTACACAAAGATTTCAGATTTACACAACGATTTCCAATTTACACAAATGCAGGATTGCCGTATAATCCAGTATATGAAATTAGAAAAAATCAATGAAAACCAAATACGATGCACCCTTACGCGCGAAGATCTCGCGAGCCGGCACATACGCCTGAGCGAACTCGCCTACGGCTCGGACAAGGCGAAGAAGCTGTTTCAGGATATGATGCAGGAAGCCGGTTCGCGCCTCGGTTTTCATGCCGATAATATCCCTCTTATGATCGAGGCGATCCCGGTCTCCGAGGGAAGCATCATGCTGATCATAACCAAAGTAGAGGATCCGGAGGAACTGGATACCCGTTTTGCAAAATTTGCTCCTGCAAAAAAAGGTCCGGAGGCCGCTGCCAAGCCGGTCGAGGACGCCGATGATATTCTCAACCTCATCCACAAACTCTACGAGATCAAGAAAAAAGCGGCGACGCCGTCGCCTGACAGCGGGGATCCGTCCGGAAACAGTCCTGCGGCGGAAACTCCTTCCGGCCCGGCAGCTTCCGCACGGGTACAGACTCCTCAAAAACAGTCTGTCGGCGCAGCGGGCAGCGCGGTCGATTTCGTAAGACTTTACACGTTTGATGATCTCGATACCGTGATCGACGTATCTTCGGTCCTGAGCGGCCGGTATCAGGGCTTCAATACCCTTTACAGAGCGGATAACGGGGAGCGCTATCATCTCGTCGTTCATAAATCCGCCCACACCCCGGAGGAATTCAACCGCGTCTGCAACATCCTTGCGGAGTACGGCAGAAGTCAGGCATGCTCCCCCGCATCGGAAGCCCATCTTCAGGAACATGCGGTCCTCATGATCGAAGCGAACGCGCTTCAGAAGCTGTACTCTCTCGCTGCAGTCTGAGTACTGCATCCGGGATCCGGATGACTGGACTTTACTGACGCGTTTTGTCCTGTAACCGAAAAAAGAACTGCTCTCCGCCTCCGGCGGATGAGCAGTTCTTTTATTTCCGGCGCCTGCAGCGCCTTAACACGATGTGTTGATTATGCAATCGCCTCGTTGATCTGCGCCTCGATGACAGACGGATCGATTCCGTGGACCATCGCAGCTTCCTCGAGCGTCTCTCCCTGGGATGCCGGGCATCCGATGCAGTGCATGCCCATCTGAAGGAGCGCCGGGATCACGGCTTCTCCGCCGATGCTGAGGATCTCGCCGATCGTCATATCTCTTGTTACTTTAGCCATAAAAACCTCCTTAAAACCGGTCCTTGATTTTACCTAATGTTTGTCTTGTCTAATTATTACGACAAGCGTTATTATAGTACCGGCGTACAGAAAAAGCAAGATATACCGATGCATGTACGCATATCACTGAGTTCATGGCCGGATCAGAATAAAAAGAGGGACCGGTACATGCTTTCGGCTAATAGGAGGATTTAAAAATGGCACGTGTTATTTCTGACGAATGTGTAATGTGCGGTTCCTGCGCAGAGTCCTGCCCGGTTGACGCGATCAGCGAAGGCGACGGCAAATATGTCATCGATGCAGATGCTTGCGTAGACTGCGGTTCCTGCGAAGAAGGATGCCCGACCAGCGCGATCAGCGAAGCTTAATCATCTGTTAAAGGCAATAAAAAACGGTTCCGGTTTCCGGAGCCGTTTTTTATTGCCTTTGTTCTCAGGCCCTGTGCTCAGTCTTCCCCGATGAAAGCGTCGTGGATCGCGTTGGCGGCGCGCTCCGCGTAGTGGCTGTCGATAAGGACTGTCACGCGGATCTCGGATGTCGAGATCATATTGATGTTGATGCCTTCATTAAACAGGACTTCAAACATCTTTGCCGCGACGCCCGGATTGGTCATCATACCCGCGCCGACGATGGAGACTTTCGCCACATCTCTGTCGAGATTGATCTCTTTATAGGTGAGCAGTTCCCTGTTTTCCTCGAGAATCGCCATCGATTCGTCCGCGTCGCCGTCGCTGACGGTAAAGGAGATGTCCTTGGTGCCGTCGCGGCCGATGGACTGCAGGATAACGTCCACATTGATATTTTTCTTCGCGAGGAGATCGAACATTTTAAACGCGACACCCGGCTTGTCCGCAAGACCGATCACGGAGATCCGGTCCGCGCTCTTATCCACGGCTACGCCGCTGACCAGCATTTTTTCCACTTTTGTATCCTCCCTGACGACTGTTCCCGGCACTTCCTCGAGGCTCGAGCACAGCAGCAATGTAATTCCGTATTTTTTCGCAAGTTCCACTGAGCGGTTATGCAGAACGCCCGCACCCAGCGTAGCCAGATCCAGCATCTCGTCGTAAGTGATCTCATCCAGCTTTCTGGCGTTTTTTACGATACGCGGATCCGAGGTGTAGATTCCGTCGACATCCGTGTAGATCTCGCAGGCGTCCGCGTGGAGCGCCGCCGCGAGGGCGACCGCCGTCGTGTCGGAGCCGCCGCGTCCGAGAGTCGTCACATCGTCATATTTGTTGACGCCCTGGAAACCTGTGACGAGAACGACCTTTCTCGCGTCCAGCTCATGCCGGATGCGGTCGCGGTCGATCTTCTTGAAACGGGCGTTGCCGTAATTGCTCGAAGTGTGCATGGCCACCTGAAACGCGTTGAGCGAGATGGCCGGAACATCGAGGAGATGCAGAGCCATCGCCATCAGCGCGACAGAGACCTGCTCCCCGGTCGTCACCAGCATATCCAGTTCTCTCTTGGAAGGATTCGGGTTGATATCCATGGCCTTGGCGATCAGCTCATCCGTGGATTTTCCCATGGCGGACAGGACGACCACGATATCGTTCCCCCTGCGGTAGTCCTTCGCGATGCGGGACGCCACATTCATGATGCGCTCCTTGTTCCCGACCGATGTTCCGCCGAATTTTTTAACAATCAACATAGTTTCGTCTGTTCCCTTCTGCCGGGGACCTTTCCGGTCCCTTTTCCTTATGTATTATTCTGCCGGAAGGATACGGATCCAGCCGGTCACACTGCCGAGCCCGGCGACCTTTTCGGTAAATTCCTTCTCGGTCATCACTCCTGTGACAAACGCGCTCTCCTGCGGATATTCCTCAAGATTTATGAGGGAAGCATCCTCAAATACAGCCGAGACCTTTTCCTGCGTAGCGTCCGTATTTTCCGGGATCCGGACAAAGAAGCGGTAGCTCATCGTCTCCGGATCCACCGGTACAGCGGGCTCTCCCTGCGGAAGAATGCCGCATTTACCGCCGCTCACCACGGCCTCGATCACATCCGACGCGACGGCGCTGCCGGTGGGCAGCTTGCCTGCGCCTTTTCCGTAGAACATAACGTCATCGAGCATGTTCCCGCGGACCAGAATGGCGTTGAACACGTCATCCACGGCATAAAGCGGTGTATCGCAGCCGATCATGGCGGGAAGCACCACCGCTTCCACCCTGTCTCCGCTGCGGCGGCTGATGCCGAGCAGCTTGATCTTGTACTGCAGAAATGAAGCGTAAGCGATGTCCGCTGCCGTGACCTTTGTGATGCCCTCGGTACGGATATCTTTATAGGAGATCTGTACGCCATAGGCCAAAGAGGCGAGAATGGCGAGTTTGCGGCAGGTATCATACCCTTCGACGTCCGCGGCCGGATTGCGCTCCGCGTAGCCCATTGCCTGCGCTTCCGCGAGCACGTCCGCGTAATCGTGCCCCTCTTTTTCCATCCTGGTAAGGATAAAATTGGTCGTCCCGTTGAAAATTCCGGACAGCCCCGTGATGACATCCGCCGTCAGCGCGTTGCGGAGCGGGCGGATGATCGGGATTCCGCCGCCGCAGCTGGCCTCGTACAGATAGGAGACACCGTGCTGCGCGGCGATCTGCGTCAGCTCCGTGCCGAATTCCGCCACGAGCTCCTTATTGGACGTGCAGACGCTCTTTCCCGCTTCGAGCGCTCTTCTCGTGAAATCATACGCCGGGTGCAGACCGCCCATCGCCTCCGCGACGACTTTGACCTCCGGATCGCTCTCGATCACGGCAAAATCATGGACGATCGCATTTTCATTGGGGTCTCCCGGAAACTCACGGATATCCAGGATATATTTGACATCGATCCGGACGCCGGACTTCCGCGTGATCTCGTCCGCATTTTTCTGCAGGACTTCCACGACCCCGCTTCCGACCGTGCCGTAACCTAATACTGCAACACTTGCCATTTCTGTTACCCTCTGTGTTTCTTATGCTTTTTTCTGATTCAGCGCGCTCCACTTAAGATACGCGTTTATAAACTGATCAATGTCCCCGTCCAGCACTTTGCCGGCGTTGGACTGTTCTTCATTGGTCCGGAGATCCTTGATCATCTGATACGGCTGCAGGAAATAGGAGCGGATCTGGGATCCCCATGCGATATCCTTGACTTCTCCGCGGATATCGGAAAGCTTCTGAAGATTGGCTTCCTGCTGGAGCATCATCAGCTTGATCTTCAGTTCCTGCATGGCTTTGTCTTTATTCTGGAACTGCGAGCGCTCATTCTGGCATGTCACGACGATTCCCGTGGGGAAATGCGTGATGCGGATCGCCGAAGACGTCTTATTGATGTGCTGTCCGCCGGCGCCCGAAGAACGGTACGTATCGATCCGGATATCCTTGTCGTCGATCTGGATGTCGATGTCTTCCTTGATATCCGGGATCACATCGCAGGACACGAAGGACGTCTGTCTCTTACCCGCGGCGTTGAACGGGGAAATGCGGACGAGGCGGTGCACGCCTTTCTCCGATTTCAGCAGGCCGTACGCGTTGGGGCCGTTCACCTCAAAGGTCACCGACTTGATTCCCGCCTCGTCGCCGTCCAGATAATCGCGGACGACAACTTCATATCCCTTGCGTTCCGCCCAGCGCGTGTACATGCGGTACAGCATCGACGCCCAGTCGCAAGCCTCCGTGCCGCCGGCACCGGGATGGAGCGTCACGATCGCGTTGTCTGCGTCGTAGGGTCCAGACAGAAGCGTCTTCAGCCGGATGTTCTCGTAATGCTCCTTAAAGGCGTCCATCATTTCCTGCGCCTCGGGGATCAGGTCGGGATCGGCCTCTTCATCGGCCATCTCAAGGAGAGTCTCAAGGTCCTCTTTTTCGCCCACCAGTTTCTTATATCCTTCGATATCGTCCTTCAGCGAGCCGAGGAGCCGGACTTTCTCCTGCGCTTTTTCCGGTTCATCCCAGAAACCGGGCATTTCCATTTCTTTATTTAATTCCTGAATGCGGCGTTCTTTGACAGCGAGGTCAAAGTGAATCCCCCATTTCGACTAATGGCTTATTATAGGAAGTGAGTTCGATGCGGATCGGGTCCAGTTCTACCACCAGTGTCACCTTCTTTCTTTGAATACAAGGCCTTTTGCTACAGTTTTTTACTATACAGGATAAGGGGCGGTGTTGCAAGCGCCGATATTGATTTTTTTCCGCCTTCATACTATACTAATAGTCTATATTAAGATGCCGCGCGTTCCCCCAAAAAAGCGGCAGTCGGAGGGTATTTATGAAAATAGTCATTGCCGGCGGCGGCAAGATCGGCCGTTCGCTCGCGCGTCTTCTCTCCGCGGAAGGATACGATCTCACGGTGATCGACATCAATGCGGAAATGCTGGGATATATCGAGGAAAAATACGACGTTATGACGGTCAACGGCAACTGCGCCGCCATGGCCACGCTCCGGGAAGCAGGCATCGAAGACGCCGATATTCTGATCGCGGCGACCATGCTCGACGAAGTCAATCTTCTGTGCTGTCTCGCCTCCCACACCCTCAATAAAAATCTTCACACGATCGCGCGCATCCGCAATCCGGAGTATTATGACCAGCTCTACGAGCTCCGGGACGCGTTCAATCTCTCGATGACATTCAATCCGGAATTCAAGACCGCCCGGGATATTTCCCGGATCCTCGAGTACCCCGGATTCCTGAAAAGAGAGACCTTTGCCAAGGACCGTGTCGAGATCGTCGAACTTATGGTCGACGAGCAGAGCAAGCTGAACGGGCTGCGCCTCATCGATCTTCCCGGTACCGCCAAGTGCCGCGTACTCGTGTGTGCCGTCGTCCGTGACGGCAGCGCGTTCATGCCGGACGGCTCTTTTGTCCTCAAGGCAGGCGACCGCGTCTATGTTACAGCCCCGACCAATGAACTCACCCTGCTGCTGAAAAACCTCGGCATCATCACAAAGCGGGTGAGCCGCGTCATGCTGGCAGGCGGCGGAAGAGTGAGCTATTACCTCGCCAAGCATCTGAGAAAAGCAGGCATCACCGTCCGGATCGTGGAAAAAGACCCCGACCGCTGCCTGCGCCTTGCGGAGCTTCTGCCCGATGTCGAGATCATTCAGGGCGACGCCACGAACCAGAACACCCTGGAGAGGGAAGGCGCGAAGGAATGCGATGCCGTCGTCTCCCTGACGGGGCTTGATGAGATGAACATCATCATCTCCCTTTTCGCCCACGACCTCGGGGTCCGGCAGGTCGTCACCAAAGTGGGCCGTCCGGAGAGTCTCAGCATCATCGAGAGGCTTAAGATCGGTTCCGCGGTGAATCCTCAGGAACTGATCGGAAGTTCCGTAGTCCGGTACGTGCGTTCCGTGAAGAACCAGAGCGGCGCGGCGATCACGGTGCACTCGATCGCCTCCGGCCTCGCGGAAGCCTCCGAGTTTCTCGTGGACAGTACCACGTTGAACCGCGGCAGGCCTCTCCGCGACATCCAGCTCAAGAAAAATGTTCTTCTGGCCTGTATCAGCCGCCACGGAAGTCTCGAGATCCCGAACGGCAATTCCTCTTTCGAGGACGGCGACACTCTTCTCATTGTCACCGCCAGCAATACCGTGATCGAGCGTCTGAACGACATTTTTGAATAATAAACCGGCGCCGCACCGGAAGGTGCGGTGCTTTATACTGCTGTCTTAAGGAGAGACCTTCTCTATGAATTACAAAATGATCGGCCGCTTCTTTTCCGCGATCCTCGCCATTGAAGCCGCCTTCATGCTGCCCGCCATCGTCGTGGCGCTCATTTATCATGAACCGTCCGTCATCATTGCCTACACGGTCTGCATCGCTGCTCTTCTGGCAGTTTCCGCCCTGTTCCGGTATGTTTCCCGCGGTGCGAAAACGCGTTTTTACGCAAGAGAAGGCCTTGTCTGCGTCGGTCTCGGCTGGCTCATCATCTCCGCTTTCGGCGCTCTTCCTTTTGTCATCACCAAAGAGATCCCGAACTTTATCGACGCGTTCTTCGAGATCGTCTCCGGATTCACGACGACCGGAGCTTCCATTCTGACGGACGTTGAGGCGATGTCCAAAGGGCTCCTCTACTGGCGCAGCTTCAGCCATTGGATCGGGGGCATGGGCGTTCTGGTCTTCATGATGGCATTTCTCTCCGACAAAGGAAAAGACACCGGATTCACCGTGCACATTCTCCGCGCGGAGAGCCCGGGTCCGGAAGTCGCCAAACTTCTCCCCCATATGAGGGACTCTTCCATCGTACTCTACGGTCTCTATATCGCTCTGACGGTTCTCGACATCCTCTTCCTTCTGATCGGGAAAATGCCTGTTTTCGACGCTTTCTGCATCGCGTTCGGCACCGCCGGAACCGGCGGATTCGGCGTCCGGGCAGACAGCCTTGGCAGCTACAGTCCTTACCTGCAGACCGTGACGACAGTATTCATGCTTCTCTTCGGCGTGAACTTCAACCTGTATTTCCTGCTGATCCTCCGCCGCTTCAAGGACATCATCACGGACGCGGAGCTCCATGTCTATCTCGGCGTGGTCGCGGTGAGCACGGCGCTCATCAGCTTCAATATTCTGGGCACATATACCACACTCGGCGAGACCATCCATCACGCCGCATTCCAGGTGGCCACCATCATCACCACCACAGGCTACTCCACCGCGAATTTCGATACCTGGCCGTCGCTCTCCAAGGCAATCATGCTCACCCTCATGGTCATCGGCGCGTGTGCCGGCAGCACCGGCGGCGGTATCAAATGTTCCCGTGTCCTCCTCATGTTCCGCGCCATGAAGCGGTATATCCGAAAGGTCGTGTATCCGAGCCGGGTGGAGCACGTCCGGGTCAACAATCACCCGGTCTCTGAGAACACGATGAACAGCGTCAGCCTCTATCTTGTGCTTTACGCATTCATCCTCGTGATCAGTTTTCTGATCATCTCCATCGACAATTTTTCCGTCGAGACCAATATCTCGGCGGTCCTGGCCTGCTTCAACAACATCGGGCCCGGTTTCGGAGCCGTCGGCCCCATGGAGAGCTATGCCGGCTACAGCTGGTTCTCCAAGATCGTCCTGACTTTCGACATGCTTGCGGGACGTCTTGAGCTGCTCCCGATCCTTGCGCTTCTCTCCCGCAGGACATGGAACAGACGGTAAAAGGAGGCAGATCTTGGCCCTTCAGTTCATCCTCGGCACCCCCGGCAGCGGGAAATCCCGCTGCCTTTTTCAAAGGATCATTGAAGAATCCATGGCGCATCCGGAACAGAACTTTCTCGTGATCGTTCCGGAACAGTTTTCGATGCAGACCCAGCGGGAGCTTGTGCGGCTGCACCCCCGCGGAGGCATTCTCAATATCGACGTTCTTTCCCTGAACCGTCTTGCATACCGCATTTTCGACGAGACCGGCGCGGACACGCGGGAGCTTCTCGAGGAGAGCGGCAAAAGCATCGTGCTCCGCCGCATTTCTCTCGAGAAGAAAAAGGAGATGCCGTATCTGGGCAGACACCTTCGACAGCCCGGATCCATTTCCGAGATCAAGTCCGTGCTCTCCGAGCTCATGCAGTACGCCGTCACTCCCGAAGATCTTCTTGCGGGCAGCGCTTCCGTCTCTCCGGAGCTTCGCGTAAAACTGCAGGATATCGCCTCGCTCCTTGCGGATTACCGGGCTTACTGCCGGGAACACTTCATGAACGCGGAAGAAGTACCCACCTACCTCGCGCGCCTCATCGGCCGCTCCGCTTTCCTTCAGAACTGCACAGTCGCCTTTGATGGCTTTACCGGTTTCACTCCGGTCCAGCTCCCGGTCCTTCGGGAGCTCCTCATTCACGCGAGAAACGTATATATCACCGCGGCTATCGACCGGACGTGGGCAAAAAACCCGGGGGGAGATTCCGATCTCTACCTTATGAGCCGCGCCATGATGCGCTCGCTCTATGACCTCGCGGGAGAAGTAAAGATCCCGGTCATTCCGCCATCTTTCATAGAAGACGGCCCGGAAAGCCGCCTCGCCCGTTCCCCGGAACTCCGTTTCCTCGAAAAACACATTTTCCGAAACAGAAGAGCTCTCTATGAGGGTGAAACAGAGGGCATCCGCATCACTTCCTGTGAAAATCCCCACGCGGAAGTACGCTCCGCCGCCCGCAGGATCCGCCGCATGGTCCGGGAAAAAGGATTCCGTTATCGGGATATCGCTGTCATAGCCGGGGATCTCGCTTCCTACGGCGATCTCATCCGGCGCATTTTCCCGGAATACGATATTCCATTCTTTGTGGACGAAAAAAGGTCCGCCCTGCACCATCCCTATATTGAATTTCTCCGCGCCGCGATGCAGATCATCACGGAAGGATGGTCCGCCGGCGCCGTATTCCGCCTGCTCAGGACCGGTCTCACCGATCTTGCGGAAGACGATATTGACCGTCTGGAAAACTACGTGCTTGCGCTCGGGATCCGCTCGAGGGCAAAATGGTCCGGTTCCTTTACGCTGCACTACAAAGGGCAGGATGAGAAGGAACTCCTGCTGCTCAATGCCCTGCGGGAACAGGTTCTCGCGCTGCTCGCCCCCGTGCACGACGCTTTCACGGCTCCCGGCAGCACCGCCTCGGACAAGACAAAAGCGCTCTATCTGCTCTCCACCGCCTGTGACGTTCAGGTGAAACTGGCCGCGGAAGAAGAAAAACTGCGGGAAGATGGGCAGCTCTCCCTCGCGGGAGAATACGCCCAGATCTATGCCATTGTCATGCGTCTGTTTGATAAAATGGCCGATATTCTCGGAGAACATGCCATCTCCGCCAGAGACTACCGCGCTCTCTTTGAGTCTGCTCTCACTGAGACAAGGATCGGCATCACACCGCCCACCGGCGACCAGGTCACGATCGGAGACGTGGAGAGAAGCCGGCTCGGAGAGATCAAAGCACTGCTCTTTATCGGTGTGAATGACGGCGTGGTTCCGCGCCCCGCAGGAACAAACGGGATCCTTACGGAAGCGGACCGGGCCGTTCTCGAGTCCCTCGGGATCC
>SVDL01000178.1 GCA_015057835.1 Lachnospiraceae bacterium
GTCATCGGCTCAAGTGTGCCGGGATTCAGCAGCGGAGCGGGCTTGGTCTTCATGTCCGCGCGGACGTTGTACCACTCTTTGGGCATCTCCGACTCTTCAAGGTAGATCTTGTACGGGATCTTGTTCTCTGCCATTTTTGTTCCTCCTTCTTCATTTTGCCGGATAAAAAAAGCCCCGGCGATATTTGCCGGGACAGATTTCTCTGCGGTGCCACCCTGCTTGACGCTTTTGCGTCCTCTCAGCGCATACATTCATATGCCGGCTTTGTTCACGGAGAGCCGCTCCGTCTCCCATACTCCGGTCGCCCGTTTCTGTTCGCCCTCGGAAGTCCATTCAGCCACTTCTTCCTGCCGCATCACACCAGCCTGCGGCTCTCTGAAAAGAAGATCTCCTGGCTTACTTCTCTTCTTCAACGGTATGCACTGAATATAGTGTAAAAAAAAAGAAATGTCAACAGAAAAAATTGCCAATAAAATCCTGTTTTTTTATAATACTATCAATAAGAAACGTATTCGGCATACAATTCTAATCAGTTCAAATTTCATAAGATGAGGTGAAAATAATTGAAAAACGCAGTGATCACACTCGGCTACGCGCCGACAAGAAGAAGCATTTTCAGTGCTCCGGACGCACTGAAATACAGAAATCTGACACGCGACCGCCTGAACGAACTGGGCGTCCGTTTCGTGGACATCGATGACATCAATGAAGAGGGTCTCCTCTATGACGATCATGACCTGCCGGCGATCATCGAGAAATTCCGCACCGCAGGCGTGGACGGGATCTTCGTCCCCCACTGCAACTTCGGAACGGAATATGTCGTCGCGCGTCTGTGCCGCACGATGAATCTTCCCGTCCTTCTCTGGGGTCCGCGCGACGAGCGGCCGGATGAGAACGGCGTGCGTCTGCGTGACAGCCAGTGCGGACTGTTCGCGACGGGAAAAGTTCTGCGCCGGTTCCGCGTCCCCTTCACCTATATGACGAACTGCCGTCTGGAAGATCCCGAGTTCGAGCGCGGCATCCGCGACTTCATGGCTGTCTGCAACGTCGTCAAGGTCTTCCATCATACGCGCATCCTTCAGATCGCACCGCGTCCCTTCGACTTCTGGTCCACCATGTGCAACGAGGGTGAACTTCTTGAGAAGTTCAACATCCAGCTGTCACCGATCCCCATGCCGGAACTGACCGCGGAGATCCGGAAAGTCAAAGCAGAGGGAACCGCCGTGCGTGAAGTCATGGAGTACTGTCACGCCAATATGGAGATCGCGATCCGGGAAGATGAACTGGAGAACGTCGCGGCGCTGAAAGTCGCAATGAAAAACCTGGCGGAATTCTACGGCTGCAATGCAGTCGCCATCCAGTGCTGGAACGCGCTGCAGAGCGAGATCGGCATCATGCCCTGTGCCGCGAACTCTCTCATGAACGAGGAAGGGATCCCCGTCGTCTGCGAAACCGATATCCACGGCGCCGTTTCCGCCGTCATGATGGAAGCCGCCGCGATGAACGAGAAACCATCCTTCTTCGCAGACTGGACGGTCCGTCATCCCGACAACGAGAACGGCGAGCTGCTTCAGCACTGCGGTCCGTGGCCGGCCTCCTGCCTGTCCGGAACGCCGAAGATCGGTTATCCCCTCGCGTTCGATCATCCCGGTGCCGTTGAGGCGGAAGCGCACCACGGCGACCTGACGATCTGCCGTTTTGACGGCGACAACGGGGAGTACAGCCTCCTTCTGGGCAAAGCAAAGGGTGTTGACGGCCCCTATACGAAGGGCACCTATCTGTGGATCGAAGTCGAGAACTGGAAGCGTCTTGAGGCCAAACTGGTCGAGGGTCCGTACATCCATCACTGCGTCGGTCTGCATCAGGACGTCGTCCCGGTTCTCTACGAAGCCTGCAAATACATCGGAGTCAAGCCCGATCTTTACGACAACAACGAACAGGAGATCCTGGATTATCTCCACGGCTGCTGAAAGGAGCACTCTTTCATGGAAAAAAAATATCCTGAGCTGCAGCGCAAATCCTGCCGCCTGAGAAGGCTCGTCCTTGACATGGTCTTCCGGGCACGCGCCGGACATATCGGCGGGGATTACAGCGTATGCGACATTCTGAACGTTCTGTACAATCTGCAGATGAACATTACGCCGGAAACCTTCGGCAAAAAAGGCACCGATCATTTTATCCTTTCAAAAGGTCACAGCGTGGAAGCGCTGTATGCCGTCCTGTATGACAAAGGCTTCCTGTCCATGGAGGATCTCGAAAGCTTCTCGCAGTTCGGAAGCAAACTGATCGGACATCCCAACAATAAGGTCCCCGGAATCGAAATGAACTCAGGATCCCTTGGTCACGGTCTTTCCGTCGCTGTAGGAATGGCGCTTGCCGAGAGAATGGACCGCACCGATTCCAGAGTCTACGTCGTCATGGGTGACGGAGAGCTGGCGGAAGGCTCCGTATGGGAAGGCGCCATGGCCGCCGGGCACTACAAGCTCTCCAATCTTTGCGCCGTCATCGACCGCAACGGTCTTCAGATCTCCGGTACGACGGAAGAAGTCATGTCCCATGCCAATCTGGACGCCCGCTGGCGTTCCTTCGGCTGGAACGTGCTGCGCACTGCCGGAAACGATATCGAAAAACTTGACCGTGCCTTTGAGATGGCAAAGGAATGCAAAGACAAACCCACGGTGATCATCGCCGAAACGACAAAAGGCTGCGGCGTCTCTTTCATGGAAAACAAAGCCCCGTGGCATCA
>SVDL01000179.1 GCA_015057835.1 Lachnospiraceae bacterium
TCGTTGACGCGATCCAGGGCGGCGCCGGAACGAGCGCCAACATGAACATGAATGAGGTGCTCGCGAACCGCGCGACGGAGATCATGGGCGGACGGAAGGGCGATTACAGTTTCGTGCATCCGAACGACCATGTGAATATGTGCCAGTCCACCAACGACGTCATCCCGACCGCAGGGAAAATGACGGTCTATTCCATGATCGGACCGCTTTCCGAAGCGCTGTCCGTCCTCATCGAAGCCCTGCATGCCAAGGCGGAGGAATTCCGCGACGTCATGAAGATGGGCCGCACGCAGCTTGAGGACGCCGTCCCGATGCGCCTCGGGCAGAGCTTCCACGCTTATGCGTCCATGGTCGCCCGCGACCGGGAGAGGATCCTGACGACCCGCCAGGAAATGCAGGTCGTAAACCTCGGCGCGACGGCGATCGGCACCGGCCTTAACGCAACGCCCTACTACCGCGATCATATCCTCCCGGCGCTTTCCAAAATTTCGGGCATCGAACTGAGGGAAGCGGACGACCTCTTTGACGCCACGGAAAACCTGGACGGTTTCGTAGCGCTTTCGGCTGCCGTAAAGACCTGCGCGGTCGACCTGTCCAAGATGTGCAACGACCTCAGGCTCCTCGGCAGCGGGCCGAAGACCGGCTTCGGCGAGATCAACCTTCCGCCGCGGCAGAACGGTTCCTCGATCATGCCGGGCAAGGTCAATCCGGTCATTCCCGAGGTCGTGACCCAGGTCGCGTTCAATATCGTGGGAAATGATACCGCCATCGTCATGGCGGCGGAAGCCGGCCAGATGGAACTTAACGCGTTCGAGCCGGTGGTCTTCTATAACCTTTTCGAATCGATCGAAACGCTGACAGCCGCGGTCGGGACCCTGACCGAAAACTGCATCCGCGGCATCACCGCCAATGCGGACCGCTGCCGGAGCCTTCTCGAGAGCAGCGTCGGCGTGATCACGGCAGTCTGCCCGTATATCGGCTACAAGCAGGCCGCGGACATCGCGAAAGAAGCGCTTCGCACGAATACGCCGATCCGGAAGCTCCTTCTGGAAAAGAACCTCATGGACGAGGATACGATCGCGAAGATCCTGGATCCTGCCACGATGGCGTAAACATGAGGACACAGTACCGCAAAATTGCATCTGCGGAATGAAAATACAGGCCGCAGGGCCCAATGTCATTAAGTTAAGGTGACAGCATCAAGAACTCTATACCTAAATTGGTATAGGGTTCTTTTTTTTCTAAAAACGCTTGACATCGATCTAAAAATGTGCGGCCGCCTTCGCTACTGATAGATATAAGAGGTAGCGAAGGCGGCCCTTGAAATGAGGTGAAACACCTTATCGAAAGGAGAACGCACATGAAATCAAAACAAGTAAAAAGGTTACTTTCATCTGAAATTAGAAAAATAGCATCTGCTCCGGAGAAATACTGTGTCAATCCCGGAACAGATTTTACACGGCACAGGAAGCTGCCATTGGACCGTTTACTTGCCGGGATCATAGGGTTAGGCGGGGGCAGCCTGGCTCGCGAAATAATTGGAATGTTCAAGTGTTCATCTGAAACGCCATCTGCTTCCGCCTTTATCCAACAACGCAATAAACTGAAGCCAGATGCATTAGAAGAACTATTCCTTGGTTTTACACAAAGGTTATCATCACAGTGGGAGGATGATATGAGGCTCCTTGCCGTTGATGGGACAGATCTGCATATCTTCACAGACCCGAACGACATCGGCTCTTATTATCCGGGAGCGAATGGCCAGAAGCCATACAATCTGTTACATGTAAATGCGTTCTACGATCTTACACATAAAATCTATACCGATTCAGTCGTGCAAAAACGTAACGAAGAGAATGAACACAGAGCTCTGTGCACAATGACTGACCGCTCTTTGATAGAAAAAGCTCTCGTACTCGCGGACAGAGGATATGAATCATACAACAACATGGCACATATCCAGGAAAAAGGCTGGTTCTTCTTGATTCGTATCAAAGACGGAAATGGAAGCATCAAGGGAAATCTTCAGCTGCCGGATTCACCAACATTTGATATGAAAGTTGACCTGGCTCTCACCCGTAAGCAATCTAATGAAATCAAACAGCTCTGCAAAGATAAAAATCGTTATCGGTTCCTGCCTGCCAATACGACTTTCGATTATCTGCCGAAAAAAAGCGGCTATCGTGAGAAGGCTGTCTTTTACAGACTTTCTTTCCGAATCGTGCGTTTTTTGCTTTCTGAAAATGAATATGAGACGATCCTGACCAATCTCGATGAAGAACTTTTTCCACCAGGCAGGGTAAAAGAACTATATGCCTTGCGCTGGGGAATTGAGACAGCCTTTCGCAATCTGAAGTATACGATCGGCATGAACAGGCTGCATACAAAAAAGGTGACGAACTGTCTCCAGGAGATCTTCGCACACCTGATCATGTACAACTTTGCCGAAGTGATCACCTCGCACGTGGCCATTACGACAAGAAACCGGAAGTATATTTATAAAGCAAACTTCTCTGTTGCTGTTCATGTATGCAGAAGGTTCTACCTAGGGGACATCTCGCCACCTGATCTGGAAGCTCTTATTGCAAGTAATCTTATCCCTATACGCCCGGACAGGCATTATCCCAGAAACCTGCGGGGCTGGGGCCTTTTTCACGGCT
>SVDL01000007.1 GCA_015057835.1 Lachnospiraceae bacterium
ACTGAAATATCCCAGCTTCTCAAAGTTCTTGCCGTCCCAGTCGCACATGCCGTAGTACCAGCCGTCTGTACCGTTTTTGCCGAATTTCTCACCGAGGACAGTATTGTTGGTCCTGTTCGGATCCGGATCCGCTTCGCTGAAG
The DNA here is from genome assembly GCA_015057835.1 of Lachnospiraceae bacterium. Taxonomy (GTDB): domain Bacteria; phylum Bacillota; class Clostridia; order Lachnospirales; family Lachnospiraceae; genus Chordicoccus. The sequence goes on from SVDL01000007.1 coordinate 143, forward strand.
TCGCCTTCATTCGCTTTGTCCGTGAAAGTCGCGGAGAGTCTGCCCGCGTCAAAGGCGTTATTGCCGTTCGGAGCGATCTGGAAGCTGAAAATGTCGCCGGCCTTCACTTCGATGTCTTTGAATTCGAAGTTCACGGTATTGTCATTTCCGTCTCCCTGAAGGGCTTTCACCGTCTGTTTGGAGAGCTGTTTATCGTTCTGGCTGATGGTCAGGATGATGCCGTCCGGGTGATTCGGATCATCGTCCGTATGACCGAACTTCACGTAATTTCCTTTAAGGCTCAGTATTCCGTCTTCTTTGACGACCCACTGATAGAACGCGCTCTGCGAGGCACCCGGGTGGACGTAGTCTTTCTTCATTTCAAGACCGGCATCCTTTGCGGAAATATAGGCGCTCTTGTCGTCATTCATGTTCTTGAGGAGCTTCACATTGTCGAGCGTCGTGCCCTCAAGGAACCACCAGCCGTCCGTGCCCTGGGTCATGGAGTCAATATTGCCGAGAACAGTGTTGTTGTCATCGCCCGGCGTGCGGTTGAGCTCGCTCGTCTCCTCGATTGCAACATTCAGCTGACCGGCATCCCAGGCGTTATTGCCGTCGGCGCAGATCTGGAAACTGATCTTGTCGTTCTTCTTGACCGCTACTTTGTCGAAGCTGAAGCTGAGCACATTGTCATTGCCGTCGCCGCGTTTGACTGCGACCTTTTTCGACAGAAGGCTCTTGCCATTGAGCCAGATCTTCAGTGTGACGCCGTCCGGATAGTTCGCATTTTCATCGTTCTGGCCGAACTTGATATAGGAGCCCGCGATGTCGATATTTCCGTCCTTCGCGACGACCCACTGGTAGATCGGATCCAGCTTGTCGCCGGTGTGGACGTAGTCCTTCTTCATCTCAAGACCGGCAGCCTTTTTCGACACATACCCGGATTTATCAGCCGTCATCTTCGTCAGGAGTTTCGCGCCTTCCGGCTTCGTGCCCTCGAAGAACCACCAGCCGTCCGTGCCCTGCGTCATGGAATCCAGACCGCCGAGGGACGTATTGTTGTCGTCGCCCGGCTTGACATTGACTTCCTGTACCGGTTCGACGATGACAGACAGCCGTCCGCCGTCCCACGCCCAGTTGCCGTCGGAGCAGATCTGGAAGCTCAGCTTGTCCCCGCGCTTAACGGAGAGTTCCTCGAAGCTGAAGTCCAGCACGGTGTCATTGCCGTCACCGCGTTTGACGTTCACTTTCTTCGTAAGAAGAGTCTTGCCGTTATGCCAGATTTTGACGGTAACGCCGTCCGGGAAGTTTGGCCGCTCGTCTTCCTGACCGAATTTGACATAGGAACCCGAAAGATCGATCTTTCCGTCTTTTGCGACGACCCACTGATAGATCGGGTCGAGTTTGTCACCGGCGTGGACGAAGTCCTTTCTCATTTCCAGACCTTCTGTCTTTCTGGAAACATAGCCGGTCTTATCACTGTTCTGTTTAGTCAGAGGCTTCGCGCCGTCCGGCCTGGTTCCCTCAAGGAAGTACCATCCGTCGGTGCCCTGTTTCATGGAACTGATATCCCCGAGAACCGTCTCATTGTCGGGACCCGGCACGATCTTAAGATCAGAGGTCGGCTCGATCACAACAGAGAGCTTTCCTGCGTCCCAAGACCAGTTGCCGTCCGCACAGATCTGGAAGCTGAGCTTGTCGCCCCGCTTAACGGAGAGCGCGTCGAAATTGAAGTCAAGCACGTTGTCATTGCCGTCGCCGTGCAGGACTTTCACTTTCTTCTCGAGAAGCATCTTATTATTCAGACGGATCTTCAGGGTGACGCCGTCCGGAAGATTCGGGTTGGAGTCGTTCTGCCCGAATTTGATATAGGATCCTGTCACGTCGATCTTTCCGTTCTCACCGACCACCCAGAGATAGATCGGATCGCGGGTCGCACCGGTGTGGACGTAATCCTTCTTCATCTCAAGGCCGTCTGTTCTCCGGGAGTTGTATCCCTCTCCGTCAGGTGTCTTCTTGGTGAGGACTTTTGCGTTGTCCGGGGAAGTTCCTTCCAGGAACCACCAGCCGTCAACGCCCTGCTCAAGGGAATCCAGCTCGCCGAGTACCGTCAGATTGTCGTTATTGCCGACCGTGACCGAAGGCGTTTTGGCGGCATCTTCAATGACGAACATATATTTGCCGCCGTCGTAAGCCGCATTGGCGCCCGGATCGACGATCATGGAGATCGCGTCGCCCTTTTTCACGCTGACGTTGTCCATTCCGAGATTTTTAGTCACTTCCCGGTCTGTCCGCGGTGCAAAATACTCTTTCCGAAGAACGGTTCCGTTCTTCATGAGATAGACCGTCACACCGTCCGGCCAGGACGGATTGGCATCCTCATTGAGAAGCTTTGTGTACTCAAGATCGATATTGATCTTCCCGTCTTCCGCGGCGATCCATTTCACGATCGCGCATTTTCCTTTGGAGGCGGGCATAATGTAGTCTTTTTTGATCTCTACGCCGTCGCTTGTGTAGTATTTCTCATTGTTCTCGCAGTGTTCGATGTTGACGGCGAAGAACGGATCCGCGTAGTAGCCGTACTGATAATACCATCCGTTGTAGCCCTGCGCTCCGAAATCGTCTTTCGTCGAGGCAAAATTGACTCTCTTTCCGTCATAAGTCGCCGGGACGTCTCTTTCCGTCTGACCGACGAGTCCACTGAGGCTCGAAATGGCAAATTCATAGTTTCCGCCGTCATAGGCGTTATTGTCGAGGCCATTGATGACCATCGTGATATACTGCCCCTTCGCGACCTTCAGGGAAGATACGTCGAGACGTTTCGTCACGATCTCATTTACTTCCGGAGCAAAGTTCTGCTGCGTAAGAAGTGTATTGTCGAGATAAATGGAGACTCTGGTGCCATCCGGCCACTCGGGATTGGCGTCTTCATTTTTCATCTTTGTATAGGAAGCGCGGATCGCGACCGTGCCGTTCTGGGCGACTCTCCACTTGATGATCGCGGAGCGGTCGTGCACTCCCGGATTGGCGTAGTCACGCTTGATCTCAAGCCAGCTGTCATTGAAGTAGCGGTCTTCCCCCTGATCAAACGGGGCAGCGTTGTAGGCGTTGAACGGATCGTCCCAATAGCCCCACTGGAAGATCCATCCGTTGCTTCCCTGTTTTCCGAAGTCATCCTTTACATCGGCAAAGTTCTGCCTTGTATCAAAGGAATCCACGCTCACGGAAGATTCATCCGTGGCTCCGTTGACGTCAATAATAGTGACGTCGAACGCGCCGCCGTCATAAGAGGAATTGCCTTCCGCGTCCACCATGAAGCTGAGGCGGTCCGTGGTGAGGACATGAAGCTTCGGCACGCGGTAGCGGATCTTGTTTTCGCCTTCGTCCGGAGCGTCCACGTGTTCTTCATAAAGCAGTTCTTCATTTTTATATACTTTAATTTTGACGCCGTCCGGGTAATCCGGATTGCCGTCATTCTGCTCAAACTTGGTGTATCTGATTCTAAGATCGATATCCCCGTCAACTGCCGGCACCCAGCCGAGTACCGCGTTGTCATTGATCGCCGGATGAATGAAGCCGGAGCTTATGGAGAGGTTCGGCGACGTGCAGTTGATATACTCGCCTTCCATCTCGTGGGACACGAGCGAGCATTCCCCGGGGTCCGTGCCGTACATATAATACCAGCCGTTGCTGCCCTGTTTTCCGAAGTCCTCCATGCTGTTCGCATTGTTGTCCTTCCGGGTGCTGTCCACGTCAAAAGAAGGAACCGCCGGCGCGTGATCGGAAATGGAAACGTAGAGGCTTCCTCCGTCGTATGCGTTGTTGCTCTTCGGGTCGACGACAAAATACAGGCTCTCATCTTCTGTGACCGGCAGCTTGTCGATCCGGATCTCCGCCAGATTTTCCGTGGTCGTGCTGATGTCTACATTTTCAAATTTCAGGAGTTCTTCCCCTTTGTAGACCATCAGCTGGACGCCGTCCGGATAACTGGGATTGGCGTCGCCGTTGACGCTCTTCACATAGGTGAGCGCGATGTAAATATCGCCGTCCTCCGCCGCTCTCCATTCCAGAATGGGAGAGATACCTTCCGCAGTGTGGACGAAATTTTTCTTGATCTCCAGCCCGTTCGCGCCGGTCTGATAATACTTCTCTCCGTCAAAGGACATGATCCGTTCGGAGCGGTGCGGCCTTTTGGAACTGCCGTACCGGTAAAACCAGCCGTTATTTCCCTGTTCCCCGAAATCCTGTACATTGAACGCATTGTTCGTGCGGTTCGGATCATCCGCAAACGGAGGTTCGACATTTGCCTCCACATTCAGCGCGGACGGCCAGGAAAGCGGAACCGAAAGCGTCTCCGCGATTTCCTCCTCCTGTCGGTCTCCCCTTCCTCTGTTCAGAGCGAACACAGCGCCTGCCGCCGCCAGTCCTGTGAACAGGATGGCCGCAATAATGACAGCCGCTTTTCTTTTTGCCGAAGAATTTTCCCAAAACTTCTTCATACTGGCCCCCTTTTTCCGAGATCAACTCTCAGTGATAAAAACCGATGTTCTCAAAACTGACACCGGAACGTATCCCGAAAAATTCCCAGGATGTTCCCTGCGAGCGGTACATCCGCGCGGTCAGGGCGATCTCATCATCCACATAAAGGCTTGCCACGCCGCCGGATAAGAGCAGCGTCATGTGGATCGAATCCTTTCCCGAGAAATCAAAGTCCATGAAGGACTGCGCGTCCTCATTGAACAGATCCGGAGCATTGTAAAACTCCACTTTGTTTTCTTTTACGTTAAACAGATAGGTAAGACTCCCCGCGTTTTCAATGTCCGGCGCAAAGGAGATCCCGAACATATCCTCTCCCTTAAACCCGGTAATATCCGCCTCCACGCGTACCGTGCCGGGGAACGGATCGAACTGCGCGATCTCGTATTCATTTCCGCTGAAGCGGACATTTCCGTCGGAAAATTCAGCCGTTTCCGTCAGCGCCGCAGGCTTAACAGGCATCTCCCTGCTCAGCTTCTCTACGACTTTTTCATTGACTACCGGCGCAAGAGAACCGTCCGGTTTCTGCTCCAGCTCATGGACGACCATGCTGCCCGCCCAGTCGTAGTCATTCATGTCGTCATGTTTGATCTTGGTTCCGTTCCAGCCTACGATATAAAGCCGCTCTCCGTCTGTTTCAAGGCGCCCGGCATAGAATCCGTTTCCGTCAAATGTATCCTGTTCAGGGCGCACAAAAGGTCCGTTGATCGAATCGCTTACACGGATGTGCACGACGCGGTCCGGCCACTGGTCCGAAAATGCGAGATACCATTTCCCCTTAAATTGAAGAAGAGAAGGGCATTCCATGTTTGTTCCGTATCCCATGTCATCGGCAAAGAAGACGCCTTCGTCCGTCCATTTGTGAAGATCCGTGGACGTGTATTTTACAATGACGCCGGTGCCGGCGCTTCTTGTCACTACAAGCATCCAGTATTTCTGCTCTTCCGGGACATAAAAGACGTAGGGATCACGGAAGTCGTCGGTAGAATACGGGTCTGTTCCCGTAAATGTATCCTCCGGCACTTTTGTCCAGTGTGTGAGATCTGTTCCGGTCGCGTGCATAACAGCTTCCGCCGGATCATAGTAGTCATTGTGACCGGTATAAAAAGCATGATAGCCGCCGTTCTGGTCTTTCATGACGCAGCCTGTGCCGAGCGCGTTATCCTGTTCGCTCGCGGATTCCGCATAGGGGATCACGATGCCGGCATCCTCATAGGTGCAGTAATCTTCCGTTCGGAAAAGTGCCCAGGGATGATACCCCGTCTTTCCGTCGCGCTGATCGGCCAGATAATAAATATTCATTTTCCCGTCTTCAAAATACGGCATTGTGTCGCCTACATAGGCACCGTCCGTCATGGGAAAAAGAGTATAATTATCCTCGTTCTCCCCAGACTCTGCCATATTTTCCGCGCCCGCATCCTCGTTGGATGCGGCGCTGTCCGAGCCGCATGCTCCGAGCAGCAGAAGAAGTGCTGCCAGAATAACTGCCAAGTATTTTTTCATGCCTGCCCCTTTCGCCTCACCTGAAATAGTTCCAATTCTGCTCATAGAATGGCTATCTTATAGTAATGCTGAAATTTTACACCTGATTTTACATTTGCGCAATATTTTGTCAAAATATTTATTGAAATAATTTTACATTTGCAAACAATCCTGTGTACAAATAACAAGTCAGAACGCAAAAAAGAACTGCCGCATCATTGAAAATGCGGCAGTTCCCGGTGTTTGGTTCTATTGTTTAATTAACACGCAGATGAGTCAATGCAGCTGTTATGCAAGGCAGCTCGCGTAAGCTGCTTTTGCGCCTTCTTCGCGGATCATTCTGACATCCTTTGTCACTTCCTCCTGAAGGCCTTCGATCTTCGTCAGATCCTGATCCCACATCTTTTCGTTGGACATCACGGCTTTGACCAGGTCTTCCACAGAATCATCCTTATGATCATAGAAGAAATCCAATGCCCATCCATCGTCGGAGATCGTGTAAATATCTCCTGCCGGACGTTTGCATACAAGACCTTTTTCCGTTCTCTCCTGGATATCGTTCGAATAGAACGCAATATATGCCGCGAGGGACATCGCAAGACACTTCGGCAGTTTGCCCTCTTTCTCCACATATGCGAGGAGAGACGGCATATTTCTGGCTTTCCACTTCGCGGTGGAGTTCAGGCTGATCGTGAGCAGTTCGTGATTGACGAACGGATTGTTGAAGCGGTCTTCCACAGCCGCCGCGAACTCGTCGAGATCCTTGCGGTCGAGCGGGAGCGTCGGGATGATCTCCTCGTTCAGCATTTTGTTCATATAACCTTTGACGACTTCATCGTGCATGCAGTCGCGGACGATGTTGAAGCCGGCAAGATAAGCGCCGAGGACAAATCCGGTGTGGGCGCCGTTCAGAATGCGGACTTTGCGCTTTTTGTACGGCGTGACATCCGGTACGACGTGAACGTTCAGCCCGGAGGCCTTGAACGGGAGACGGTCTTCCAGCTCCGCCGGTCCTTCGATGATCCATACGCCGAAGCATTCGCCGACATCGATCAGTTCATCCACATAGCCGTTAGCCTCGTCAAGTGCTGCCTTTTCCTGCGGATCGCGGATGCGGCCCGGAACGATGCGGTCGACAAGCGTCGAGCAGAAGGTGCATTTCTCACACCATGCGGCAAATTCCGCAGAGAGTCCCCACTGTTCGATGTACTGCTTCACGCATTTTTCGAGCTCTTTGCCATTATTGTCGATCAGTTCGCAGGACAGAATAACGATCGGTGCTTTCCCCGCCTCGAAGCGGTGATAGAGGACCTGCGTCAGCTTCGCCGGGAAAGACGTGGGCGGGCAGTCCTCAAACTTGCAGGACGGATCATACACAATCCCGGCTTCTGTTGTGTTGCTGACCACATATTCGAGATCGTCGGAAGCCGCGAGCGCCATCATGCTCTCATAGTCTTCCTTCTCATAAGGATTCAGGCAGCGGCTCACGGAAGAGATCACTCTTTTGTCGTCGATCTTTTCTCCCTTTTCAGAACCTCTAAGATACAGGGTATAGAGCCCTTCCTGGGCGTTAATGAGTTTTGTGAGGCCCATCGCGATCGGCTGCACGAGAACTGCTTTGCCGTTCCAGCCGACTTTTTCATTTGCCATATCGAACCAGTAATCCACGAACGCGCGCAGGAAATTTCCTTCGCCGAACTGCATGACTTTTTCGGGGGCATTTTCAAGAATAAATCCGTTGTAACCGCTTTCTTTCAGTGATTCGTAGTTCAGAGCTTTCATACTTTCTCCTTGCAATCTGGTCAGTGCTGTTTCCTTGATGTTTAATCTGAAGCCGCGGGGGTGTTCCGGGTCTTCCGCTGACGCGGTGCCGGAACCCTTTCACTTCGGCGGATCAGCTAATTACAGTCCCGCGAGTTTCAGGATCTCCGGAACCTTGGACTCCCACCCGAGAGCCATAATGTGCACGCCCTGGCAGTACGGTTTGCAGGCTTTGATGATCTCCGCGGCGATCTTGACGCCGGTCTCGCCGGATTTGGCTTTTTCCTTGTCTGCGGCCAGTTCCGCGATCATCTCGTCCGGAACGTGAATACCCGCGACATTTTTATTCATGAATTTCGCCATACCGGCGTTCTTAAGGAGTACGATGCCGAGCTGTACGGGTCTGCCGAACTGTTTCGCCGTCTCCATGAATTCGATGAATTTCTCCGGTTCATAGACCGCCTGGGTCTGGAAATATTCCGCGCCGGCCATGACTTTGCGCTCCATTTTCGCCAGCTGCACGTCGACAGAGTCGCTGCAGGGTGAGACGACTGCGCCTTTCGCGAATTTCGGCGGTTCGCCGACGAGAGCATTTCCGCCGAGGTCGACGCCGGATTCCAGAAGCTTCATGGTGTGAAGCAGAGAGACGGAATCCAGGTCAAAGACCGGTTTTGCCTGCGGATGATCACCGAGTTTTGTGTGATCTCCTGTCAGGGCGAGGACATTTTCAATGCCGAGCATCGCGGCGCTGAGGAGGTCCGACTGCAGGGCAATGCGGTTCCTGTCGCGGCAGGTCAGCTGGTAGATCGGGGTGAGTCCAGCGTCTTTGAGAACTTTGCAGGTCGCGAGCGAACCGATGCGCATGACGGAGGACTGGCAGTCAGTGACATTGACCGCGGTGATGCCGCTGAGGTACTCTTTTGCCTCCGCGACGACCGGGTCGATGTTGATTCCCTTTGGCGGTCCCACTTCCGCCGTGACTACAAATTCGCCTCTGTCAAAACACTCTGTTATTTTCATAATATGTTATCTCCTTTACTCACTCTTTGCCGACTTCAAGATCTGTCGCGAAATTGTGGATATGAACCGGTGTCTTAAGTACGTCCAGTCTTCCCAGCTGCGCAAGCCTCCGGTAAATGCGCTCCCAGCCGCATTCCATGTCGGGATCGACTTCGCATTTGCCGTTCTTCGAACCGCCGCACTGACCGTTCACAAGGCTCTTGGAGCATGCCGTGATCGGGCAGATGCCGCCGGTGAGGTTCAGCCAGCACTCGCCGCACTGGTCGCAGTCATATTCAAGCGGCGTCACGCCCTGTCCGCCGGGAAGCGGGTAGGTGTCGCACGCGGCGCACACTCTTTTATTTCCGAGATATTCCGCGACGGTCTGCACGCCGACGCCGCAGGAGAGAACAAGCACGGTATCCGCTTCTTCGATCTCCGCTCTGTGTTTTTCAAGACGAAGGGCCAGGTTTTCCGGGTTGCAGATGTAGTCCGTTGTCAGGATTCCGGTCACGATGCCCTCGTCACACCATTCCTTTTCGATCTCCTTCGCCTGTGTCTCCGGAAAATGCACTTCCTTGCATCCGTGGCAGTTGATGATAAAAATCTTTCCTTTGATAGCGGAGGCAATCGCTTCTTTATCTTTGATCTGCGTTATTAACATACTCTCTTCCCTCCACTCACTTCTTCAGCAGCTTCATGACTTCCGCCTTGCCGTTCTTGATCTTCGTGACCAGCGGGATCTTGGAAGAGCAGATGTATTCGCAGCAGCGGCACTCGATGCAGTCTCTCACGTTCATGTCCAGCATCTCCTGCCATTTGCCCTCGTCCGCGTATTTCTGGAAGTACAGAGGCTTGAGCTCCATCGGGCAGACATCGACGCAGCGGCCGCATTTGATGCATTCCACCGGCGTTGTGCTGTCAGTATTGATTGCAATGATACCGTTCGTGGATTTCAGGACCGGCACTTCCGTATCCGGAAGCGGGAATCCCATCATCGGGCCGCCCATCTTGATGAGGACGTCGTCGCTCGTGAGACCGCCGCAGTATTTGATCAGTTCATTGACACTGGTGCCGATCTTCACGATATAGTTGCCCGGTTTCGCGATCTTCTCGCCCGTCACCGTGACGACGCGTTCCGTAAGCGGCATGCCTTTGCACACAGCGTCGGCGATCGCCTTGACGGAACTGATGTTGCAGACGCACGCGCCTACATCCGCCGGAAGTTTTCCGCTGGGGACCTGGCGTCCCATGACCCTCTTGATGAGCATCTTTTCCGCGCCCTGCGGGTACTTGGTCTTCGCTGAGACGACCTCGATATTGTCGATGTCTTTCGTCTTTTCCGTGAGCAGTTCGATCGCGTCCGGTTTATTGTCCTCAATGACGATAATGCCCTTCGGCGCGGCGACTGCCTTCATGACCAGTTTAAGGCCGCAGATGACGTCATCCGCGAACTCCAGGAGGACTCTGTGGTCCGCTGTGAGGTAAGGTTCGCATTCGCAGCCGTTGAGAAGCACGGCGTCGATCGGTTTGCCCGGTTTAAGTTTTACGTAGGTCGGGAAACCCGCGCCGCCCATGCCGACGATACCGTTTTCATTGACGATATTAACGATCTCATCGGGAGTGAGGTCTTCGATATTTTCCCTGGGCTTAATGGAGTCATCGGGAATGTCTTTTCCGTCCGAGCGGATCACGACGCTGAGAACATCCCCGCCTTTGGTCGGATGAAGTCTCGGTTCGACAGCTTCCACGGTTCCGCTGACAGATGCGTGAATGTTGGCGCTGATAAATCCTGCTGAGGTGCCGATCTTCTGGCCGACTTTCACATAATCGCCGACTTCCACCGCGGGATTAGCCGGCGCGCCGGCGTGCTGGGACAACGGAATGACGACGGTCTCCGGCTCCGGGAACCGGACCAGCGGAATGTGCTCGCTGTATTCTTTGTTTTCACTCGGGTGAACGCCGCCGTAGTAACCGTCCAGACGGTTTTCACGGCTGGCTTTGACGTAATCCTGAATGACTTTATGATTGATCCTGGAGTAATCACGGGTCTGGACCGGCTGCGCAAGGAATTCTTCCAGTCTTCCCTGTTCCTTCAACTTATTGTAAATGCGCTCCCACGCACAGTCCTTGTCCGGATCCACTTCACATTTGCCGTTCTTCGCGCCGCCGCACTGACCGTTGAGCAGGCTCTTCTGGCAGTCCACGACCGGACAGATGCCGCCGGTGACGTTCAGATAGCACTGCGCGCAGGCGTCACAGGCTTTCTTCGTCAATGCCATGCCGTGATGTCCTCTGTAATTCAGAGAATTGGCGGCAGCATAGGTCGTCAGCCCGGAAATATCAGCGACCGTCTGTACGCCGAGACCACAGGAGACCGCGAAAACGCTCTTCGTTCCTTCCGGAACAAGGTCTTTCCACTGTTTCTCCGTCAGCGTCTTATTGCACAGAAAGTCGACTTTGGCGGAACCGATCACTGTTTTTCCCTGTGCCTCAGCCATCGCAAGGAACGCATCGAGGTCCGGTTCCTCTACAGTTTCAAATTCCTTGAAACACTTGTTGCAGGCCACGACAAAGATCTGATCCGCTTCCTGAAGAAACGGAGCCAGTTCATCGCTTCCTTTCAGCTTGTACTTGGTGTAATTCTCCAAGTGCTCACCTCCCTTTCCTTTCTTAACAGCCGGTTTCCGGCAGTCTAACTCACTTATATTAGATAATTGTATCATAGGATTGGATTTTCGTGTGCACGGATTGAGTGAATTTATACATATTTTACGGTATGCTCCTCTCCTCTGCACTGTTTTTGAGCAGGACGGCTCTCACGGAAAATATCACAGAGCATAAAAAATGAAGGCCGCCGCAGAAGCGGCAGCCCTCATCTGATTTCCTGTATTCTGTTTTTTTATCAGAAATCGAGGTAGGAATCCGAATACAGATCGTAGTTGCGGAAGAGGTCCGCAGTCTTGATGTTCTCCATCGTACGTCTGTCGTTCGGGTTGACGATCGCGGAGGTAAGACCCTGCATGATGCACATCGCGACCAGTGTGGAGTCCATGATCGGACGGACCGCCTTCGGCGCGCCGTTCGAGTTGTTGGACAGACCGCCGGTGGACTTAAGTCCTTCGTCTGCGAACAGTCTGATCGCATTGAGGACGTCCATCTGCTTGTCCTGCATGCCCTTGACGACAAGGAACAGCGGGTCGAACCAGAGGTCGGTCGCTTCCATGCCGAGGCTCAGGCCGCGCTCCAGCATCGTGTGGCAGTGGTGCATGCGCTCGTCGTTATCTTTCGCGATACCGTCTGCGGAGCAGAGGGCGATACAGTAAGCGCCGTTCGCCGCAGCGAGGTCGATGTAGGAAATACGGGAGCCCGCGTCAGCAGAGTTGACGAGCGGCTTGCCGTTGACATCATTGTAAACGTGAATACCGGCTTCGATGGCCTTCTTGTTGGCGGTATCGAGTGCCAGCGGTACGTTGTCGAAGTTCTCCTGCAGAAGCTTGACAGCCCATGTCATGAGTTCCGGACCGTTCTTCTCAGCCGGGCCGATGTTGACATCGAGGTAGGTCGCGCCGGCTTTGATCTGCTCGGCGGCACGCTTAAGGATCGGCTCCGGATTGAAGGTATTCATAGCCTCACGGATGACCGGGGAGATGCAGTGAATGCGCTCGCCGATGGTGACGAACTTCTTGGAGTTCGGGTCACGCTGCTGATAGTGAACGCCCATATCGACGTGCGGGATCTCCGGAATGACGATCTTGCTGAAATCGAGCGGAGCATCGATGATCTCTGCAGCTTTGGTCTCGACCGGCTTCTTGGTCTTCGCGACTTCCGCCGCTGCCGCTTCGTATTCCTTGTCTTTCAGGAACTTAACGATCTCAACGGCTTCACGGGTACCAACAACGACATTCCATTCCGGAAGTCTTTCCTGGATCTCACCCTTCATGACGGCAACTTTGCCCGGAAGGATCAGGGTGCGGTTGTTGATCTTGCTTTCGATCTCAAGTTTGTCGAATGTCTTCTTGACTGTACTGGAGGAGAATTTTCCTGCAGCCCATGCAGTCAGAACGGACATGCCGGAAGCGTCGGTGATGATCAGGTTGACCGGCATCTTGGAGCGCTCGATCTCGCCGGAAACCAGGAAGTAGGTCAGCGCGAAGTCGACGGTCATCATGCACGGGTCGTCCGGGCCGGCGCCGTTGAGCGGGTAAATACCCTCTTCCACGCGCATCGGCTTCTGCGGATCCGTGAAGATGTTCTGGCGAAGGCCGTACAGAGTCAGCGCTTCCGCGTAGGTCATCTTGTCCATGACAACGATGGAGCCGTATTTGATTGTAAACAGAGCTGCCAGAGCGGTCTGCATGTGAATATCGCCGCCCGCGATTCTGGTAAGGTTGACGATCGACGGATAGCCGAGGACCTTAACTTCTTCGACAAGCGCTGCACGGCGGACCGTGACGGCATTTGCAAAAGTCTGCTTGACGGAGTCAGCGGTAACGTCGAAGATGAGCTTTTTGTTGCCGGCTTTTTCAAGTTTCTCGGCAATATCGAAGAACTCTTCCGGAGTAGCGGCTTTGACGCCGAGGACCGCTTTGTCCTTGACAAGGCCGTTGAGCTCTTCCCAGTTGGAAGCGTCCGCGCCGTCGATGATGACGTCGGTGGAAACCGCGAGAACAGCTTTGATGACGTCGGCGTCTTTCGTCTCTACGATCGCGCCGCGGCCGGTCTCCTGGACCTTCTTGACAAGGTCAGCCGCTTTGTCGGCGCCTGCGCCTTTGTCAGCGATGAAGACATATTCTACATACTCACGCTCGCCGATACGCTCGTAATCGACAGCTTTGATGCCCTGGATGGAAGCCTCAAGAGCGGCATCATCCATATCCGTGGCAAGTTCCACCGCGTAACGGGTCGGGGAAACGAGAGTCTTCTCGTGACGATACATGACAGTTTCGCCGCCGAGCTTGTGTCCGCCGACTTCGATCGTCTTCATGGGCGGAGCCGTCGCTTCCGACAGAAGCGCGATCGCCTGATCAGACATATACGGGCAGTTCGTGATCGGAACAGCACCCTGCGCAACCTTCATGCAGAATGCCATACAGGTGGGAGAGCCGCATTCCTTACAGTTTTTCTTCGGGGATAATTTGAAAATATCCAATCCTTTTACAGCCATTTTCTACGACCTCCTTACGCAAGTGCTTCAATCATATCAGAAACCGCTTTGATCGCTGCCGGATGTCTCATGATGACGGCATCCGATCCGCATGCGAGGCAAGCCGTTGCTGTTGCGATTTCCATCTCGATACCACGTTCTTCCGGATCACCCCATTCCGGCTGTTCAGATTCCGGAAGGATGGATTCCTTGACGCCCCATGTTTCAGAAGAGATCGGGGTCATGATCGGCATCTGAAGCATATTGTCGCTGGCTACGAAAGCAGCGTTTTTGATGCGGTCCAGCGTAGAAGCGACGTATTCATAGCCGTAGCCTGCCGCCGCGGAGCCGGCCTGCATCACGATCGACTGCGCCGGAACACCGAGCTGGGTGATGATCGTGTTCAGCTGTTTCGCAAGGTTGATGTCGACTGCGGATTCCGCGCCGACTTTCTGACCGTAAGCGAGAACGGCGGAAGCACCGACCGTCTTGTAGTTTTCTTCTCTCGCGGAAAGCACGAGGATGTTCTTGCCGCTGAGTGCGTCGCTGATCTTTGTGAACAGCTCAGCATCTTTTTCAATGTTCTTGCAGCCCATGATAACGAGCGGCATTTCGATCTTGTCCGCAACTTTCTTAGCAAGTTCTACGCACTCTTCGGTAGACTTGTTGAGGCCGTTCGGATCTGCGCCTTCGAGATGCAGAACGATGAAGGAAGCACCCGGCATTTCCTGGGCTTTTGCAGCCATGTCTTCGATGGTCGCACATCCCTCATAGAAGCTCTTAAGACCCGGCTGTACATACTCTTCGAGAGCTGTATCCGTGATCTCAACACCGATCTTGGCGAGGTTGGCCGCCGGAGCGTCGAAGCTGTAGAACGGGAGAATGTTATTTCCGCCGATCGTTACAGCCTTGTCGCCTGTGCCAAGCTCCACCGCGTTGATAGACGCGTTAAAAACCTGTTTCTTCGGTACGTAAGGCATACGTCTTTCCCTCCTGAACTCTTCTTATGACTCATTTACTTCCCGGATGCGGCAGCGCCGTATCCGATTTGTATCTTTATTTATTATAAGGCTGTGCCCGCATACGGCATTTACCCTTATAACCTTTGTGTACTCCCGGAATCTCCCGCAAAACAGGCTCCGGGGCCTTTTTCCGGGAAATCAGATCCCGAGATTCTTCAGCACGTCGTTCAGTGCTACTTTGATCGCGGATGTATCCGGTACTTTCGCGCTCGGCTCGCCTTTCCAGTCCGCCTCATAGACGAGATCGTCCTGCGGAAGAACGCCTGCCAGTTCAAGGCCGTGTTTTTCGATCTCTTCCATAACGCCAGGGGCCAGCTCCTGCCCCGGCGCGCGGTTCACGATCAGTTTCATCTGTCCCGGCTTAAGGTCCAGTTCGCCGACCATCTCGGCAATGCGTCCGACAGCCTGGATGCCGCGCCTCGAGCAGTCCGAAACCAGGATCAGCGTATCGATATGGGGGAGAATTCCTCTCGCGATATGCTCCATACCGGCTTCGTTGTCGATCACCGTGTAGCGGTAGTTCTTATAGTACTTCTGAAGCTGTGTCTGCAGAAGTCCGTTGACGAAGCAGTAGCAGCCTTTTCCCTGTGTGCGGCCCATGATCATCATATCGAAATCGTCTTCTTCGATCAGGGCTTCGCTGAAGCGGAAATCCGCGTAATCGGCCTTTGTCATTCCCCCGGGGATCGGGTCTCCGTGCTGTTCGGCATGTGCCATTTCCTCACGGATCTCGCCGAGCGTCGTCTCCGCCTCCACTCCGAGGACTTCATTGAGGTTCGAGTTGGCATCCGCGTCTACGACGAGGACCGGCGTTTTGTGTCCTTTTATAAGATATTCTACGATCATGCCGCAGATGGTCGTCTTTCCGACGCCGCCTTTTCCGGCAACCGCTATTGTGTGTGGCATTGCATTCTCCTGTGTAACTGTCAGATCTCAGTGAATATGTATTTCTGGATCAGTCCTTCAATATTGACATAAACAACGATGCTTCCGTCGCTCTTCTCTTCCTGTGTGATCTCAACATTCTTGCCCGCGTGGAGTGAACGAACATATTCCGCGGGAGAGTCACAGTCAACTTCCTCAAAGAACACGTCTCTCATCTGGTTGTTGCTGCAGCTGTTTTCGATCTCACGGATCATCTCAAAACTACGCATTGGCTGTTCCCACCAGAGCAAATCCGTCCACGAGCGAAGCTTTCTTAAGGTAACCCGGAATCACCATCTCCGCTCCCATGAGATCCGTCAGCACTACTTCTCCCGGACGGCACTCGATCGTCATGACATTCTTCATAAGAATATTTTCCGCATCCTGCGTTTCTTTATAAACGGTAGACAGGCACATCGTATTTCCTCCTTTGCTTTCCTCAAAAAAAGACCCTTCTACGCATCCGCAGATGTTCCAAAAGGTCCTCCGTAAAGCCGAACCATGAAGACCGGATTTCAAGCACAGGGAACTGTTCGCATTGACACGTTCAGACCGCACGCGCCTTATCCTCAGCGTCATCCGGTCCATAAATGCATACAGTCAGTATCTCGTGACTTGAAACCGGATCCTTCTCCGCCCGTCTTCCGCGCGCGGCAGCAACCTATCCGGCTTCCGTATAACGACAGGCAGGTCTCCTGACTTGCAGATCTCCGCTTACCGCAGCCTTCCCGGTCGGATCTTCCAGTGGCATCTTTGCGGCTGCTCCCCGCTAACAGTGACGAGTTCGCACAGGATTCGCACCTGTTTCCCTTTTCACCGGCACAAACAGCTGCTGTCTCAGGTGTTCTGCCGGCACCTGCCGTTTATTATGAAATTTATACTGGTTAAGAATATCACAAAGCCAATACGTGCGCAAGCGCTAACCTCGCAAAATGCGCACGCATCGCGTTTTTCCGCGGATTTGATCAGTCCGCCGCTAAACTTATACTACAAATTGGATTACTGCTCCGCAGATATTCCCGCTGCAACTGGACGGCAGCGGGCTGCCGCGTTTACGAATTCGGATTCCCTGCTTATCCGGCGGTCTTCTTCGCCTCTTCCGCAAGTTCCTCCGCCGGCACTGTCCACTGGCTCGCGCCGTATGTCGCAAGACAGTTCTTTGAGCACAGGGAAGCCATGATTCCCTTTTCCCGGAGGGACAGACCCAGAAGCGACGCGGCGATAAAACCTGCGCAGAACGCGTCTCCGGCGCCCATCACATCCACGATCTCTTCCTGCTTTGCCAGTGTCGGAAGCGTCATCTCCTCCTCAAAATCCGTCATATACACGCCTTTTTCCGCCATCTTCATGCAGAGGCATCCGATGCCCTTTGCCTTGAAGAAATCGCGGATTTCCGCTATATCCGTCAGCCCTGTGAGGTCCGAGACCTCCCCGAGATTCGGCATAAAATAATCAACATAGGGGAGCATCGGCTCCAGTTTTGTGAAATCGCGGCCGAGACCCTTGACATCAAGACTCGTGGTGAGACCCAGCGCTTTTGCTCTTTTCAGGAGGCGTGCCCCGCCCTCTCCGTCCAGGCTTTTCAGCGGCCCGAAGGAGCCGTAATGGAGATGATCCGCACCCTGCAGCATCTCGTCCGTAATATCGGTTTCCGAAAGGAGCGCGTTCCCTCCCTCGTTGCGGCAGCAGTGCCGGTCGCTCGCGTCCGCGGCATCCTCCGTGTACAGGATCATCGTCATGGTCGTCTCAACATCCGGCTTTCTGATAATATAGGATGGATCCACGCCGGCTTCTGTCACGGTCTTCACCATGCCGTCTCCGTGAAAATCATTTCCGATAAGTCCCAGAAGGCAGGAATGAAATCCCATGCGCGCAAGGTCGATGGAAACGTTGGTTGCGTCCCCTCCTGCGGACATGCGGATATGGGAAGCCGTGCTGTTCTCCTTTTCGAGGAAATCCCTGTCCACATCATAATAGTAGGAATCGCAGGTCATCATGCCCACACAGATCGCTTTTTTGTTTATGCTCATTTTTCCGCTCCGATCGAATTTGACAAATTCGCCGCCCGCGGGGAAAGCGGGCGGCCGTTCAGTTATTATTTACAGTCTCAGATTTTCTGCATGTCAAAGACACGCATATGATGTTCCACGACGCCCTGGACAGCGCCGACCACTTCCTCGAAGAACGGATAATAATCCGGTTTCGCCTCTTCTTTCGCGCGGTCATCGACGCGCTTCATGATCGCGTTGAGCATGGCCGTCGCGACATTGATCTTAGTAATGCCGTTCGCGATACATTTCTGGAAGTCCGCGTCGGAAATGCCGCTGCCGCCGTGCAGGACCAGATGCTGTCCGGGATTCTCTTCGTGGATCTGTTTCAGGATATCAAACTGCAGATCCGGTTTCGCCTTGTAATTGCCGTGCGCATTGCCGATCGCGATGGCGAGGGCATCTACTTTAGTGAGGCGCAGGAATTCTTTTGCTTCCTCAGGACGTGTGAATTTTTCCCCGGCGGTCGCCGTACCGTCTTCCTTGGTGCCAAGGCACCCGAGTTCCGCTTCGACTGCCGCGCCGAAGGGCTTCGCCATTTCCATTACTTTCAGTGTATTGGCGACATTTTCATCAAACGGAAGGCTCGATCCGTCGAACATAACCGATGTAAATCCCATATCCAGCGCCTGCTGAACGACCTCGAGGGATTCGCCGTGATCGAGGTGCACCGCGATATCGACCTTCGCATTTTTCGCGGCAGACATCATCGCCGGGGCCACATATTCAAAAGGCGCAGACGGGAAGCGTTTTTCCGCGATCATGATGATGGAGGGGAGTTCAAGAGCCTCCGCCGCCTGGATCGCCGCGCGGAGAGACGCGAGATTATAAATGCTGAAAGCGCCGACGCCTGCTCCTCTTTGCTGTGCGCGTGTCATGATGTCCGTCATTTTTACAAGGGCCATATTATTTTCCTCCTGTTCAGAATATAGAAAGCTTCTGTATTTTCTGTACCTATGATACCCGATTCGCTCTTTTCGTTCAAGAAAGGAATCCTCTGTTTACGACTTGTTTTTGGCAAATAAATCCATTATCATAAAACGCGTTCCGATCAATGTATAAATTCTCCTTTTACCGGAGGTTTCCATGAGAGTAGCAATTCCTGTCGAAAATGAAAACATATTCCAGCACTTCGGAAAAACGACACAGTTCCGGCTTTATGAGGTGGAAAACGGCGTCGTATTGAGCAGTCAGATGATCAGCACCGGCGGACTTGCCGGTCATGAGGCCATCGTACAGTTCCTCTCCCTGTGCAAAGCCAGCGTCGTCGTGTGCGGCGGCATCGGCGGAGAGGCGAGGGCAGCTCTTCTTGCTGCCGGAATGGTATGTTATCCCGGCGTGATCGGGCGCGCGGACGACGCTGCCCGCTCCTTCGCGGAGGGACGCCTCAGCATGAACCCGGAAGGCTGCGCCCATCATCTCGGCGGCGGCTGCCCGCACCACGCGCACGGCGGGGCGGACTGCGGAACGGATGACGCGGCCTGCGCGGGATGTTCCGGATGCGGCGAGGCGTAAGAATACGTCTCTGCGCCTCATCCTCCATCGCTCGCGCGTCGTCCCCCGAAGCCCATGACAGCTGCAGTTCAATATAGTAAAAAGTGCTCCGCACTTTGGCGCAGAGCATAACGTTTTCTGATCGCAAAACCCGCATTCACAAAAAGGATTGCTGAACCACGCACGGTTCAGCAATCCTTTTTTATTACAGTATTTTGTTTTGCTTCATTACTTAAAGTGTCCGCCCTTAATATAGCCGACAGTTCCTTTGTAATCCACCTTGAACCAGTTGTCCGCGCAGTTCTCGAGGATCGTGACTTTACCGTTCTTCGGGATGACTTTGATGATGTTGCTGCT
Source organism: Lachnospiraceae bacterium (assembly GCA_015057835.1). Lineage (GTDB taxonomy): Bacteria > Bacillota > Clostridia > Lachnospirales > Lachnospiraceae > Chordicoccus. The sequence continues at coordinate 19,891 of SVDL01000007.1, forward strand.
GTCCTTCTTGCTGCAGGACGAACGCATGTTCAGGTCTTCCGCCATCGTCTTGGTGACCTTCTGGGTCGCGCCGACGCCCATTCTGGAGGTGTCGTCCGTGAAGTGGCCGCCCATGATGTAGCCGGTCTTGCCGTTGTATTTCACTTTGTACCAGCCGTCGCTCTCCTTGCTGAGGATCGTGACTTTGGCGCCCTTGGGGATGATCTGGATCAGATTGCTGTCGCTGGATTTGCTCTTGGAGCTGCGCATCTTCAGATCTTCCGCCATCTTCTTCGTCTCGGTGGAACTCGAGGAGCTGTTGTCCATTCTGGATGTGTCATCCGTGAAATGGCCGCCTTTAATGTAACCGGTCTTTCCGCCGTAGCTGACTTTATACCACATATCCGCTTCTTTGCTGAGGATCGTGACGACAGCGCCCTTCGGGATGACCTTGATGATGTTCTTGTTATTCGCTTTGCTCATGGAGCTGCGCATATTCAGGTCTTCCGCCATGATCTTCGTTTCATTGGCTGTCTGTTTATTCCCCAGATACTTGGAATAGATAAAACCGGTCTTTCCGTTATAGGTCACTTTGTACCATTTCGCGTTGGATGTGCTGACGACGGTCACTTTTGCACCCTCCGGAACGACCGTGATCTTCGCGGACGTGGAGCTCGCCTCCTTGCGGAGATTGACCGCGGTGGTCGTCTTCATCGTCGTGTCGGCCTTCGCCGTGATCATCGTCATGCTGCCCGCAAAAAAGATCATTGCTGCAAGCAGGACCGCCATTGCCCGTTTCAGACTTTTCGTATACTTCATAATATTGTTCCTCCCTGTATAAGAGTATTTTGAACGCTCACAGGAACCGCCTCTTTATGCTGTCTTCCAAGATGCTTTGTCCCAAGGCTCCGGGATTTGTCCCGTGTTAATAATTATATCATGAAGGGCAGGAAATAATATTGAGAAACTGTTACGATTCTGATGCTTTCCTGTTGCCTTGCAGATATAGTCTGCCGCCTTCCGGCATCCGTCCAGCATCAGAATCCCGAAAATAATGAAAATATTTTCAGCCGAAGATATGCTCCCCCCGCACGCACCATTTCGCGAACCGGAGCAGTCCTTCCATGGAGTCATCGGTACAGTCAGCGATCCTGCATTTTCCTGAAAATGCATCCTGCATGCAGCGCATAAGAGGCCGGTTCTTCCGGACGACGCCTCCCGTACATACGACTTCCGCGTATTCATTTTCCGGAATATTGAGATCGGAAATGTGATCCGTGTAAGCTTTCGCGAAAGCGAGATATGTGCTGCGGATCAGGTTTCCCGCGGTAAAATTGCTGTCGGTGATATTTTCCACCGCACCGCCTTCCGGGGTAAAGAAAGAAAAATCAAGGCCCAGCGGATCGCCGTCGATCTTCTCGAAATCCAGGCTGTCGATGTAGTCCCAGACGGCTTTTTCGAGATCGGCACCATCGAAAACCGTCCCCATTGACTCCCCGGCGCCATAGAGAACCGTCCCCATTGGCTCCAGAATGCTTTTAAGGAACCGGGTCAGCACGTTGATCGTGCGGCCGGAGGGGAGCTGGGTCACAGTGCGGATGAAATTTCCTCCGAAATACGGGCGCGTCTCGTAGGGGCCCGGGACAGGCTCTGCCGCGCAGTAGCCGATCTGGCCGCCGGTGCCGATATTGATGAATACGTCGCCTGCGCCGGTGCCGATGCCGAGGACCGTCGCCTGCTGGTCGCCGAGGGCGGCATAAAGAGGGATTTCCGTCCCGTCCGGGGCTGTATAGACCGCCGCCGCTTCCCGGGTATCGCGGACCTCCGGCATATCCAGAACGTCCAGGCCGAGTTTCGTGAGAAGTTCCCGGTTCCATTCTTCTCGCAAAAGGCTGTACATTCCTGAGGAGGCGGCATTAGTCGGGTGGACCGGCGCACGCTTCCCGGTGAGCATGCGCATGAGCGCGTCCCCGATCATGGCGAACTGCGTCCCGGGGGCGATGCCGTTTTCCCGCAGGTAATGCGTCAGCGGTATAACGGAATGATTCGGGCGGAGCAGGACACCGTTTTCTTCAAAATACGGTTTCCAGGCCGCACCGCGCAGCTCCTCAAGGACAGAAATGCCGTTATCCCCGGGCATGACGCCCCGCGTATCCTGCCAGGAAATATAATTTGTCAGAGGCTTTCCCTCCGGATCAAACAGCATGCATCCGTGCATCTGGACGGAAAAAACGACGCCGCTGATCCCGTCCTTTATAACCGCTTCGTCGATGAGGTTTTTCACAGCTTCCGCAAGAGCGCCCATCGGGATCTCTTTGCGCGCCGGATCGAGCTTCCGCCCCTGAAGATCCGCTTCTGCAAATGCCGGCGTCGGCGCACCCGCCGCACCTCGCACCTTTCCCTCTTCGAGATCCAGCACGGAGCTTTTCAAGAAAGTGGAACCTACGTCAATGCCGAGGAATTTCATGTGATCCTCCTCCCTTTTTCAGTCATTTTTCCGGCACCGTATCTCCGTCATTTTGCGGAGCGCGGTCGTGTTGCCTCGGAGGTATTTCGGCGCTAACGCGTATCTCCGTTCTTCCGCGGATCACGGTGCATAATTAATGAATATTTTTATTAGATATAAATTCAGAATAGCGCATTCCCGGAAAACTGACAACCGGAAAGCGGAGGCGGCGGGACTCCGGAAAGATTTGTTATACCCGTAAAATAAAGATTTCGTTGTGATTTTTGAAATGACAATGTATAATGTAGCGTAAAAATTGAAGGGGAAAGACCTCCGGAGGTATATTTATGAGCAGGTCCACATTCGATGACGACAATATTCTGGCACGGTTTTTCGGCAAGTCGTCCAACTATACCAACATTCCGAACAATTTATTTAAAGAGTACAACGTCAAAAAAGGTCTCCGCAATGAAGACGGAACCGGCGTGCGCATCGGTCTGACCCGCGTCGCGGATGTCGTCGGCTATGAAAAAGATGAAGAGGGAAACGTCATCCCGACAGACGGCGATCTGCTCTACCGCGGCTACAGCATCCGTGATCTGATCAAAAACCGCCAGGGAAATTTCGGATTTGAGGAAACATGCTTTCTTCTGCTCTTCGGCTATCTTCCGGGCAAATCGAGCTTTGAGGAGTTTAAAACTTCTCTCGCCGCCCGCTATGAGCTGCCGACCGGATTTCTGAACGACATTCTGAGTTCTCCGTCCACGAGTCTCATGAACCGTCTGGAAATGCTGACGCTGAATCTTTACAACTATGACAACCACCCGGATGAGACAGACGTCTATGAGACTCTGCGGAAGGGCATCAACCTGATCGCGAAATTCCCGGCCCTGGCCTGCTACTGCTATCAGGCGAAAATGCATCAGATGTACCGCAGATCTCTTATCGTCCATTATCCGGAGCCCTCCTATTCGATCGCGGAAAATATTCTTCACATGCTCCGCCTCGATGGAAAATTCACCCCCCGTGAAGCCAATCTTCTGGACGCTATACTGGTGATCCACGCGGACCACGGCGGAGGAAACAACTCGGCCTTCACCAACGTCGTCATGGGTTCCACCGGAACGGATCTCTACTCGGCGATCTGCGGCTCCATCGGTTCCCTTAAAGGTCCGAAGCACGGCGGTGCCAACATCTCCGTCTCCCGCATGATGAAAGACGTCGTCGCCATTACCGCTTATAATCCGGAAAAAGAGCAGCTGAAAAAGATCATAGGCAGCATTCTCGACGGAGATTTTTACGATCACAGCGGACTGATCTACGGTTTCGGGCACGCCGTCTACACCCTGAGCGATCCGAGAGCCGTGATCCTGAAGGAAATGTGCAAAGGCCTCGCCGAGGAAAAAGGATGGACGGAACAGTATAATTTCTACTGCGAATTTGAAAAGACCGTAAAAGAAGTGCTCGCGGAGCGCGGCAAAAAGATCCTGCCGACAAATGTCGACTTCTATTCCGGCCTGGCCTACAGCATGCTCGATATTCCGGAAGACCTCTACACGCCGCTGTTCGCCATCGCGCGCGTGGCCGGCTGGGTCGCCCACAATATCGAGAATAAGCTCTATGACGGACGCATCATGCGCCCTGCCACAAAGTATGTCGGCGATATCAACGAATATGAGCGTATGAAGGACCGCGTGTGAGTTATACTCCAAAAGCAGAAAGGGCCGCGCCTCAGTAAAAATCAAAAAACAGAAAAATCCGGATCCGGACGGCAAGTTGCAGTTGACTTACCGTCCGGATTCATGTTATACGTTTGAAAACAATCAATTTGCGCTGCTATACAGTACAAACTGATCAGGCCGGACGAAACGTCTGGAGCCGGGCCCGGAGGGCAGTGGAATCTTCTTCCGCAGGACAGTAGTTACATGGCCTGCGGTTTTTTATGCCCTTCAGGAGTCTTTATTCTGTCCTTGTGTCAGAAAAATCTTTCCAAGGGATCCGCAAGGCATGCAGTGCCCCGAAAGGAGCCGCCTTATGCCGATCACCAACAAGCCTGCCGTCGACCAGGCCACCTACGAAAAAGTCACGACCCGGGTCTCATCCATTTCCATGACAGGAAATATCCTGCTCGCCCTTTTCAAATTCATAGCCGGTATACTGGGAAGTTCCGGCGCCATGATCAGTGACGCCGTGCATTCTTCTTCCGATGTCCTCGGAAGTCTTATTGTTATTATCGGAGTTAAAATTTCCGGAAAAGACGCGGACAGAAATCATCCTTACGGCCACGAGCGCTTTGAGAGCGTGGCTTCTATTCTGCTCTCCGGGATCCTGCTGTTTGCGGCATTTGAGATCGCGGAAAAAGGCATCCGTTCCGTCGTAAACGGGGATTATAAGACCGCGGTCATCCCCGGCACGATCGCACTGATTGCCGCCGTTCTTTCCATCGTATCGAAAGAAGCGATGTATCATTACACGATGCACTACGCAAAAGAGCTCTCGTCCGGCTCCCTCAAAGCGGAAGCATGGCATCACCGCTCGGACTCCCTGTCCTCGATCGGTTCGCTGATCGGTATCGCCGGAGCAAGACTCGGCTTCCCGATCCTCGATCCCATCGCAGCCGTCATTATCAGCCTGTTCATTCTGAAAGCGGCATACGATATTTTCATGAGCTCCATCAACCAGATGACCGACCACGCCGGCAGCAAAGAAGTCGAAAAAGAAATCCGCGAATGCGTGACCGGCTGTGACGGCATCCGTCACATCGATGTTCTCCGCACCCGCGAATTCGGACGCAAACTCTATGTAGATCTGGAAGTGAGTATGGACCACAGTCTGTCCCTGGAAGAGGCACACAAGAACGCGGAAGTGGTCCACGACACCCTGGAGGCGAGATTCCCGGAGCTCAAGCACGTGATGGTGCATGTGAATCCGGATTAAACACGAAGCAGTCCCGCATCTTTCTCTTTCCACTGAAATTGCTACTATTGGGGCATTTCAGTGAAAGTCTGTCAACCCCAGTCAAACATTTCTTGTTTTTTCTTTCACTGAAATTGCCACAATCAGGGGTTTTCAGTGAAAGTCTGTCAACCCCAGTCAAACATCTCTTGTTTTTTCTTTCACTGAAATTGCCACAATCAGGGGTTTTCAGTGAAAGTTCCCGTTCCGGCTTGCGTTTTCCGGATCAAAGCGCCTTCTTCAGCGCCGCGAGGTCCTCGTCCGTTGTCGCCCAGCTCGTCGCGAAACGGACGGCCGTGTGGTCCGCGTCGACCGGTTCCCAGACACTGAAGACGACATTTTCCGCGATGCGTTCCATGTCGCTGTTCTTCAGGATCACAAACTGCTGGTTCGTCGGAGAATCGATGAAGAATTCATATCCTTTTTCGCGGACGATCTCTTTCATTTTCTCCGCCATATCGATGGCATGACGGCCGATCTTAAAATACAGGTCATCCGTAAACAGCGTGTCGAACTGAATGCCGAGCAGCCTGCCTTTTGCGAGCAGCGCGCCGCGTTTCTTGATCCGGTTTTCAAAATGCGCCGGCTCATTTCCTTTCGTAAATACGACCGCCTCACCGCAGAGCGCGCCGACCTTGGTTCCTCCGATATAAAAAACGTCACAGATCCGGGCAATGTCCTGCAGTGTGACATCGGTGTCATAGCTCATGAGACCGTAGCCGAGTCTCGCGCCGTCAAGGAACAGAGGCATTTTATACTCATGACAGACGGCGGCGATGTTCTCCAGCTCCTCCTTTGAATAAAGAGTGCCGTACTCCGTCGGATGGGAAATATAGACCATCCCGGGGAAGACCATATGTTCCTGCGTGCCGTCCGCATAGAAGACCTCCAGGAAATGCCGCAGCCCGGCAGCCTCTATTTTCCCGTTTTTCTGGGGTATCGTCAGTACTTTGTGCCCGCTGTATTCGATCGCTCCGGATTCATGGACATTCACATGACCGGTCGTCGCCGCCACAACGCCCTCATATTCCCGAAGCATCGTTGAAACAATGATCATATTGGTCTGCGTTCCTCCTACGAGGAATTCCACTTCCGCCTCCGGGCAGCCGCAGGCCGCTTTGATCTTCTCTTTCGCGCTCTCGCAATAGTGATCCGAGCCATAGCCGGGCAGACTCTCAAGATTTGTCTCCGTGAGCTTTTTAAGGATCTCCGGGTGAGCTCCGGCAATATAGTCATTCTGGAATGCAACCATTTCCGTCTCCTCCTTTGTTTTTGCAGGTTTCTCTTACCATGCACCGATTATTCTACATGAAACCGCACATCAGTACAAGCTGTCAGTGTATTCCATTTTTACACACAAAAAGGTGCCGGAGAGAAACTCCCCATTGGCTCCACGCAAAAAGGAGCCGGGGAGAAACTCCCGCAGCTCCTTAAAGGGAGGCGCCAAAGAGAACTGTCCCCTTTGGCCCCGTCATTCTTTTGTTGTTCCCCCGCTGGCATAGGACACAGGCAGGATAACCAGTGCCTGTTTTTCCGCCGGACCTTCGCCGAGCAGCAGCCGGACTGCTGTCGCGGCGATTTCCCTGACCGGCTGTACAATTGTCGAGCAGACATATTTTCCGGAGATATAATCCGTAATTCCGTCAAATCCGATGATCTGAACATCTTCCGGAACCTTCACTCCCAGAAAACGCAGGTGATCGACCGCCCGTATCGCCAGATAATCCGTGTTGCAGAAAATCCCGTCGTACCCAAAGACCCCATCCTTAAAATGATCATTGAGATACTCGTCAAACAGTTTTTCCGGTTCTCCGTCATGCAGATAGACCATGTCATAAGGAATCTGATTTGCCCTGCAGATACTCTCAAATCCGGCGGCGCGCTTATCAGGCTCTCCGGACACCGTAGAGCCGATCCGGAGGAAAAGAAGCTTTCTGCAGCCAAGTGAAAGAAGCTTTTCAGCCGCCATCTGGCCCCCTCCGTAATTATCCGAAGCAACGCAGGGAACATGACCGCCCGCAAAACGGTCGATCGTCACAAAGGGGATCGACTCGTCCACGATGAGGTCCGGCCGGTAGGAAAGTGCGATGACACCGTCCGCCTTATTTTCCTGGACAGCACGGATACATTTCTGTTCTCCGTCCGGATCGAAATTGGTGATCATCAGCTGTGCCTGGTATCCCCTGTCCATGAGGATACAGGTGATCTCATTCGCCAGTGCCGAAAAAAAAGGGTTTCTTATGGACGGAAGTACAAGGGCAATAATACCGCTCTTATTCGTGCGCAGTGCTCTCGCGACCGGATTGATTTTGTATCCGAGTTTTTTTGCCGCATCTTCCACTTTCCTGCGATAAGGTTCCCCGACCGGGATCCTGTTCATGACTTTTGAGACGGTCCCCAGAGAGACACCGGCCTCCGCAGCCACCTCTTTCATTGTGACAGCAGATTTCTTTTTCATTTTTTTCTCATATTTCATATCATTGCCAAACCGTAAATTGAAAAATCAATTACTGTATTTCAATGTCATATTTTTCAATATCAAGAAGAGCCATTCCATCAGCTGAAAAACTGATGGATTCGGCATCGAGCGGTGTATAAAGAACAACAGAAAAAGCCTGCTCCCCGTCATTGACAAAAAGTTCCATACTGTAGCGGTCAAGGATGATTCGCAGTTTCAGCACACCGTCGATCATTCTGACAGGGAATTCGCGGTGACTGACAATATCATGCGGGAATCCGCTGTGTGTCCGGTCGACGCGGATCGTTCCCGTTTCCGGCTTAAACCGGATCATTGTGTAGCACTCTCCGTTCTTGGCGACATTGACGCAGAAGCGTTTGTACAGCGCACTTTCACTTCCCTGCCGCACTTTCACCGTCATATCGATATACCGCCCGCTGATTCCCGGGAAGGACGTCTCGCCGTTCACCAGGATATTGCGGTAGCCTACCTTTGTTTTGCGGTATTTTTCAAGCTCCCGGACCGGTTCCTGGTAAAGCCGCCCGTCTCTGACATGCAGTTCCCGCGGCAGTGTCATCTGCCCCATAAAACGGGCCGTTCTCGAAACGGAACTCGAGGTCTCCCAGTTCTGCATCCACGCGATCATGACGCGGCGCCCGTCCTCCGTCCGCAGTGTCTGCGGGGCATAAAAATCCAGGCCGTAATCGATCGCCTGCACATATTCCCGCATGAGGTGCATTTTTTCTCTGTCAAATTCCCCGATCAGACAGATATTGGCGTTGCCCGGATGGAATTCCAGGCCCACCGCCTGCATTTCCATAGGACTGACGAGGAGAACGTCCTGTCCGTCCAGCGAGAAGAAATTCGGGCACTCCCACATTTTCCCGAACTGGTTGTGACAGGATGCAAGAATACCCACATATTTCCATGTGAAAGCATCTTCACTCTCGTATAGAAGGATATCCCCGCTCGTATCTTTGCCGCGGTTTCCGCAGATCATTAAATATTTGCCGTCCTCCTGCCAGATATAGGGATCCCTGAAGTCCGTATGGCTTCCTCCCTCCGGGAGCTGATCTGTTCCGATAACGGGATTGTGTTCGTACTTTTCATAGTTCACACCGTCACCGACTGCGACGCACTGTGTCTGAAAGCTCTCCACTCTTCCGTCTTTTCTGCGGATGTTCTTTACACCGGTATATATAAGAAGATGTCTTCCGTCCGGCAGTTCGATTGCGCCGCCGGAGAAACATCCGTCCCTGTCATATTCGTGATCAGGCGCGAGAGCGACCGGCAGCCTCTCCCACGTGATGAAGTCTTTTGTTTTGACGTGTCCCCAGTGCATGGGGCCCCACTTAATATCGTACGGATAGTACTGAAAAAACAGATGATACTCCCCTTTGTAAGGAGCAAAACCGTTGGGGTCATTGATCCAGCCGATTCCCCCCGTCACATGGAATCTGGGCAGTTCTTCCTCTACATAGGGCAGATATTTTGTCACAAATTCTCGTGCTTTTTGCAGTTTATCACCAGTCATTACAGCCGTTCCTCCGGGGTGTTATTTTTGAACTGTTATTTTTAAGTACACCCCCGCACACAGAAGATGCGGGGGTGCATGAGGGTTTTAGGAGAAGTCACCGTTCTGCGCTCCGGCAGATACGGAATTTTCCTGTATTATTCAGCGTAGTACGCATCCAGATACTTCTGATAGATAGCAAGAAGATCGTTCAGTCTGTAGGCTTCAAGGTCTTTCTGGAGCTGATCCCAGTCGGCATCCGTGAATCCGTTCATGACCCAGTCAGACTTCGCTGTGTTGATGCGCTTCGTGATATCCGCCTGAAGATCGGAGACCGTCTTTGTGTCTTCCGTCGTCATGAAGAAATTCGGAAGCACGTATTTCGTGTTCATATCCGGTGTGTAGATGTCCTTGATCCAGTTAAGACGATACTGCGCATCGTCCGGGCAGGTAACATAGACGTCATAGTAGCTGTCAAGAATCGCCAGCGGTCCGTTGACACTTTCCGCCTCACGGACTTCAACCGGAGAAGCATCGCCGAGCCATGTATGCTTAAGCATGTCTTCGCCCTTGTCGTTCTTGCCCAGTTCAAAGATATCAAAGTCGTCATCTTCGCCGTAGGTTCCCCAGTTGTTCTGCGGGGACTGGAACGGATCATACATCTGATCGAGCCATGCACAGACCAGAGCCGGATTCTTCGCAGCAGCCGTAACAACGCAGCGTCCGCGGTCAAAGCCGGATGTGAAGGAGCCGTTTGCCGGAGTGATATTGCGGACATCCGCGGTCAGAGCGGGAAGCGGAACCCAGTTCTCACCGGCGATCAGTTCGTCCATGCTGACCTGAGCGATGTTGGCAACGTCCCAGGAGAAGCAGACGCCGTAGCGGCCGGATTTACCTTTTGCAACATAAGTGGACCATTCCTGTGTGAACGCTTCCGGATCGATGAGGCCTTCTTCGTTCAGCTGGTGAAGCCATGCAATTCCTTTCTTGAAACCTTCAGTGTTCGCAACGCAGATAACCTTCTTGTCATCTGTGACAGCCAGATGTCTGCCGCGGTCCGGATCGCCGTAGCCTTCACCGAAACCGTTGATCAGGATGCAGGGATCCTGGTCGCCGTCATTCATGATGCAGGCCATCGGGATGATATCGCCGTCGATATTGAATTCTGTCTTGAGCTCTGCCGCGTGATCACGGAAAGCGATCAGAACCTGTTCGAACTCGTCGACCGTTGTCGGCATGGACAGACCGAGGAAATCAAGCCAGTTTTTGTTGATGAAGCTCATGTAGCCGACCGTCTGGATCGCGGTCTTTTCGTAACCGAGCTGCTCGATCCACGGAAGAGCCCAGATATGACCGTCCGTGTCTGTGCACATGGTTCTGTATTCCGGAGCCTGCTCAAATACTTTGCAGAGGTTCGGCATGTACTTGTCGATGTAATCTTCCAGATTGATAATGACGCCCTGTTTAGCATACTTCAGAAGATCGGTGTCGCCGAAGCCGGCGTTGAACACGAAATCCGGAAGTGTGCTGGCATTCGCCATCTCAAGGGAGATCTTGTCGCCCCACTGGTCGGACTGGATCGTCTTCCAGTTGATGTGGACGTTGGTCTTCTCTTCAAGGCGCTTGAAGATCGTGCGGTTGTTCGGCTCAGCTTCGGATCCGGGCGGGTAATTGGTCAGTCCGGAAAGCTCCGCCTTCTCTTTGAGCGGGAAAGCAAGGTCAGCCGGATCGACATCCGTGACGGCTTCCGCCTGTCCGCCGCCGGAATCCTTTGATCCGCCGCAGCCGGCAAGGACTGCGCATGCCATGACGAGTGTCAGAACGACAGCCGTCACTTTGCGGAATGTGAGATTCATCTTTCTCATTTTCTTTTTCTCCTTTTTCTTTTTCATCTGTTACAGGTTTTCAAGCCTGAAGCAACACTGTGTTGTGACAGACCGGAATGTCGGAATTTCCGGTGCTGAGCGGACTTAGGGATCAGCCCTTGACCGCGCCGGCCATAATGCCGTTGTCAAAGTATTTCTGGAAGAACGGATACATGATCATCAGCGGGAGACTGGAAATAATGATCGTAGCGTACTTCAGAAGTTCCGCAAGCTGCGCGCGCTCGGCCGTACTCTGCATATCGGAGACCATGCCGGGTTCCGGCTGGTTCTGAATAAGGATAGATCTGAGGACCAGCTGCAGAGGCTGCTTGGAAGCGCTGTTCAGATAGATCATCGCGTCGAAGTAGCTGTTCCACATACCGACGAACTGCCACATGGCGATCGTCGCAATGATCGGCGTACATACCGGAAGCAGGATCTGGAAGAAATAAATCATCTCAGTAGCGCCGTCGATCTCCGCCGCCTCCTGCAGATCCTTCGGGATGCCCATATAATAAGTACGGGCGATGATCATGTTCCAGACGCTGAAGGCACCCGGGATGAGGACTGCCCAGATCGAATCGAGCATTCCCAGCTTGCTGATCAGCAAGTAGGTCGGGATCAGGCCGCCGCCGAAGAACATCGTGATGACGAAGATCGTATTGAAGAATCCTCTTCCGATAAAATCCGTCCGGGACATCGGATATGCCGCGAGCAGTGTTACGGCGACAGAAATTGCCGTAAACAGGACGGAATAGAGCAGCGCGTTCTTGAAGCCGACCCAGATCTGGGAGTTGGACATAACACGTTCATATGCGGTCAGCGTCCATTTCGAGAAATCGAAAGTAAGACCGCTGTTCTGCAGGGTAATCGGATCGATAAACGACGCGAGGATGATGTAGACGATCGGAACGATGATCGCTGCGATAAAAAGGCCCAGGATAACATACCCTGTGATCAGGATCGCTTTGTCTTCCGCTGCGTATTTGGCAAATTCACTTTTCTTTTTTACTGTTGCTGTTGTTTTCGCTGCCATATTCACACCTCCCCGTCAAATGCCCTTGCCATCGTTCATTCGTTTCACGATGGTGTTCATGGAAATCAGGAGAATGACATTGATGACCGTGTTGAAAAGACCGACCGCAGTCGAAAATCCGTAGTCACCGTCCAGAAGACCTTTTTTGTAGACGTATGTGGAGATGATCTCGGATGTATTCAGGTTGAGGTCTGTCTGCAGCGCGTAAGCTTTCTCAAAGCCGATGCTCATGATATTACCGACGGACATGATGAACTGAATCAGAACCGTGTCTTTGATCGCCGGCCATTCGACCGCTTTGATCTGCTGAACGATATTGGCGCCGTCGATGACTGCGGCTTCTTTGAGTTCCTTACTGGCATTGGAGAGCGCGGCCGTATAAATGATGGAAGCCCAGCCTGCTCCCTGCCAGATTCCGCTGGCGATATAGATCGTGCGGAAAGCGGACGGCATCGTCATGAAGTTTGTTGATGTCCCGAGAAGGGAATTGATCATTCCGGTCGGGGAAAGAAGGATACGGACAATACCGCAGAGGACGATAACCGAGATGAAGTTCGGCATATACAGAACCAGCTGGATCTTCTGTTTGGTGCTCGTGCTGAGGATCCGGTTCAGCAGGAACGCGAGCAGGATCGGTGCCGGGAATCCCCAAAGCAGACCGAATATACTCAGTTTCAGTGTATTCCCGAGATACCGCAGGAAATCCGGAGATGACAGGAACCTCGTAAAGTGACTGAATCCGACCCATTCACTGCCGAGAATACCACGGATCGGATTATATTCCTGGAAGGCGATCATGACGCCGCCCATCGGAATATAGCGGAAAATAATCGTCAGCGCGAACGCCGGCAGCATGAAAAGCAGATAAAGCTGCCAATGCTGTCGAAAATAAATCAGCGCGCTGTTCATTTTCGAGCCTGCTCCTTTATTCACAGCAGCAGGCGAAGACACATTTTTCATGAAGCTCCTCCTTTATCGCTCCCTACATGTTTCATCATCGGGATATTGTGCATTTGCACACTATTCCGAATTTTTACCTTAAAATCATATCATTGCCCTTTTTTACAGTCAATGTTTTGTTTGCATTTGCACGTTTTTATATGGAATTTGCACAATCATGGCAGTGATTTTTCGGCACTATTACTTTTTTACATATGCACGTATACATTTCCTGTTTATTTGCATTTCATTTATGCCTATGGTAAAATTAGCGTGAAAGGTTTTATCTGTTACCGTGCTTTTTTAATAAGCCGTTCCGAGGTTTCCCAACCATGAGTAAAGTTACCATCCAGGACATCGCAGACGCTCTGGGAATATCCCGTAATACCGTATCGAAAGCAATTAACAATTCCGAAGGACTCGCCGATGCCACACGGGAAAAAATTCTGCAGAAAGCTGTCGAGATGGGATATAAGCAGTTTTCCTATGTCAATTCACTCGCGCGTATTACACCCGATTCTTCATCTCCTGACAGCACTCCCGGATATGCCGGAGAAATCGCGCTTCTGACGACCACTTTTCTGAGTCTCTCTCATTTTGCGTCTATAATGCTGGACAAATTTCAGCAGGAGATCTCACAGCTCGGTTATACGCTGAATCTGCACCGGGTCGACGAGCAGTGCCTGAAAAATAAAACCCTGCCGATCACATTTGTAAAAAGCAGGGTCAAAGCGATTCTCTGTATTGAAATGTTCAATTGGGATTACGATAAAATGATCTGCGAACTGGGTCTGCCCGTTCTTTTTATCGACGGTCCCTGCAGAATGGACGGAAAAACGCTTCCGGCGGACCAGCTGTGTATGTGCAACACGACGGAAATCACCAAGCTGATCCTTTATCTTCTCGGAAAAGGAAAAAAAAGAATCGGCTTTATCGGCGATTATAAGCACTGTCAGTCGTTCTATGAGCGCTATACGGCATTCCGCATGGCGATGCTGATGGCCGGGGAGACGGTAGAGGAATCTTTCATCATCAGACACAACGATGTTCAGGATCTTGAAGTGAGGCTGAACGCTCTCACCGAATATCCGGATGCTTTCCTGTGCGCAAATGATTTTGTTGCCATGGACGCCATGCGGATCCTGCGCGCAGCGGGAAAACAGATCCCGGAAGACATTCTTTTCAGCGGATTTGACGATTCTCCGGAATCGAGGATCATCACTCCGACACTCACGACGATCCATATTCACACCCAGGTCATGGCCTTTGCTGCCGTAGATCTTCTGATGTCCCGGATCAAGGAGCCTTCCCTTGACTTCCGTGTTGTTCATACGCAGTCAGATCTGATACTCCGGGAATCGACGGAAACCGAGAGGTAAGTACATTGAGATTTTTTTCCTATGACAGCAAATTCAGCCAGCTTCTCCTGAAGATCTGCTACGGCTGTTATCTGAATCTTCTGTGGTTTGTATTTTCCATTCCTCTTATCACAATCGGAGCTTCCACGACTGCGCTTTATTATGTCAGCCTCAAGATCGTGAGGGAAGAAGAGCACAATATCACCGGCATGTTTATCCGCTCTTTTAAAGAGAATTTCAAACAGTCGACCGTTCTCTGGCTGATTCTGCTCGCTGTTGGGATCGTGCTCGGCGGGGACTATTATATTCTCCTGCATCTCCGCTCCATCTCCACCGGGACGCCGGCTGTGTTCTGGACGCTTCTTCTGGCACTCCTGATCGCGGCGACCATCGTGTATGTCATCATTCTCATGTATGTATTTCCGCTCATTGCGAGCGTCGTCAATACGAATTTTGCCATGATAAAGAACTCCTTCTTTATCGGTACGCATTATCTTTTCTGCACGATCATGGTATTCGCGATCCACTTTGCGATGTTTTTCCTGGTCGTGCGTGTGTTCACACCGCTGATCATGTTCGGGGAAGGACTGTGCGCGCTGCTCAGTTCCTACCTGCTGTCCAATGTCATCGCCGCCTGCTCCTATAATCCGGAGGATCAGGAAGATGAATAAAAAAGAAAAAGCCGCGTTGAAAGCATCTTTTCATGAGATGAGCCGGGTGGAGCGGTTCGATTACATTCTTACTTATTATAAAGTACCGATCATCGCCGGCCTTCTCATCCTTGCGCTGCTCTTTTCTCAACTGCACAAACAGCTGACAAAAAAAGAAGCCCTGCTGTACGCAGGGTTTATTAACGTTTCCATAGGCGAGGATCTTGAAAATGCTCTGGACGCGGAATATTTCCGCGATGCAGGCATAAATCCGAAGAAAAATGAGATCATCCGTTACGAGGCTCTGTACCTTTCGAACGACGCGGATACACTGAATCACCAGTATGCATACGCGTCCCGCATGAAGATCACCGCTTCGATCGCGGATCATACGCTGGACCTCGTTTTCATGAATCAGGAGGGATATGATATTCTCTCGAACTCCGGCTATCTTCTCGATCTCGGAAAATATCTGCAGGAAAATGACCCCGCCCTGTACAGGACGGCATCGCCGTACTTTGCACAGAACGAGGTCATCACAGAGGACAACTCCCTCGAATACAATCTTAACGAAGCGGAAGAGCTGATCATTGAGACAGAATCTCAGACAAATGCGCTCTCTGTCACCAAACTGCCCGTTTTCGCCGCTGCAGGTTTTGACGGGGACGTGTTCATCGGAGTGATCGCCAACACGCCCCGCGGAGAAAATGTAAACGCTTACCTCCGCTGGCTGCTCTCCTGAGACAGGGTCCTGAATCCGCTCTCTGAGCCGGCTTCTTTCCTTTTCCCGGATGCAAAGAGCCGTTTTCTCTCCCGTCTCAGGCACTTAGTGCCGTTTTTTTCGCCAGTTTCTCTTTTCTCTCCTGTGCCGCGCGTTCTTTCTGCATCGCGGCGACTTTCATCAGGCGCTCATACATTTCTTTGCCGACGCATTTTTCGGCGTACTGACACCACTGCACACAGGTCAGCTTGTCATTGTAGACCGTAAAACCGCAGTGTTCACACTGCACTTCCGTGTCGACAGAGAACAGCTCGACCGTATGTCCGCACACCGGGCATGTTCTCTCTTCTATTGTCAGATTATTGGATTTTCCCTGGCATCCTTCCATGATCATAGCCATAATATTTCTCCTTCCTAACTCTGTGTGCAGCTCCATTCAGTCAAGGATCCTGCCGTCCCTCGAAATCGTGACGACCTGCCACGGAATAAACTTTCCGCTGGCCTGCAGCGCGTTCTTTGCCGCCCGCTCGAGGCCTCCGCAGCACGGCACTTCCATCCGGACGATCGTGACGCTTTTAATGTCATTTTCCGAGATGATCGCCGTCAGTTTTTCCGTGTAGTCCACCGCGTCAAGCTTCGGGCACCCGATCAGGGTGATCCTGCCTTTCATGAACTCCTCGTGCATATTGGCATAGGCGTAAGCCGTGCAGTCCGCCGCGATCAGGAGCTTCGCTCCTTCATAAAACGGAGCTTTCGTCGGAAGAAGTTTTATCTGGCATGGCCACTGCTGAAGGCGCGAGACCGGGCATCCGTGTCCCGCCGCATGTTTCTGCATTTTCCTCCGGCTGGCCTTGACCGCTTCCGCGTCATAAGCGGGAGCTTCTCTCTCTTCAAATGTGATTGCCCCCATCGGGCAGTTCGGCAGACAGTCGCCGAATCCGTCGCAAAAATGCTCTCGCACGAGCTTTGCCTTCCCGTCGACGATATCGATCGCCCCTTCGTGACAGGCCTCCGCACACAGTCCGCAGCCGTTGCATTTTTCTTCGTCGATATGAATTATCTTTCTGATCATTGATTCTGCCCTCTCCTTCTCCGGTTGCGGAAAAATCTGCATTCCGGTCCGTTTTTGATCTTTTCGCTCTTTATAAAGGATCTTTTCTCTTTCTATTGGCAAATATAATCTCTCTTCATTATAATGTATGTGGTAAAAACAACATTTTTAATATTTCCAGGAAAATTTCTCAATGACTAAAACAGACACCTTCTCCCCCTCCGCCCCCGGCACCGCACAAATTATCCTTTTCCGGAGTATGAACAGTGAGGAAATAGCGGCCTGTCTTCACGATCTTTCCTCCTTTCAGAAAAAATACGAAAAAGATGAGCTGATCCTGAAAGCAGGGGCCGTTACACAGAACATGGGCATTGTCCTGTCCGGAAGCGTCACCATTGAAAGCATCGACCTCTGGGGCAATTCCACGATTCTGAGTCACGCAGGAAAAAATGACTTCTTCGCGGAAACCTACGCTTATCTTGAAGAGGAGCTGCTCGTCGATGTCCGGGCAAATGAGGACTGCCTGATCCAATTTCTTGACCTGAGAGGTCTGCGGAGCGGATCGCTGTCTGAAAACTGCGGAAATCCCTCCGATGGATCGCACCATATGGGCAGTATTTCCCGAAACAGTGCCTGTCTGAACACCGCAAAGGAATCCGGTTGCGAGTGGCAGGCAAAATTCACAAAAAACCTGCTTTCCGTCTCCATGAGAAAAAATCTGACTCTCTCCAGCCGGATCTTCCACACTTCCCCGCGGACGATCCGGGAAAAGCTTCTTTCCTATTTGAATTCCGTCTCTCTGCGCGCCCACTCCAATGAATTTGACATTCCGTTTGACCGGCAGCAGCTGGCGGATTATCTGAACACGGACCGCACCGCTCTCTCCAAAGAGCTCTCGAAAATGAGGGCGGAAGGAATACTGAAATGCAGGAAAAATCATTTTTCCCTGTTATGAGATGACAAATCACAGTTTTCCGTGTTCACGCAGGATACTGCTATTAAAGCAGCATCCCAATGAATAAAATGAGCATTCGGGACGCTCAGACAGAAAAAGACCTCTTCGGACCAGTGCTGCTGTCCGGAGAGGTCTTCTCTCATTTTCAAATATAGATTTTAAAATGATTCCCGCGAAATCCGGGTCTCAGTCAAATGAATACGCTTCTGTCGCATTTTTGTAATAGATCTTCTCCAGCTCCTCACTGGTGATGCCCGGAACCTCCCAGACAAACCGCTTCAGATCCTCAAAGGTCTCATAACACACGACCGACGGCATATCCGTGCCCCACATGAGTTTGTCCGCGCCGACGATATCCATCGCCATGCGGATATACTGAATGCCGGACGGATACGGATATTTCTCCGGCGCCACATTGAACGGGACCGCCGCGAGATCGAACCAGACATTCGGCAGCGCCAGCGTCTCGAGAGATTTCTTAAGGATATCCCCCTCGCCCGGGCGCGGCGCCATAAGGTGGCAGACCACGAACCGGAGATCCGGATATTTCTTCGCCATGCGGGCGAGTGCCGCGGGCTGATAGCTGTACTGATCCGCGCAGCCGATGTCAAATACCACCGTTCTGCCGAGCTTCTGCAGCTGCGGGAGATATGGCGCTACGGCCTCGTCGATCTCAAAATCTTTGTGGTAGCCCATCATGCCGCCGCCCACGCTGACCTCAAATTTGAACGCTTTGAATTCATATTCAGACTGAAGCCGTTCAAAGATCTTCTGCGCATTTCTGCAGAAAGGATCCAGCGTGCCGGCCGCGATAAAGCGGTCCGGATACTTCTGCGCGGTCTCGCCGGTGTACTCATTGCCGAAGCCATAGAAGCTTCCCTGCAGAAGAACGCCCTTTTCGATCCCGTTTTCGTCCATCATCCGGATGGCCGCTTCCGCCGTAAAGTTCGTCTCACCGTAGCCTTCCGGGATCATCGGCTGGACAAATCCGTCCGCCCAGCGGGCTTTTCCTCCGCCGATCGGCCGGAATTCACCGTGCATGCCGAAGCCCTTGAGCATCTCAAATACGTGAATATGCGTATCAATATACTTCATTTTGCTGTTCCTTTCTCAGGCCGCCGCTTCCTTCTTCGCTTTCTTCCTGCCGCCCTTGCGCAGACCGGACTTGCTGAAGCGTACGTAAGCATCCAGCGCGACCGCGCCGATAATGACGATACCCTTGACAATTCCGTGATAGTTGCTCGTGATTCCCATGAGGCGCAGCGCGTTGGAAATGATACCGACGAGCAGAACGCCCCAAATCGCGCCCTGGATATTACCTTCGCCGCCCATAAGAGACGTGCCGCCGACGACGATCGCCGTGATGACTTCTGTCTCATAGCCGGAAGCTGCCTTCGCGATTGCCTGGCGGTTCATGCTTGCCAGCGCAATGCCTGCCAGAGCCGCGGTCAGACCGGAGATAGTATAGGCGAGCATAATTACCCGTTTGCTGCGGATACCGGACAGAAGGGAGGCTTCCACATTGCCGCCGACCGAGTAGATCTGTCTGCCGAATACCGTGTGATTGAGGATAATGTAGCTGAGCACGCTGGTGATCAGAAGAATATAGATCGGGAACGGCACGCCGAAGATCTGGCCGCTGCCGAGGAAAATGAAGCTCGGCGGGCCCATGATGCTGGTGACCTTATTCTTCGTGATGAGCTGCGCGATTCCGTAGACAATATTCTGCGTCGCAAGTGTGACCAGGAAAGCCGGTACGCCGAACTGGGCGACCATAATGCCGTGGATCAGGCCGACGCACAGTCCCAGCGCAAGTCCCACAAGGACCGCCAGGAATGTGTTTACGCCGAATGCAGTGATCAGCTTAACGGTCGCCGCGCCCGCCGCAGCCGCAACAGCGCCGACCGCGAGGTCGATGCCTCCGAGGAGGATCGTGAAAATGGCGCCGCAGACCATAATGCCGTAGATCGAGATCGAGTACAGCGTATTGACAATATTGGACCGGGTCAGGAATACACCGGGCTGGAGGATCGTCATCACGATCACCACGCCGGCGAGGATCCAGAGCTTCTGTGATTTCAACAGGTTTTTGCCAAAGTCTTTCATGCCGTCGCCTCCTCTCCTTCTTCGATGCCGGACGCTGCCATCAGCACGTCTTCCTGTGTGATCTGTCCGTTCGCGAACTCCTTAAAGATCTTTCCTTTCCGCATGACCAGGATTCTCCGGGAGACACGGAGCAGCTCCTGCAGGTCGGAGGACACCAGAATAACACTGGATCCGGCCTCCGCCAGCTCTTCGAGCAGTTTGTAGATCTCGTCTTTCGCGCCGATATCGATACCGGCTGTCGGCTCGTCGACAATGAGAACTTTCAGATCACGGGAGAGCCATTTTCCGAGGACCGCTTTCTGCTGGTTGCCGCCGGAGAGGTTGCCCACCGGGATCTGCGGGTTGCCCGGGCGGATGTCCAGTTCTTCGACCATCTTGATGCCCAGTTTCTTTTCGCCCGCTCCGCTTACGAATCCGAGGTGCGCCAGTGTGTCGTAGTTGGTCATGGCGACGTTTTTCTCGATCGACAGGAGCGGAACAAAGCCCTGATTGCGCCGGTCTTCCGGCACGAGGCCGAAGCCTCTCTTAAGGGTCTCTTTTACATTATTGGGAAGTTTCTTCCCCTCGAAGAGCACTTCACCGCTGTCATAGCTGTCCGCGCCGAAAACGCAGCGCATAACTTCCGTCCGGCCCGCGCCGACAAGTCCGCCGAATCCGAGGATCTCGCCTTTGTGCAGCGTGAAGCTCACATCCTCAAATACGCCCTGCCTCGTGAGATTCTTCACCTCGAGGACAGCCTCCGTATCCGGCTTTTTGAGCGGTTTGGACGCCGTCGCTTCACTCAGTTCCTTGCCGATCATAAGACGGATCACATCCGCCGGATTGATCTGTTCTTTCGTGAGGCACGCCACTTTCTCGCCGTCACGGAGAACGGTCAGTCTGTCGGACAGACGGTAGACCTCTTCCAGACGGTGTGAGATATAGATAATGCTCACGCCCTGTTCCCGGAGCTGTTCAATGATCTTGAACAGACTCTCCGATTCCTTTGCGGAGAGAGAAGCCGTCGGCTCGTCCATGATGAGGATATTGGACTTCTCACTGAGAGCCTTCAGGATCTCGACGGTCTGTCTCTGGGCGATCGTGAGGGTCTCGACGATATCATTTGCCCGGAGATTAAAGCCGTAACGCTCGATGAGATCCGTCACCTGCTTTTTCATTTCCCGGACTTTCAGAAGACCGCCCTTGCTCTCCTCTTTGCCGAGCATGACATTCTGCATGACCGAAAGGGTCGGGATCAGGGAGAGTTCCTGGTAAATAACGCCGATGCCGTATTTACCGGCGTCTCTGCGGCTCTCGATATTAACGTGCTGCCCGTTGACATAGATCTCGCCGCCGTCTTTCGGGTAAATGCCCGTAAGGATCTTGATCAGCGTGGATTTTCCGGCGCCGTTTTCGCCCATGAGCGCGTGTACCTCACCGGCTTTGACGTCGAAATCAACGCTCTTTAAGACCTGTACGTCGTTAAATTCCTTGATAATGCCTTTCATCTCGAGAACGGTTTCGCCTGCCATTATGCTTCACCTCCCTCGGCATCCATCTGACGCGCTTTTTCGAGAACGCGCTTCTCCATGTAGCGGTTGTAGATCGAGTCAAACATGACTACGAAAATAATAACGATACCTTTGACGATGACCTGCGCCGCCGTCGGAAGGTTGTATTTCAGAATACCGTTCTTGAGGACCGCCATGAAAATGGCGCCGATCACCGTGCCGATGACGTCGCCGCGGCCGCCGCTGAACGCGCATCCGCCGACGACAACGGCGGAAATGACTTCGAATTCCGTTCCGACGCCGATATCCGTCGATACGGAGCCGATCCTGCCCATGGTGAACAGGGAGCCGATGCCGCAGAGGAATCCGGTGATCGTGAAGACGATCCGTTTAATGCGGCCGGTGTTGATGCCGGACAGCTGCGCGGACTTGAGGTTGGAGCCGGTCGCGTAGATGTAGGTACCCAGTTTTGTGCGTTTCAGAATCAGCTGTCCGATGACGGCGATGATAAGGAACGCGAATGTAACGAAATAGAAACCGTCGATACTCGCTCCAAACAGAAGGATCGTCCGGTTCGTTATGACCTTATTGGAAATGACGCCGTCCTCGCGGATCGCGAAAACAAGCATAAATGCCTGCAGAATGAACTGCATCGCCAGTGTGGCGATGAAATCCGGAAGGCGCAGTCGGGAAACCAGCTGACCGGTAATGAATCCGCACAGCGTGCTGAGAAACAGCGCGAGAACGATGATCACGCCCGCCGGCAGCTGATACAAATAAAGAACTCTGGCGCAGATCATCGCCGAAAATCCGAGGACCGCACCGGTGGAGAGGTCAATACCTGCCGTGATGATAACGAAGGTAACGCCCACACCGATGATTCCGTAAACTCCGGCATCTCTCAGAATGATCTGTATATTGGAAAGCTGGAAAAAATTGTCGGTCGTCACGCTGAATACGATGACCAAAGTCAGCAGAAGTCCGATAGAAATGATTCTTCGGATACTTTCCTGTCGCATCCTATCTCTCCCTTCGGGAATCTGGCGGCTGCCGCATTTCGGGCGCCGCCGTTGTCATTTTTCTTCAAAAAGGGGGCCCGTGAGGACCCCCTCTGTTACATTTTCAATTGGAAACCGCTCTGCTTTATACGGCATTGCGGATCCTGCCGGTTAAATTACCAGCGCATATCCGGTGTGATCTGGTCGACATTATCCTTTGTGACAACGATCGGAGCGACCTTGACGACCGGAGTGGAAGCTGCTTTGTGAACGCCCGTCTGGATGAAGCAAAGAGCGAGACGTGCCATCGTAGCGCCCTGATCGTGGCAGTTCGTGTAAACAGTACCTGTGCAGAGGCCCTGCTCGATGTACTCAAGCATCTTGGTCTCGCCGTCAAGACCCCAGATCATGAGCTCGTCAAGTCTGCCGGCAGCCTTCGCGGCTTCCGCAGCACCTTCCGCCATCGCATCATTGTGGCAGAGGACGCCCTGGATCTCGTGGTTCGTGTCAGCGGTCAGGAAGTCGTTCATAACCTTGTTGGCTTCTTCTGTCAGCCACTGGCCGGTCTGTTCGCCGACGATCTCGATATCCGGATATTCCGCAGCGAGAACTTCCTTGAAGCCCTTGTTGATGTTTTCACCCTTGGTTGCGCCCGGAGCAGCGTCGATGATAACGACTTTGCCCTTGCCGCCCATAGCATCGCCCATGCTGCGAGCGATCTGGCGTCCGCCTTCGATATCGACCATCGCGCAGAGTGCGGAGTGAACGGTATCAGCGTCAAGGTTTGCAGTGATGACCGGGATGCCGGCTGCTTCCGCTTTGTCGACAGAAGCCGCAAGGCCTGCGCTGTCCGCGCACTGGATAATGATCGCGTCATAGCCCTGGTCAATCATGTTGTCCATGTGTTTGACCTGCTCTTCAACGGATGCGTTGCCGTCGAATGCCTGATAGGTGATGTTGTCATAGTTTGAAAGTTCCTGAGCGATACCTTCATTCCATGCGTTACCTACGGAGTCACCGATCGTATAAGCGACGAAACCGATCTTGATGTCGTCCGTATACGGATCTTTCGTCTTAACTGCAGCTGTCTCTTCTGTTGCAGTGCTTTCCGCTGCCTGGTTGTCCGTCTTGACATCGCCGCAGCCTCCGAGAAGCATTGCCATGATGCAGACAATGGCAATTACAGAACTAAGAACTCTTTTTTTCATGTTTGTTACTCCTTTCCTAAAGTAAACAAATAATATGGTGCGGCCACCGCCGCCGCCTGAGCAGTATTTTACCATGCTTTTTTGCAGTAATCAAACCAATTATTGGACAATGTTTTGATAATCGTAGCGTTCTGCCGGCCAAAAGCTGTGCATATTGCTATATTTAGTGATTGTCAAATTATATAAATAGATAGTAAATTCCCTTCTTTAGCCGATTTGTTACGGGAAATCCGGGGTTTTTCTTTCTTCATATTGTTTCATTATGAAACGTTTTTCAAAGAGCCAATGGGGACGGTTCACTTGGGACCCTTTCTGCTTCTTCACCCTGAACCGTCCCCCTGGCTCCAAAAAAAAGGACCGGGACGCTGTCCCGGTCCTTCAAACCCGCGATAGATTTATTTATTTGTTGATCACATTGACCGGCTCTCCGGCGATATAAGACTTCACATTGTCGACCGTGATGTCCATAATGCGCTGGCGCGCTGCCTGTGCCGCCCAGGAGATGTGCGGGGTGATGATGCAGTTCTTAGCCTTAAGGAGCGGGTTGTCGCCCTTGATCGGCTCGGTGGAAACAACATCAAGGCCTGCAGCATAGATCTTGCCGCTGTTCAGAGCGTCTGCAAGATCCTGCTCGACGACCAGCTGGCCGCGGCTGTTGTTGATGAGGATCACGCCGTCTTTCATCTTTTCGATGTTCGCTTTGTTGATGATGCCTTCAGTAGCCGGGAACAGCGGGCAGTGCAGGAAAATGACATCCGACTGCGCAAGGAGCGTATCGAGCTCGACATATTCCGCGACAGCTTTTCCGGACTCGGACTGGAAGGTATCATAAGCAAGAACTTTCATATTGAGAGCGTTCAGGATCTTGGCGGTAGCCTGGCCGATTCTTCCGAGGCCGATGATGCCTGCGGTCTTGCCGTAGAGCTCGATCATCGGGAAATCCCAGAAGCACCAGTCATCATTGCTCTCCCAGCGTCCTTCATGGACGGCGTCGCTGTGATGCTGATAGTGAGAGCAGATCTCCAGAAGAAGGCCGACTGCGTACTGGCCTACGATCTGTGTGCCGTATGTCGGAACGTTCTGTACGATGATGCCTTTTTCTTTTGCATAGTTGTAATCAACAACGTTGTAGCCTGTCGCGAGGACAGCGACGCACTTCAGATTCGGGCAGGCGTCGATGGTCGCTTTCGTGATCGGGGTCTTGTTGATGATGGCAACTTCCGCGTCGCCGATGCGCTCTGCGATGATCGGTGCATCGACATAAGAAGTGCGGTCGTAAACAGTCAGCTCGCCGAGGGCTTCAAGGGCTTCCCAGGACAGATCGCCGGGATTCTCTGTATATCCGTCAAGTACAACAATTTTCATTTAGTATTTCCTCCGTATAGGCGGCCGAAGCCGCCCCGTTATCTGTAGAATCAGTCTTCAAGAACAGCCCATGCGCGGTTCAGGACGCGTTTTGTATTGGCAAGGACGATGTCCGCGTCTTCATAGCTGCGCGGAGAAACTTCCATGGAAAGAACAAGCGGAGCATCCGGACGGAAAAAGCCTTCCTCTTTGAGGACCTTGAGGTAGTCAAGAACTTCCGGAGTGTCATTCGCGCCGTTCGGGAAGCCGAGACGCGGATGCAGGTCGCCGTATCCTTCGCAGCCCGGGATCGCTACGGCATTGCCGAAGTGCAGGTGCGTGATGTACGGACGGAGCGTCTGGATGACGAACTGAGAGGTCTCATAAGTGATCGGGAAGTGGCTGAGGTCAACCAGCAGGCCGAAATTGTTATGCGTTGTGCGCATATCTTCCGCGAAACGGAGAGCCAGCGGAGCCGGTCCGATAATGGAAGCCTTATCGATATCGAAATCGAAGACTTCAAGCTCAACGTTCATGTTCTTTTTCTTAGCGTAATCGCAGACAGCTCTCGTGGTCTTGAGGAGCTGCTGATAGCCTTCTTCTTTCTTTTCTTCGGTCCATTTGCCGGAAAGGAAAGCAATGCCTTTCGCGCCGAGGTATTCCGCTTCGTCGACAGCTTC
This sequence comes from Lachnospiraceae bacterium, assembly GCA_015057835.1. Lineage (GTDB taxonomy): Bacteria > Bacillota > Clostridia > Lachnospirales > Lachnospiraceae > Chordicoccus. The sequence goes on from SVDL01000007.1 coordinate 45,643, forward strand.
GATCAGAGTAGCTTCCGCTTTCTTGCGGCCTTCCTCATCGATGTCGTTCGGGTTGAGCTTCGGGCCGAGGAGACGCGGCTGCGCGCCGTAGCAGACTTTCAGGTGAGACTGCTCAAGGAGCTTTTTGCCTTCTTCACGGCTCTCATCATCCGGATACTTGCAGACTTCGATGGCATCAAAGTAATCGTCTTTCGCGATCATCTTAATGACTTCGTTCTGCGGGACGCCCGGATAAGACATCCATGTGATGGTTCCGACCTGGAAATATTTCTTGATCGAATCTTTCATAAATACTAATCCTCCTTCATCAATTACTTTCTTGCAATTGCTTTCTTCGCTGCTTCCGCGATATCTTCCGCATTGAGGTGATATTTCGCAAACAGATCTTTATAGGAAGCGGATTCTGCATGCGTATCCTGTACGCCGATCATTTCGACCGGAGCCGGCGTTGTCTTGACGAGAGCTTCCGCGACTGCTGCGCCGAGGCCGCCGATCACACTGTGTTCTTCCGCCGTAACGATGGCGCCGGTCTCTTTCGAGCATTTCGCGATGAGTTCTGTGTCGATCGGCTTAATGCAGTACATATCGACGACTCTTGCGCTGATGCCTTCCTTGGCGAGCAGCTCCGCCGCTTCCATGGATTTGCTGACCATAATGCCGCAGCCGATCAGGGTCACATCCGTGCCTTCGCGGACGATCATACCTTTGCCGTACTCAAACTTCGCACCCTCCGGATGGCAGTCCGGCATCGCGTCTCTGGAAAGACGGATGTACATCGGCTGTTTGCGCGCGATGGCTTCGTTGACGATGAACTCGGTGCTCGCCGCATCGGACGGAACCAGAACATCGATGCCCGGAAGAGCGCGCATATTGGCGATGTCTTCGAGCGCGTGGTGGGTCGCTCCGTCATAAGCGTCCGAAAGTCCGCCGTAAGCGCCCATGTATTTGACGTTCAGTCCCGAATAGGACATAAATGTTCTCGCGCCGAGAAGGCCGATGGTGCTGATAAATACCGCGAAGGTATTGACAAACGGGATCTTTCCCATTTTCGCAAGGCCGGCAGCCATGCCCGCCATCGCGTATTCGCTGATACCGCAGTTATAGAAGCGGTCCGGATATGCTTTTCCGAAAATAGCTGATTTGGTGGAGCCGGATACGTCGGCGTCAAGCACCACGATATCGTTATTGGTCGCACCGACTTCTTTCAGGATCTCGCCGTAAATTTCTCTGAGCTGTTTTCCCATTACTGTGCACCTCCCAGTTCTTCCATCGCTTTTTCGTAGGATGCGTCATCGATCGGCGCGCCGTGCCATGCATTCTTGCCTTCCATGAAGGAGACGCCTTTGCCTTTGACGGTGTGCGCAAGAATAACGCTCGGAACACCCTTTGCGGCCTTTGCTTTCGCGATCGCGTCAGAAAGGGCTGCGACATCGTGTCCGTCACATTCGATCACATTGTAGCCGAAGGAAGCGAATTTGCCTGCCAGATCGCCGATCGGCATGACCTCGTCGGTCGTACCGTCGAGCTGGACCTTGTTCCAGTCAACGATCGTGATCAGGTGATCCGGTTTCCATTTGTTGACGTTGAGAGCAGTCTCCCAGACAACGCCTTCGTTGAGTTCGCCGTCGCCGAGGATCGCGTAAGTGTAGGAATCTCTGCCATCCATTCTGTCAGCAAGGGCAATGCCTACCGCGAGCGGGTAGCCTGCGCCGAGCGGGCCCGTCGAAGCTTCGACGCCCGGAGTCTCCTTGGAGCACGGATGTCCCTGCAGGCGGCTGTTGATCTGGCGGAGCGTCTTCATCTCTTCCATCGGGAAGAAGCCTTTTTTCGCCAGGTTGAGATACAGCATGGGAGCTGCGTGGCCTTTGCAGAGAATGATCTTGTCGCGGTTCGGGTCGTCAATATTCTCCGGCGAAATATTAGCCTCATTGAAATAAAGTGTCGTCAGAATTTCGCATACCGAAAGGGATCCTCCCGGATGTCCGGTCTGAATGGAGTGCAGAGTTTCGATCAGGCATTTCCTGAACTCCAGGCACAATGCCTCTAACTCTTTCTTTTTTTCATCTGTCATAGTAATTCCTTTCCGAATCTTCTCAGATCCAATGAACCGCTTCCGCCTTTCTCCTACTTTAAGACCTCCGACCGGCGGCGGCAGTTCCTCAGCGGGTTTCAATTAAATGCGTCATTTTCCGTCCGTCTGCTTTCGTAAAAATGTCATGCACATTGCGCTCATACACGCTATTTTTATTATAAAAATAGCAGTATAAAAAGTCAATTTAAACACAAGACAGCAGCGCTTTTTTTTGAAGCGCAGGCGCTGCTGTTTCCGTATTATAAATCAGATCCCGAGAAGCTCCCTGCGAAGCTTTTCGTTAATGCTGACGTCGGTCGTCGGCTCGTATCCCTCAAGAACTTTGATCTTCTCGTTGATCGTGTCAAGGATCGTATCCTCGTTCGGGAAATAATACCGCTCAAGTTCCGGGCACGGGGAGACCCAGTTGTGGGATCCGACCGTTGCCGGCGGGGCGTCAAGATAGTTAAATGCGAGCTCGGTGATATTTTCCGCGATCGTCTTGATGTAGCTGCCTCTCTCGCAGGCATCCGAAACGAGGACGATGCGTCCCGTCTTCTTCACGGACTCGATCACCGGTTCGTAATTGAACGGCACCAGGGTGCGGGCGTCGATGATCTCCGCGCTCATGCCGTATTTTTCTTCCAGAATGTCGGCGGCTTTGATAGCCGGATACAGTGTCGGGCCGATGGTCAGGATCGTGAGGTCTTTTCCTTCGCGCTTGACATCCGGTTCGCCGATCGGGATCTCATAGTATCCTTCCGGAACGCCTTCCTTGCGGAAGAGCTCGCCCTTGTCATAGAGTTTCTGGCTCTCGAACATGAGCACCGGATCGGAACCCGCCAGTGCGCTGTTCATGAGACCCTTCATGTCGTACGGGGTCGCCGGATAGACGATTTTGATGCCCGGTACGTGCGTTCCCCAGCTGGTCCAGTCCTGGGAGTGCTGTGCACCGTAGAAGGCGCCGACGGAAATGCGGCAGACCACCGGCATTTTCAGGCATCCGGCGCTCATGCCCTGCCATTTGGCGAGCTGGTTGAAGAGCTCATCCGCGCAGCGGCCGATGAAATCTCCCCACATGATCTCCGGAACCGCGCGGCCTCCGCACATCGCGTAGCCGACTGCCGT
>SVDL01000074.1 GCA_015057835.1 Lachnospiraceae bacterium
GCTGTATTCCGCAAAGAACTGCATACCTACGCGGTGACCATGATCGGGGCGGCCTCGCTCGCGGTCCTGCTCGCGCTGACCGGATTTGTGACGCGGTATATCAACTGCTTCAACGGATACGGCTCCTACTCGTATACGCTCCAGAACCTGGCGTTCTGGTTTTATACGATCGCCATGCCCCTTCTTACCATGAGGACCTTTTCGGAGGAGTACCGGCAGAAGACCGACCAGCTTCTCCTGACAGCCCCTGTCCGCGTCCGGTCCGTCGTTTACGGGAAATACGCGGCGCTCCTTGTCATGCTCCTCATCCCGGTCCTGTTCATGAAGATCTATGCCGCGGCGCTGGGGCGCTACGGATCGATGCCGGTGGCGGCCGACAATGCGGCGCTGTTCCTGTTCTTTCTTATGGGAACGGCTTATTTCGCCGCGGGCATGTTCATTTCCTCCGTGACCGAGAATCAGATCATTTCCGCTGTCATCTGCATTCTGTTTGTGATCTTTACCCAGCTGATCGGAAATGTGCGCACGATCATCAGCGCGGGGCGGGGCAGCGCGTTCATTTTCGTTGTGATCCTGGCGGCGCTTCTCTCCCTGCTGATTTATCTGGGGACAAAGCGCCTGTACGGCAGCGCGGTCATTTTCCTGATCCTCATGATCGCCGCCGTCCTTCTGTTTCTGCTCCGCGGGGATCTGTTTGACGGCCGCGTCTCACAGGTCATCGGCGTATTTGATTTCCGCTCCGTTTTCTTCACCGGCGTCATGGGAATGCTGGACCTGAAAGCGGTCCTGTTTTTCCTGTCCTTCGCCGCGGCGGGCATCGAGCTTACGGTCTACTCCGTCTCCCGCAGGACGCGTCCCGCCTCCGCGGCGGAATCGCTGCTTGTGCCCGTTCTTCTGCTGAATCTGCTCCTGCTGAATCTGATCGCGGGGAAGCTCCCGCAGTCGCTGACCGTGCGGGATATGACGGCGCAGCGGCTCTATACCGTGGGAGAGGCCACGCGGGAAGCGGCCGGAGATCTTGAGGAAGACGTCATTTTCTATTATCTGACGGCATACGGGGAGGAGGACAGGGACATTGCAGCTCTGCTCCGCACCTATGACAGCCTCTCGGAACATATTTCCGTTGAGAAGATCGATCTCGCGGCGTCGCCCCGCTTTACGGAGGCGTACGGCGAGACGTCCCTGCCCGCAAACAGCGTGATCGCCTCTTCCGGCCGGAAGTTTAAAGTGATCCGCTATGAATCCTTCTATCCATCCGACGGGCAGAATATCTATGCCACTGCTTTCGACGGCGAGGGGCAGCTCACGAGCGCTCTGCAGTATGTCACGGACCCGTCTCAGGCGGTCCTGTACTGTACGGAAGGCCACGGCGAGCCTTCTTTTGACGCGCCGATGGCGGACGCGGTCTCGAAAATGAATATCGACACGGCGCCGGTCAACCTTTTCACGGCGGAGATCCCGGAAAATGGCTCCGCGCTGGTCATTTTCGCGCCGAGCGCCGATTTTACGGAAGAGGAGACGGCAAAGATCCGTACGTTCCTTGCGGGCGGCGGCTCCGTCCTGTATATCCGGCTCTTCACCGCGGAAAATACGCCGGTCCTGGACGCGCTCCTCTCGGAATTCGGAATCGAAGCGGTCCCGGGCTATGTGATGGAACAGACGGAAGGGGCGTATGTGCAGCTGCCGTATCTCCTTCTGCCGGTCATAGCGGAATCGCCGGGCATTACCGAAGATTTCCCGCAGGAAAATGTTCTCTGCCCCTTCGCGCAGGCGTTCCGGCTCACGGCGCGGGAAAATACAGGCGCGGTGCCTCTCCTTCTCACGACGGAAAATGCGTGGGCAAGGACGGATCCCGCCCTGACGGAAAATGCTCCCGTTCAGGGAGAAGAACAGGGAACTTTCGTCCTCGCGGCCTCCGTCTATACCGGCGGAAAACTGGTATGCTTTTCCACCCCGTGCATCTTCAGCCGCTCGATCTTCAACCAGTTCCTTCAGGCGGATATGGCGCTGCCGTCGGGCAATGCGGAGCTGTTTGCGAGGACGCTCGCATTTGTCACGGAGAAAAACGCGGAGCAGGCAATTCCCGCGAAATCCATGACGCCCCCGCAGCTTCTTCTGCCGCAGGGCGTATCCGTGCGGTTCGGCGTCATTTCCATGGCGGTGATCCCCGGACTGATCCTGCTTCTCGGGATGGCCGTGTGGCTTCGGAGGAGAAAGAGATGACGGAGGAGAAGAGCACGAAAAAACAGAAAACGGCGCTCGCGGCCGCAGGCATTCTCCTGCTTGTCCAGATCCTTATATATGCGTTTCTGACGCTCTCCGTAGGGAAAAGCGGAGGGGAGACGAAAGAACTGCTGATCGAAGGAACCGCGGAGGAGATCGCGGGGATCGCTTACCGGGCTCCCGACGGCACCACGCTTTCCTTCTTCCTGAAGGAAGGAAAATGGATGCTAAACGCAGAAGAATGCGATCTGTCGGGACTTGCGGCGGAGGATCTGCCGGGGAACGGTGATCCCTCCTCGTGGAATATCCGGCAGGAAGCGGTGCGGATCCTCGTGAGCGGCGTCACGGGCATCGCGGTCCGGCAGGTGATCGAGAAGCCTTCCGATCCCGGACAGTACGGACTGGACGATCCCTTCACGGAGGTGCGGATCCTACGGAAGGACGGCACGGAAACGACACTGACGATCAGTGACACGGCGGAAAGCTCCCGGGCGGTGTATGTGCTCCGGGACGGAGATGCCGGAAAGGTATATGTGTGCATTCCGGCGCTCAGGGAGAATTTCGAAAAGACGATAAGCGATTTCGTGAGCCCCTGAATTCTTGACAAACAGCAGGTTTCCGCATAGACTGAAATGGATTCCCGAAACGGCCCGGCACAGATCCTGTTTATGCCGGAGAGTACAGAGGAAAAGGACAGAATATATGAAGATCTTTAATACATTATCGAGAAGAAAAGAGGAATTTGTGCCGATCGAAGAGGGACGTGTCAGAATGTACGTCTGCGGACCGACGGTCTACAACCTCATTCATATAGGAAACGCGCGGCCGATGATCGTATTTGATACTTTCCGCCGCTACCTTGAGCACAAGGGATATAAGGTGGATTACGTCTCCAATTTCACGGACGTCGACGACAAGATTATCGCGAAGGCGATCGAGGAGGGCGTCACGAGTGAGGAGATCTCAAAGCGCTACATCGAGGAGTGCAAAAAGGATATGGAGGGCATGAATGTGCGCCCCGCCACGGTCCATCCGCTCGCGACGCAGGAGATCGACGGCATGATCGCCATGATCCGCAAGCTGATCGACGAGGGCTATGCCTATAACGTCAACGGCACAGTCTACTTCCGCACGAGAAAATTTAAGGAATACGGGAAGCTTTCCTGGAAGAATCTCGACGACCTGCGCTCCGGATTCCGTGAGATCAAGGTCACCGGAGAAGAGCAGAAAGAAGATCCGCTGGATTTCGTGCTCTGGAAGCCGAAGAAGGAAGGCGAGCCCGCCTGGGATTCGCCCTGGAGCGACGGCCGTCCCGGCTGGCACATCGAGTGCTCGGTGATGGCAAAACACTATCTCGGGGACACGATCGATATTCACGCCGGCGGCGAGGATCTCGTCTTCCCGCATCACGAAAATGAGATCGCCCAGTCCGAGTGCGCGAACGGCGTCCCGTTTGCCAATTACTGGATGCACAACGCGTTCCTGACCATCGACAAGGTGAAAATGTCGAAATCCCTCGGCAATTTCTTTACCGTGCGCGACATCGCCGAAAAATACGATCTGCAGGTCCTCCGCTTATTCATGCTGTCGGCCCATTACCGCAGCCCGCTGAATTTCAGCGCGGATCTCATGGAATCCTCAAAGAGCGCGCTCGAGAGGATCCGCAACGCGGCGGAGCGTCTTGGCGACCTCATGAAGTCGGCGAAGGATACGGAACCTTCGGAAGAAGAAAAGGCCATGGCCGCGGAAGCGGAGGCATTTGTCCGGAAATTCGACGAGAAAATGGACGATGACTGCAATACCGCGGACGCGCTTTCGGTAGTCTTCGAACTGGTGAAATACGCCAATCAGCATGTCAATGAGGAATGCGCGGCGGCGACCGTTAAAGTATTTGCCGACACGCTCGCGCAGCTCTGCGACATTCTCGGCATCATCACCGAGAAGAAGGAAGAGATCCTGGACGCGGAGATCGAGCAGCTGATCGAGGAGCGCCAGGCGGCGCGCAAAGCAAAGAATTTCGCCCGCGCCGACGAGATCCGCGATGAGCTCGCGGCAAAAGGCATTCTCCTCAAGGATACGAGAGAAGGCGTTAAATGGACAAGGGCGTGACGATCCTGGATGCGGCCGCGGAAGCATTTTCCCTGCCGGATCTTCTTCCGGAAAATGTCTCCCCGCTGACGCTCGCCTATATCGGAGACGCCGTCTTTGAACTCGTGATCCGGACGGCGGTCGTCCGGAATGTAAACGGCAGACTCAAGAACATGAACCGCATGGCTGCCGGCATCGTCTCGGCGAGAGCCCAGTCCGAAATGATGAATGTGATCGAGCCGATGCTGACGGAGCAGGAGGAAGCGGTCTACCGGCGGGGCAGAAACGCCAATTCGCCGACGATGGCGAAACACGCCTCGGTCGCGGAATACCGGAGGGCGACGGGACTGGAAGCGCTGGTGGGCTACCTGTATCTCAAAGGTGAGAACGGGAGGATCGCGGAACTCATCCGGGCGGCGTATCCGGAACAGTAACGACCGGAAGGGATTCTTCTTCCGGCGCAGAAACGCAGGAATAATAACATGCAGGAAAACAGAAGTGAAAAAAAGAATCCGGACGTTCTGATCGACGCTATTCTGGACAGCTATAAAGAGTATCCGGTCACGACCCGTCTGCTCGGCAAGAGCATTCTCAACCGGACGATCATCATTGAGGTGCTTGAAAAGCTCCGGCAGGTCCTGTTCCCCGGCTATTACGACCAGAGCAAGATCCGGCCGGAATATGTCCGGTATCTTGTGGGGGCGCACCTGGAATACATTCAGTACCACCTGTCCAAACAGGTGGCGATCGCTCTCGGATCGCAGGACGCGGAGGACGACGTCAAGACGTCGGACCTCATGGAGAAGGCGGAGAGCATCGTGGACGATTTCCTCGGGGAGATCCCGAAACTCAGAGAATATCTCGCTTCTGACGTCGAGGCGGCGCTGAACGGCGACCCGGCGGCTTACAGTATGGAGGAGATCATCCTGAGCTATCCGGGACTGTCCGCCATCACGACCTACCGGATCGCCCATGAGCTGTGGATCCGGCATATCCCGCTGATCCCGAGAATTATGTCCGAATACGCCCACAGCATGACGGGCGTGGATATTCACCCGGGGGCGGAGATCGGAAAGTATTTCTTTATCGACCACGCGACGGGCATCGTCGTCGGAGAGACGACGCAGATCGGCGACAATGTCAAGATCTACCAGGGTGTGACGCTGGGGGCGCTCTCCACGAGAAAAGGCCAGCAGCTGCGCGGCGTAAAGAGACATCCGACGCTGGGAGACAAGGTGACGATCTACGCCAATACGACCGTTCTCGGCGGAGAAACGATCATCGGGGACAACGCGACCGTCGCCGGCAACACGTTCCTTGTCAACTCCGTGCCGTCAGACATGAAGGTCAGCATGAGGGCGCCGGAGCTGGAGTATCGGAGCGACAGCACGCACACGGAAGAAAAGTAAACGCATAAAAAAGGTCCGCCGGGCGGGCCTTTTTATCTGTCGGGAGATCACCTGGCAAAACGGTGAGGATGAAACAATGAAAAACAGAGAACGGTTCCATTCCGGCGGAGCGGACGCCGGGGAGAGAAGACGCGGCACAGAGCGCAGGAATGGGAGAACGCGGCAGGACGGAAGCACACGTGACAGCCGCCGTCGGACCGAAGACGCTGCCGGAGAGGAACTGACGCGCCTGGAGGGACGCAACAGCATCCGTGAGGCATATGCGGCGGGAAAAACCATCGATAAGCTCTATGTGCTCGACGGCTGTATGGACGAACCCGTACAGAGGATCCTCGGACTCGCGAGAAAAGCGGGAACGGTTATCAGTTTTGTGACAAAAGACCGGCTGGACGCCATGTCGGAGACCGGTGCGCATCAGGGCGTGATCGCACAGGCTGCGGCGGCGGAATACTGCGAGGTGAGTGATATCCTGGAAGAAGCGGCGGAGCGGGGCGAGGATCCGTTCCTGATCCTGCTCGACGATATTGAGGATCCGCACAATCTCGGCGCGATCATCCGGACCGCCAACGCGGCGGGGGCGCACGGCGTCGTGATCCCGAAGCGTCATGCCGCGACACTCACGGCAACAGTGGCGAAAGCATCCGCAGGCGCCATTCATTTCACAAAGATCGCAAAAGTGACCAACCTCGCCTCCGAGATCGAAAAACTCAAAAAAGAGGGAATCTGGGTCGTCTGCACGGCGATGGACGGAAAAGAGATGTATGAGCTGAATCTCAGGGGGCCGATCGCCCTCGTGGTGGGCAATGAAGGAAACGGCGTAAGGCCTCTCATCCGGGAAAAATGCGATCTCACCGCGAAGATCCCGATGCTGGGACAGATCGAGAGCCTGAATGCATCCGTCGCGGCAGGCGTTATGGCTTATGAAGTGGTTCGACAGAGAAAAATGCAATAAATCGCCGAAAATACTACAATCGGTTTCCTTTTACAAATGAATCGCGGATATAGTATGATTAACAGACAGCACAGCAAATGCTGTCTGTTTTTTTCTTTGGCGCAGCCCGCCCTCCGCGGGACTCCGCGCTCTTTGGCACGGCTGTTCCGGCCTGCCCTGACGGCGTCCGCCGCCCTGAAGATTCCATAAAGATCCGTTCAGTATTTGTGAAAAGGAGACGATTATGAGCGAAAGAAGAAGTGTGATCCGCTACGATGACTACGGCAACGCGCTGTCCCGGCACAACAGCATCCAGGAAGCGCAGGAACTCTTTAACTGCACGCACATTTCAAGTGTCTGCAGCGGGAAGAGAAAACACGACAAGGGGTACGTGTGGCGCTATGAGCACGAAGTGGAAAGACCCCTCCGGCGGGCCTTCGCAAGGCGCAGAAAAAGGAACTGACTCCACGGGCCTTCGCAAGGCGCAGAAAAAGGAGCTGACTCCGGATTCCCGCCTTTATTTCCGGAAATGATTCTGTTATACTAAGCGGCGTGGGACAGGGAATGCTTCCCTGTCCCGACGTTTCACGGAGGAGATTTCGGAAATGAAAGAGCTTTTGCAGCTATATTGCGCTTTTTTCAGGATCGGCCTGTTCACATTCGGCGGCGGATATGCCATGCTTCCGATGCTGCAGAAAGAAGTCGTGGAGAAACACGGATGGGCAACGGAAGAGGAACTCATGGATTATTACGCGATCGGACAGTGCACGCCCGGCGTCATTGCTGTTAATACGGGTACTTTTATAGGCAGCAAAAACAGGGGCACTGCGGGAGCGGCAGCGGCCACGCTCGGCGTGATCACCCCTTCTCTGATCATCATTACACTGATCGCCGCGTTTTTTACAAATTTCAAGAGCAATGAGATCGTCGCCCACGCCTTCGCGGGCATCCGCGTCGCCGTGACGGTGCTCGTGGGAACTTCCGTCTGGAAGATCGGGAAAAAGTCGCTGCTGGATCTGCCGACGTGCCTTATCGCCGCCGCGGTCCTCGCGCTGAATCTCCTGACGGATCTCTCTCCGGTCATTCTGGTCGTCGCATCCGCGGCTGCCGGGATCTTTCTGAAATGGAAAGAGGGGAGGGATGCGAAATGAGTACGCTTCTTCGTCTTGCCTGGGAGTTTTTCAAAGCCGGTCTGTTCGCCGTCGGCGGAGGCCTCGCGACACTGCCGTTCCTTTACGATATTTCCCGCAGGACCGGCTGGTTCACATCGAGAGATATTACGGATATGATCGCGGTATCGGAATCGACGCCGGGGCCGCTGGGAGTCAATATGTCGACTTATGTGGGCTTCCATACAGCCGGGGTCATCGGCGCGCTGACAACATCGCTGTCCCTTGTGCTGCCGTCCTTCATTATCATTCTGATCGTCGCCAATTTCCTGAAGCGGTTCCGGGAGAACCGATATGTGCAGCACGCGATGTACGGGATCCGTCCCGCATCAGTTGCCATGATCACATATGCGTGCCTTCTTGTGGCGAAAGCGGCGCTCCTGAATACGGACCTGTATCAGGCGACGGGAAATATAGGGGATCTGATCTCCTGGAAAGCGGTCGTGCTGGGCATCGTGATTCTCGCGGCATACCTGAAATTTAAGAAACACCCGATCGTTTATATTCTCGGAGCCGCGGCAGTCGGCATTCTCTTTCGGATGTAAGGAGATTTCGGAAGAAAGGAGAAAGACCGTCTGCAGGGGAGCTGCAAACGGCCTTTCAGGGGAGTATAAATAATTAAATAAGGGGTTTGTAAAAAAAATTATTGAAGGGTAAATTCTTTTTACGGATTTGATTATATAATACATTTATCTGAAATGCAACATGAACTTTTTGTGTGGGACAGCCCGCCGGAATTAAGAGGGTTTTTATGGCAAAAATGGAGATGACAATAGCGGTTCCGTGCCATTTCGGACTGGAAGCGGTTCTGAAGAGAGAGATCAGCGATCTCGGATACGACATCCTTTCCACCGAGGACGGAAGAGTGTCGTTTCACGGGGATCTGCGTGCGGCAGCGGAAGCAAATGTGCATCTCCGCACCGCGGAGCGCGTGCTGCTGGAGTGCGCGAGATTCCGGGCGGTCACCTTTGACGAGCTGTTCGAGGCGGTAAAAGCGGTTCCGTGGGAACAGTTTATCCCGAAAAACGGGAAATTCTGGGTGCGGAAGGTCTCTTCCGTGCGCAGCGCTCTGTTTTCCCCGTCGGACATCCAGTCCATCGTGAAGAAGGCGATGGTGGACCGCCTGAGCAGTGTGTACGGCATCTCCTGGTTTGCGGAAGACGGCCCCTCTTATCCGTTCCGCGTCGCGATCCGCAAAGACATGGTCTCCGTGTGCCTCGACACATCCGGTGAATCGCTCCATAAAAGAGGCTACCGGAAGGAACAGGTCATGGCGCCCATCTCGGAGACGCTGGCGGCAGCGCTGATCCTGCTCACTCCGTGGAGAAGAGGAAGGATCCTCGCCGATCCCTGCTGCGGAAGCGGGACGATCCCGATCGAAGCGGCCATGATCGCCCGCGGGATCGCGCCGGGAATGAACCGCCATTTCCAGATGGAAGAGTGGAAGAACCTGGACGCGGCAAAATATGTTCTGGAAGCGCAGGAAGAAGCGAAAGAAGCGGTGCTGCCGGAGACGGAATCGGATCTCCAGGGCTTTGACATTGATCCCTACGCCATCCGCTGCGCGAGGGAAAATGCGAAGAATGCCGGCGTGGAAGGACAGATCCATTTTCAGGCGAGAGCGCTGAAGGATTTCTCCCATCCTAAAAAATATGGATTTCTGATCAGCAATCCGCCTTACGGAGAGAGACTGCAGAATGAGAAGGAACTGCCGGAACTGTACAGGACCTTCGGGGAGGTCTACGCCCGGCTGGACGACTGGTCGATGTACCTGATCTCCTCCTATGAGGACACGGAAAAGTACATCGGGAAAAAGGCGGACAAAAACAGAAAGATCTACAACGGCATGCTGCAGACCCGGTATTTCCAGTATCTGGGCCCAAAACCGCCGAAGAGAAACCGCGAAGCCGCCGGATCACCGGAAAAGGAGAATCGATGAGAAAGATCATATTTGCGACCGGAAATAAAGATAAACTGAAGGAAATCCGGGAGATCGCCGCGAAATTCGGGTTTGAAGTGGAATCGATGAAGGATGCGGGCTACGATCTCGATATTGAGGAGAACGGGTCGACATTTGCCGAAAATGCCCTGATCAAAGCCCGGGAGATCTGTCTCGCCTCCGGGGAGATCACGATGGCGGATGATTCCGGACTCGTGGTGGACGCCATGGGCGGAAGGCCGGGGATCTATTCCGCGCGGTATATGGGAAAGGATACCTCTTACCGCATAAAGAACGCCGCCATTATCAGCGAATTGAAGGACGTGGAGGACGAAAAGCGCACAGCCAGATATATCTGCGCGATCGCGACCGTATTCCCCGACGGACGTGTGCTGCAGGCGGAAGAGCCATTCGAGGGCAGGATCGCTTATGAGGAGAAGGGGAGCAACGGATTCGGCTACGATCCCATTTTCTATCTTCCCGAATACGGCAAAACAGCCGCAGAACTTGCGCCGGAAGAAAAGAACGCGATCAGCCACCGCGGAAAAGCGCTTCGGAAAATGGAAGCGATGCTGCAGGAGCTGAGCGACCGCGGCGAACTTTGAGGATGTTTTGTGGCATCCTAAGGACTCTTCACAAGAGAAATGCGGAGCACTTTCTTTGAACACGCCCGCCGCTGAGGCATCCTGAGGGATCTTCCCGCAAGCGGGCCCTCCTTAGGATCTTAAAGGAAAGGAACAGGCAGTGCCTGAAAACAGAAGCAAGACAGCAAGAGAATATATAGAGGAGCGCAGAAGGCAGAAGGTGCAGAATTCTCTCCGGGAGGACCCGGAGGGGACGGGAGAAGACGGCCGGATCCGGAAAAAAAGGATCCTCATCATGTCGGATACCCACGGGTATTCGAAGGATGTGGAGCCGCTCCTGCGCAAAGTGAAGCAGCTGGATTATCTGATCCACTGCGGGGACGTGAGCGGCGACGAGGATTATATCCGCGCGTGCGCCGCGGAGATCTGCGGGTGTCCCAGCTTCATCGTCCAGGGGAATAACGATCTGTGGACGGATCTGCCGACAGAAGAGAATATGACCATAGCGGGTCATAAGATCCTGGTGATGCACGGGCACCGCTTCGGCATTTCCTACGATACGTCTTCCGTAAAGCAGTATGCGAAGAAAAAGGGAGCGTCGATCGTGTGCTGCGGACATACCCATGTCCCGATGATCGATAACCGGGATCCCGAAGTGCTGCTCATCAATCCCGGGAGTCTGAGCCTTCCGCGCCAGTCGGGGAGGGAGAGCAGCTACGCGATGCTGGAACTGGACGAGACCGGATTCCGCTACGCCTGGATCAATTATCTCCCGGGAGCGGGCAGAAAGTTCCGGTGGTAGGGGCGTTTCCGGCCGGTTTAAAAGTCTGTTTTCCGGCACAAAAAATATTGAAATAAGTGTTTGACAAACCAAAAGGAAGACTATATAATATAGCACGTGCCCGAAAAAAGACGGGAACAAATCTTGCACTTTCTGCGCGTAACAGATGCAGCTTAAGGCGCAGATTCAGGGCGACGGGGTGTGGCTCAGCTTGGCTAGAGCGCCTGCTTTGGGAGCAGGAAGCCGCAGGTTCGAATCCTGTCACCCCGACTATCAGATAAGCTGCGGATTTGCGGGTGTAGTTCAATGGTAGAACACCAGCCTTCCAAGCTGGACACGTGGGTTCGATTCCCATCACCCGCTCTTCATGTGTCTGTAGCTCAGTCGGATAGAGCAACGGCCTTCTAAGCCGTGGGTCGGGGGTTCGAATCCCTCCAGGCACGGTCGATCGTAAAAACCCGCTTCGGCGGTTGATCATAAAACGGTACGGGAGATCCGGCCGCGATATATGGTGGGTGTGGCGTAGTCGGTTAACGCGCCAGATTGTGGATCTGGAGATCGTGGGTTCAAGTCCCATCTCCCACCTTTCCGCAAATTAAGTGCGGAATCGGCGAGGCCGACAAGACAATGGGCCATCGCCAAGGGGTAAGGCACAGCACTTTGACTGCTGCATCCGATGGTTCGAATCCATCTGGCCCAGTATATGGAGCATTAGCTCAGGCGGTAGAGCACTTG
>SVDL01000075.1 GCA_015057835.1 Lachnospiraceae bacterium
GATTTGACATGCCTGGTCACCGCTCAAACCTCTGGCAGCAGGCATTGCATGTGGAAAAAATCTTGATTTGACATGCCTGGTCACCGCTCAAACCTCTGGCAGCAGGCATTGCATGTGGAAAAAATCTTGATTTGACATGCCCAGGCTTGCTCTGCCTTGCCCCGGCCTTCCTCAAATCCCTTCCGTAGAGAACAGCAGCTTTGAAAGATCCTCCACTGTACGGCAGTAGTAGTCGCAGTTCTTCATCATGAAATTCCTGATCTTTGCGACGTCGTTCGCCCAGCCTGCCGCGGCAAAATTGACGCCTGCCGCTCTCGCCATGTCATATCCCGGCTTCAGGTCATCCACCATGAGGATCTCTTCCGGCTTCAGGGAATATTTCTTCTCGATCTCATAAACCGCATGGGGATTCGGTTTCCTGAGTTCCGGCTCCATATCCCATCCGAAAATGAGATCCGGCTCCGGCAGGCCGTTCGCCTCATAATCCCGGAGAATATAATGGCTGAAAGAGTGGGAGACAACGCAGATCTTACCGCCTGCCTCACGGTACCTTTCCATCATCTCCTTAAGGCCCGGATAGGCTTCCGGGATCCTCGTCTTCACAAAATTATTCCAGAAGGCTTCTTCCTCTTTCATCTCCTGTTCGCTGAGCCCGCAGATATCATGGAAAAAAGGAATGACACCGGGATCGAAATTGTACTCAAAATACTCATCACAGGTATAGTTGATCTCCGGGCGCACATCCTTCATATAAGCGAGAAAAGCGGGATAGTGGATCGTCGCCGTGCTGTTTACGACGGTATCGTCATGATCCAGAATAATGCAGGAATATTTCATAAATCCTCTCTCACACAACACAGTCACGTGGCTTCATACACGTGACTGTATTCATTCATCTGCTGTTTTCCGTCCTGGGAATCACTTCCGTCCCAGGATTCACTTCCTTCCCCGGTAATCACTTCCGTCCCAATAATCACTTCCGTCCCCGAAATCAATTCTGTTTGAACTGCTCATTCTCAAGAAGGTCCGACACTTTGACGAACACGAACTCTTTCGGATCGTGCTGCTCTCCCCTGTCATCCGTCAGAATGTCCGCGTAGAGGTCGGAAGACGCCAGGATCTCCGCAGTGTCGCTGAGTTCATATTCTCTCTCGTCGAAAATGTCCGGATCAAGAAGCAGTGCGAGCCCGTCGTAGTCCGCCGGGACGCGGAACGTGTAGACCGTCTCCTGATTTCCGGTCAGGGACGTGGTCGTTGTTGTGCTGTCCCAGTCGATATCGTAGTTGCTGGCGCCGGCATTTCTGGAATCCTCGCGGGCGAAGACCCGGTAGATCCTTCCGTTCCAGGTGACGTCGGATTCAATAAAGCCCGAATCGCTCGCCTCGCCGCCGGAAATGCCTTCTCCGCCGCCCTCTCCCGAGTAGTTGAAGAGGGATGTGCCCGTGTAGACGTCAAAAGGCTTAAATCCGTTATCCTGATAAAAGAAAGAAGAGAGTTTATCCGGATAGGAATCGTCGTGAATGGCGCGGAAATCTCCCGTCCAGTGCGTCGTGATCTTAATATCCACATATCCGCCGGAGCGAAGCTTCATTTCTCCGCCTACGGGTTCCGCCGTCACTTCGCTGATCGTAAGACTCCCGTAGATCTCTTCCGGATCCAGCCTGTAGCCGTTGTCCTCGGCGCGGGATCCGTCGCTCATTTTCAGGACGCAGAAGGAAACAATGTCAAATGTCGTCTCCTCCGAGTACTCGATCTTCTTCCACTCATCGTAGCGCATCCCCTCCGGCGGGGCATCGGGTCCGTGCATCCTCTTTTCGTTTTCTTCCGGCTCTTCCTCTTCTTCTGCCGTGCTCTCAGAAGATTCCTTTTCCTTGGAGCTTCCGGAACTTTCATCGGGCCCGGACGGCTTTCCCGACGAGCCGCATCCGGCCAGCGCAAGGACAAGGATCAGACTCAGCAGGATGCAGAGCAGTCCTCTGAACCGTCTTTTTTCTGCCGCGGCGTTCCCACGGCAATGCCTCCGGGAGATCCGGGATCCTTCTCGTATCATACCGTTCTTCACCATGGTGTTCCCTCTCCGTATCCCGACATCTGGCCGTTGCCATCGATATACTTGTAATCCTCGCTTCTGCTGCTGCCGTAGTTGCCCTCATCGAGGTCCTTTTTCTGTTCCTGCAGCTGCTCTTTCAGCGATTTCTGCTTCTGTTCCTCTTCGCTCTCCCCCTGCGATCCGGACGACTTCTGCTCTTTCTTATCCTCGTCTCCGGAGGAATCGTCTTCTCCGCCGCCCTCGCCGCCGGATTGCTGCTGGGAGTCGCCGCCGCCGCCGTTCTGGGACTGCTGCTGCTGAAGTTTCGCGATCATCTCGTCAATATCATGCTTCAGTTTCTCCGCTTCCTCGCTGTGTCCGTCCGCGGTACCGGGTTCTTCGCTCGCGCAGCCGTTTTCCGTCAGGAACTGCCTCGCTGTGTAAAGGATGGTCAGCGCCTGCTCGATCTCCTCGCTGCTCTCCATATTCATCGTATCGAAGGGGAAGGTATGGAGCAGGGCCAGCGCAAGATTGATGCGCACCTGGCACTCTTTTCCTTCCGGCGGATTCTTCTGCAGCGCCGTGTAATAATACTGCACGGCCGATTCATAATCCCCCTTCATATACTTGACATTGCCCACATTGTAGGGGGCGACGTAATTTTCCCCGACTTCAAGAGGAACGAGAACGCTCTCCGGGAATTCGGAATACTTGCCGTCACTGTAATTGATAAGGTAGATCTTATTAATGAGATTACGCATCAGGAAAATGATGCCGCCCGCAAGCAGGATGCAGACGAGCAGCCGGCCGCCGACCTGCAGCACCTTTTTCCATGTGTCGTTTTTCTTCGTTTCCTTCTTCATATCACATTTCCTCTGCGGCAGAGACGGAAGAGACAGAATGTCATAAGCAGCGCGAGAACACCCGCGAAGTAATAGTAAGTCTCCTCCCATCCGGTCTTGTCACCGGCCTTCAGAGCCGTATCCCTGCTGAGCAGGCGGATCCTGTTCAGGATCTGGGAGAGTTTTGTGGAGCCGCTGCTCTCTCGGTGAAGGTAATTCAGCCCGAGATCTTTCGCGATCGCCTCGAGATTTTCCTCATCGATCTTAGACCGCGCGTCGGATCCCGTGGCCGGATTCTGAATATATCCCTTGCCCGGATAATTCATTCTTCCGCCTTTCGCCGAACCGAATCCCAGAATGCAGCCGTCGTCGACGCCCCCGGAGAGCTCCTTGAAGCTCATAAGCTCCGAGCCGTCCGTCGTTTCGCCGTCGCTGAAGAGGAAAACGATCGTCTTCCTGGTTCCCGGGCGCTCTTCCGATGCTTTGATCATGGCTTCGAGCGCGGTGTAAGCGGTATTCAGAGTGGAGCCCGTCGCCGTCGCGTAGGTCGGCATGCTCATCGTGTCCAGGCACTCCGTCACCGCGGAAATATTCTGGGTGTAGGGTGTCAGGATCTCGGCCCCGTTGTCGAACCGGATCAGCGAAAAACTGCTGCCGGGCAGGGCGTCCATGATCTGGGCGATATCCTGCTTGACTCCCTCGAACCGCTTCTGCTGTCCGTCAAAGTCCTCTGCCCACATACTGATGGTGGTATCCACGACAAAACAGACATCGAGGTTGCTGGTCCGGATCTCCGCATTTGCGTCAAGCCGCATAGGTCTCACAAATATAAGCGCGGTACAGGCTATGACCGCCGCCGCGGTTATCCCGGCAATGATTTTTTTGAGAACGCTCCAGCCCTTGAAAATGCCGAATCCCGCCCTGATCACCATGAAAATGAGGCAGGCTGCCACGAGCACGATGCCGGCAAGCAGGATGTAATTCCAGATCTCCGGCGCATCGCTGTCCCTCGTCGCAACGACGGTCTTGGAATCCGTCTGCTCCAGTCTCCGGATCTCCGACATGATCTCTTCCGCGTTCATGGATTCCGAATAGTCGTAGAACATCCCGCCGGTCAGTTCTACCGCTTCCTTCATCTGCGCCTTCGCGCTGTCCGGAGAGACGGAAGCCTCTTCTTCCGCCGCACTGGTCCCAGGGTAAATGCCGTAGACCTTGACGCCGTCCTCCACGCACATCGCCGCAGAATCCTCGAGGGTCGCGAGAGGCGTGCCGATGTAATTCGGGATATTGTCCGTCACAAACAGAATGATCCTGGTACGCTCCTCGTCATAGAGTTCCGGGAAGCTGAAGAGGCAGGACGCAAGTCCCTCTCCCACCGAGGAGGTTCCCTTCATCTCGTAGCCCGCGGTCGTACCCTTGTCGAAGGCCGCCATGACCGCGTTCAGCTCCTCATATCTCTGCCTCTCGTTTTCGGGGATCTCATAGACATATTCGTATTTATTTGCGTATTTTTCGGCAAATTCTTCCTCCGCCTCGAAATACTTCTCCAGCTCTTCCAGTCTCTGAAGAACGAAATCATAGTCGTCCGTCACCGGAACATACTGCACACTGGAGGTATTGAACAGGGAAATGCCGATCTGGTCGCCGTCGAGGTCCCCCACGAGCTCCCGGACTTCCTCCACCAGCTTCGCGCAGCCGTTCGCGCTGGAGGAAGAAATATCCATGCACAGGAAAATATCTCTTCTCGACACGTCGTCCTTCACCGTATCTCTTTTATACGGTCTCGAAGCGAGGATCAGGGACGACGCCACGGAAATGATCACGCCCGCCGCCAGGATCGAGCGGAAGATCACACTTTCCAGTCTTTTTCTTTTATATACGGGAAGCGCCCGGAATCTCGCCGTGTTCGCCGCGCGGATGCCCTTGCGCCGCGGCTGTTTCCTCCTCAGAAACAGCGCGAGACCGGCAATCGCCGCGCACAGGATAAGCCCGAAGACAGCTAATCCGGGATTGTAAAATTTTAACGCCATTTTTTGATCAGCTCCTTACCCTTGCTTATCATGTCCGCCACATCCGCGTCCGACTTCGTCGCAAATTCCGGCGCGTACAGAAGGCCGACAAACTTCGTGAGATCCGGGTACTCCATCATCTGGAGCTCCGTATACACGAGGCTCTCCACCGGCTTTCCGGTCACAGCCTGGGCAAACTGCCGCACTTCCTTGCTGATCTGCTGATAAGCCGTTCTTCCGTCGATCTTCTTCTGCGCGAATTCCGCTTCGATCTTCTTCACGTTCTTCGTATGTTTTCTCTTCCGGAAAAACAGGCGGATCGAGCGGATCAGGGAAATATCTTTCCAGCTCTTCGTCTTTCTGTCCGGCAGATGCAGCAGGAACCAGACGAGCCCCGCGGCGAGGATGAGCCCCACGCCGACCAGGATCCAGAAAAGGGCGTAGTCGAACGGATCCTGCAGTACTACAGAATATTTCATTTCCTGCGCTCCTTTTCTCCTGCGGAACAGTTCCTCTTCTTATTCATTCTTTATGCCCCTCTTCTCCTGCGGAACAGATCCACAAGAGCATCTACGATCTCGTCTTCTTTGGAAATGCTCGTAAAAAATACCCGGTATGGAGTCATGGCTTTCTCAGCCGCCTTATCCATCTCCCGTCTGAGCTTTTCCTCTTCCTCACGGAGCGCCTTGTTCGACGAGAGGTACGAATCCTCGAAGCGGTTCGCCTGCAGGTCAAATACATCCGCCGTCGTGAGATAGGCGTCTTCGATCTTGAAAATGTAAACGTCGTTGTGATAGATCATTCTCCGCAGCAGTTTGTCGTCGATCTCCGCAAGCCCTTCGCTGTCCGTAATGATGATCATGACCATGTGCTTCGAAAATGCTCCGGAGACATTTTCCAGCACGGTATTCAGCGAATGCACCGGTTCTCCGGATTCGATCGCATTTTCATACCCCGCGATCAGTCTCTCGAGGTGTCCCGCTCCCGATAGGAAATTGGAAATGGAATCGCCGTCCGCCCCGCTGTGCGCGAGCGCGTAGTTGATGCCCTGCTTGTCGAGAAGGTAGGCCGTCATCCCGAAGGTCATGAGCGCAAGCTGCTCTTTTGACTCCCCCGCCGGCGTGTCGCCGGTCATCTTGCTGCCGGTGTCTCCCACAAAAACGGCGTTGTGCTTTCTGTCGGCGAAATATCTTCTCACCAGCGTCTTTCCGGTCCTCGAGGAGGATTTCCAGTCGATATCGTTGATCTCATCGCCGTACCGGTACTCGCGGAGGTCGTCAAAATCGAGGCTCCGGCCGTGCTGCAGGGAACTGTAGTCCCCCTCAAGGAGGTCCGAAGTCTTTCTTGTTGTAAACAGGGACGCCATCCGGCGCACTCTGTCGAGATAATCCAGATTCATGTTCATGGCGCCGGTATTGCATTGACGATGCCGTCAATGATCTCCTCCACTGTGACATTATCGGCGATGGCCGCATAGCTGAGTCCGATCCTGTGGCGCAGGACCTGGTGACGCATCATTTTCACATCGTCCGGCGTCGCGTAATCTCTGCCGTGGATCAGGGCAGCCGCTTTCGCGATGCGGAGGAAGTTGATGGTCGCGCGGGGGCTCGCGCCGATGCGGACATATTTCGCGAGATCCGGTTTCAGGACCTTCTCCGGACTTCTCGTGGCGCTGATGATATAAGTGATATATTTGCGGATCGTATCATCCACATATACTTTCTCGGCGATATCCTGGACCCTGTCCAGCTCTTCGATGCTGAGGACCGGGGTGCCTTTCCCGACAAATGCGCCGCTCTCGGTTCTGGTCATGATCTCCAGTTCTTCGGCTGCGCTCGGATACGTGATCTTTTCCTTGATCATGAAGCGGTCGGTCTGCGCCTCGGAGAGGGGATAGGTGCCTTCCTGCTCGATCGGGTTCTGCGTCGCGATGACAATGAAGATATCCTGAGGCATGCGGTAGGTGATCCCGCCGATCGTGACCTGTCTCTCCTGCATGGCTTCCAGCATCGCGCTCTGCGTCTTCGCGCTGGAGCGGTTCACTTCGTCGAGGAGGACGAAATTGGCGAAGACCGGTCCGAAGATCGTCTCAAACTTGCCCGTCTCCTGATGATAGATCTGCGTGCCGATGATATCGCTCGGCAGCAGGTCCGGCGTGCACTGAATGCGGGAGAATTTTCCGTTGACGGCGTCGGAGATCGCCTTCGCGGCCGTCGTCTTCGCGAGACCAGGCACGGATTCCAGAAGAATATGCCCGTCCGCGATGATCGCGGTAATCAGAGACATCTCGAGGCCCTTCTGCCCCACTACTCTCGCTTCATAGTACTGCTGCAGCTTCCAGATAACTTCCTGGGAGAACTGGAATTCTTCCGATGTGATCGTGCTGTTTCCGGCCATTGTCAAATCTCCTTCACTACTTTTCCGTATTTTTGCGTATTATTTAATATAATCTTTTCTTTCAGGGAAAGCTTTGTGTTCTTATGAACACACTTTCCGCGGCAGAATTCTATATCTGCCGAAAGACCCAATGCTTATTATAGCGTGATTATAGCAGGATAGAAAATGGTTTTTTTCCATCTGTACCGAAATCAATGGTTATGGCAGAAAAAAACGCAAAAAAGCCTCTCTTCCGAAGTTCTTTCAGAAGAGAAGCTATTACGATCTTTTTGCAATCCGGCTTATCGGAACCTGCACAGCCGGTTCCGCTTCCATACCGGTAAGCTCATCCGGGAATCCGAGCACAGGTTTCGCGAAGGTGTCCCCCACTTTACGGGATCAGCACCACTTTCATGAGGCCGGGTTCCGCGGCGTGCAGGCGGTCAAACCACTCCTGTCCTTCTTCCATCGGCGCGACGCGGCTGATGATATTGTCAAGATTCACTCTGCCGTCCGCGATTGCCTCAAGACAGCGCGGATATTCCCCGCAGGAGGCCGCCGATCCGCGGATCGTGAGCTGTTTGCCGATCACATCCTGCAGCGGGATCGGTACCGACGGCGTGACGTTTCCGATCAGCGTGAGATTGCCGTTTTTCTTCGTGGCAGCGATTGCGTTTGCGATCGTGGGCGGAACGCCGACCGCCTCAAAGCTGACGTCCGCTCCCTGGCCGTTCGTGAGAGCCATCACTTCTTTTACGATATCCGCGCCTTTTCCGAAGCAGTGCGTAGCGCCGGATTCAAAAGCCGCCTGCAGTTTTGTCTCATCGAGATCCGAGACGATGATCCTCGCCGCATTGGAATTCTTCAGCGTTTTGATCACCATCTGGCCGATCGTTCCGGCACCGATCACAAGAGCGGTATCGCCGACCATGATCGGAGTGATGCTGACGGCGTGGAAACCGATCGAGAGCGGTTCCACGAGGGAGGCTTTCTCAAAAGAGACGTCGTCCGGAAGTTTATAGAGGATCCGCTCCGGAATGTTGCAGTACTCCGCCATACAGCCGTGACGGCGATAGTCCGCGCAGGAGACGCCGAGGATCGTGCGGTTCGAGCACAGATTGATAAGGCCCTGGCGGCAGTATTCACATTCGCCGCAGTAAACGGTGGAGTCAAAGGTCACGCGATCGCCGACCTTGTACTTTTTGACGCGGGATCCCGCTTTTTCGATCACGCCGGCCGCCTCATGCCCCATGATCACGGGTGGGCGCCTGCGGCCCGAAGATCCGTCATATCCGTGTACGTCGCTGCCGCAGATCGCGACGGCTTTGATCTTCACCAGGACTTCGTCTTCCGCGCATTCCGGCACTGCGACGTCCTGATATTCCAGTTTCGATGCGTCCGTGAGTACAAGAGCTTTCATTGTATCACTCATTTTTCAGTCCTCCCGTTTTCTGCTGTTCTTTCCAGCTTCCTGCTTTTCCTCTGTGTCTATTATGCGGCTTTTCTCTGTCCTTCAGCTGATTTTTTCTCTGCCCTTTGGCAGCTTTTCATCCCTGCCCTCCGGCAGCTTCTCATCTCTGCTCTCCGGCAGCTCAGGCTTCCTCCCAGATCCTCCTTGTGTTGGCCACCGCTTTGCGGATGCCGTCAAATCCGGTGTTGCTGGCTTCCTCAATGCAGTACCAGCCGTCAAATCCGCCCTCTTTCAGCGCGTGGAACACTTCTTTGAGAGGCGTCGCGCCGGTGCCCACGAGGACAGGTTTGAAAGTGCCGAAGGCCTCCATATCCGAGACGTGGATCGTTTTTATTTTCGGAAGGATCATTTTCACGATCTTCACCGGATCCTCTCCGGCCGCGACGATATTTCCGATATCAAAATTGATGCCGATGGAGGTGTCCCGGATGCCTTCCACTGTTTTGAGGAACAGCTCCGGCGGGTACGTCATGTCGATGTAATCCCACGCGCCGGGTTTCCCGTGATCTTCATAGACCAGCGTGACGCCCGTCTTTTCGGCGAATGCCGCACACCGCTTCATGCACTCCACCGCCCAGGCGATCCCCTGCTCCGGATCGACGCCCGGATGGGCCTGACCGGCGAGGATCCTCAGATACGGGATATGCAGCGCGTCGCAGAGCGCAATGTCGGCGTTGAAATAAGCGACCTCCCGCTCTCTCTGCATCGGATCAGGATTCGTGAAGTCGGGATACGTCGCGCACATGATCACCGGCAGTTTCTGCTTTTCAAAGCGCTCGCGCATTTCCCTCACGTAGACTGCCGAGTGGCAGTGCAGAAAATTCATGCTGATATCGATCCCGTCAAGACCGATCTCTTCGGCCAGGGCGAAATATTCTTCAATCGGCATTTTCCCGGTGTTGATCTCTCCGAAGAGGGAGACCGGGAGACAGCTGAGCTTCATTTTCATGACGGCACCTCTTTTCTATTCAGCCCGATTCTTATCATGCGATCCGGCTGCTCATTTTGCTGAGACTGTTCTTCATCAGAAAGAATGTATTTCAACCTGATTCTGATTTTCATCAGAAAGAATGTATTCAACCTGGTTCTTATTTTCTTCTGAAAGAACACTGTTTTCAATCTGATTCCCATCTTACAATACCCGGATGACGCATTCAAGAAAGGAATTATCCCTTCTTACTGGCTCCTTGCCTTAAATGGAAAAGGAAATTACATGAAAAAGGAATTTATTTTTATTTTCTACTTTTCCTATTGACATAGTATGATTTAGATGATAATATAGCCGCAAACCTAAAGAGAGCCATCTTACAAAGAGTAAGGAAAGTCTTACATGGCGTGAGCGTACTGTTTTGCAAAGTGCAGGAAAACCTTCTCACAAAAAGTAAGAAATAAAGGGAACAGGAGAGTGAAACCATGAGCGAATACAGATTTGAGACCCTTCAGGTGCATGCAGGACAGGAACAGGCGGATCCGGCGACTGACGCGCGGGCTGTTCCGATCTATCAGACGACTTCCTATGTATTCCACAACAGTCAGCACGCCGCGGATCGCTTCGGGCTCGCCGACGCGGGCAATATTTACGGACGTCTCACCAATTCCACGCAGGAAGTTCTTGAAAAGAGGCTTGCCGCCCTCGAAGGAGGAAGCGCGGCACTTGCAGTGGCATCCGGCGCCGCTGCGATCAGCTATACGATACAGGCCCTCGCCGCGAACGGCGGTCATATCGTCGCTCAGAAAACCATTTACGGCGGCAGCTACAATCTGCTCGCCCACACCCTTCCCCAATACGGTATAAAGACCACATTTGTGGATGCCCACAACCTGCAGGAAGTCGAGGATGCCATCCATGATGACACAAGAGCCGTCTATCTGGAGACACTCGGCAACCCGAACAGCGATATTCCGGACATCGACGCGATCGCGGAGATCGCCCATAAGCACGGGCTTCCGCTCGTCATCGACAATACTTTCGGTACCCCCTACCTCATCCGTCCGATCGAGCACGGGGCAGATATCGTCGTTCACTCCGCCACGAAATTCATCGGCGGCCACGGCACCACATTAGGCGGCGTCATCGTGGAGTCCGGAAAATTTGACTGGAAAGCAAGCGGCAAATATCCCAATATTGCCGACCCGAATCCCAGTTACCACGGAATCTCCTTCTACGACGCCGTAGGGCCGGCTGCATTCGTAACCTATATCCGGGCAATCCTCCTTCGGGACACCGGCGCCACCCTTTCTCCTTTCAGTGCTTTCCTTCTGCTGCAGGGCACCGAGACTCTGTCGCTCCGGCTCGAGCGGCACGCGGAAAACACGAAAAAAGTCGTGGAGTTCCTGAAAAACCATCCGCAGGTCGATAAAGTGAACCATCCGTCTCTTGCGGATCATCCGGATCACGCTCTCTATGAGAAGTATTTCCCAAACGGAGGCGCTTCGATCTTCACTTTCGAGATCAAAGGAGGAAAAGAAGAGGCCTGGAAGTTCATCGACGCCCTGCAGATCTTTTCTCTTCTCGCCAACGTGGCGGATGTGAAGAGCCTCGTCATCCATCCGGCTTCAACGACGCACTCCCAGCTGACCGAGGAAGAACTCCTTGATCAGGGGATCCGTCAGAACACGATCCGTCTGTCGATCGGCACAGAACATATTGATGATATCCTCGCGGATCTGGAGAAGGGCTTCGCGGCGGCGAAGTAAAGAAGGATTTCGCGGCCGCTTAAAGCTCAAATGAAAGATTCACATCTGTGAATCTTTAAAAAGAAGACCGAAAGCCCACGCAGTAGACATAACTTTAAAGTTATGTCTACTGCGTTCATGTCATGGAGACTTTCTTTAAAAAGGCACCATTTTCCAGCGGAAGATGCTATAGATCAATTAACATAATGTAGGAATTATGTCTGCCATGTACACTCTTGACAGAATCGCAAGAAAAAGGCAACACTTTCGAAGCAATAATCTCAGAATTTCGCGTGAACCTCACACGACTGAAGTCGCGTGCTTCCTGATGCGGCTTCCGCCGCAGGCTGCTTTAGGCAGCCGGTCCCA
>SVDL01000180.1 GCA_015057835.1 Lachnospiraceae bacterium
GGCCGGGTGTCTTGTCACGGCACTGGGGGCACTTGCAGAAGGGGCTTCTGCGGCGGTAAATATCCTCTTTATTCTGAAAAAAGCACATCCGGGAACAGATCATCGCGGAAAAGAAACAAAATCTGTCACAGGAAAAACACACTTATGTTATTATAATAGTACAAAGAGCATCGGGAAAATGAACGGGCCCGTGCTTTGATCCATTAGAATTCCTTTTATTTCATTGGAGGGTAAAAAAATGAGACAGTGCCAGCATTGCGGTGCGATGATCGATGACGACAGAGCGAGAGTCTGCCCGGCCTGCGGACAGCCGATCGCCCCGGCAGGCGGAGATTTCTCCCAGAAGGTCAACCAGACGATCGGAGAGATCCAGAACACACCCGATTATTCAAATTATTTTCATCCCGCTGATGTGGGACAGAACAAAGGGATCAGCGTTTTGTCCTATCTCGGGATTCTGCTTCTGATCCCGCTGTTTGCAAAGAAAGATTCTCCTTACACCCGGTTCCACGTCAATCAGGGACTTGTCCTGTTTATTACGGAAACGCTCTACGGCATAATTGTAAGGGTCATCCGCGGAATTCTCGGCGGCACGATTCTCTCGCCGCTTGTGACGATCTTAAGTCTTCTCGACATCGTATTCCTGGTACTTTCGATCATCGGTATTGTGAACGCGGCGGGCGGCAAAGCGAAAGAACTGCCGGTCATCGGTAAGATCCGCATCCTTCAGTAAACGAAAGCATACATGAACTATTATTTCGCCCCGATGGAGGGGATCACGGGGTATCTGTTCCGCAATATCCACGCGGAGCAGTTCCCCGGCGCAGACCGTTATTATTCCCCTTTCCTTTCGGCCAATCACAACTATTCTTTCCAGAACAAAGAAAAACGGGACGTCGCTCCCGAAAATAACCGCAGCACAAACCTCGTCCCCCAGCTTCTCACAAAGCAGGCGGACGAGTTTGTCTGGGGCGCTCTTGAACTTGCCCGCGCGGGATACTCCGAGATCAATCTCAATCTGGGATGTCCGTCTTCGACAGTCGCCTCGAAGGGCAAAGGCTCCGGTTTTCTTGCTGACCCGGAGGGGCTGGACCGCTTTTTTGACAGGACATTCGAACTTCTGGCCCGTCCGGAGACGATACACAGCAGAAAAGCGGATCCTTCCGCCGGCAAAGAAGGGGAAAATATTCCGGCAGTACCCAGAATCTCCGTCAAGACGAGGATCGGGTACGCGGATGCGGGAGAAGCGCTGCCTCTCATGAGGATCTTCAACCGCTATCCCATTTCCGAGCTCATTATCCACGCCAGGGTGAGGACGGCGATGTATAAAGGCGTTCCCGACATAGAGACCTTTTCGGAAATGTATGCGATCCGGGAAATTCCGGTAGCCTATAACGGCGATGTCTACACGAAGGAAGATGCGGAGAAAATGCAGAAGCTGTTTCCGGATCTTTCCGGGATCATGTGCGGAAGGGGCGCCATCGCCGATCCCGCCCTGATTCGGGAATGCAGGGGAGGTGAGCCGCTCACGTTCGCGGAGTGGAAAACATTTCACGACCGGCTCGCTGCGGCGTATTTCGGCCAGTATTCGGAGCGCATCGCGATCGGGAGAATGAAAGAGCTCTGGTATTACTGGGAGAGACTGTTCCCGGGGGAAGAGAGAGCGGTGCTGACGGTGAAAAAAGCAAGGGACCGCATGAGTTATACAGCTGCGGTAAATATGCTGATCCGGGAGCATTTGCCTGCCTGATCATAAAACACGGCACATAAAGCATCATGCGGAGGTCTTCTGACTTTATAAAAAACACGGCGCATCAGGCGCCGTGCTGTAAGATTTCTGTTAACCTGTAATTATCGGATCCTCTCAAGGATCGCATCGAGAAGCCGCATTGCGGCTTCTTCTTTTGTGAGAAGAGGAAGCTCGCGCTCCGTGTCCGGCGTGATCAGCGTGAGGACATTCGTGTCGACGGCGAATCCCGCGCCTTTGACTTTGACGTTATTGGCGGCGATCATGTCGATCTTCTTGCTCTCCAGCTTGCGCCGCGAGTTTTCGAGCATATGCTCGGTCTCCATGGAGAAGCCGCAGAGGAACTGGCCTTCCCGGCGATGGGCGCCGAGATATTTGAGAATATCCTGTGTCCTCTCAAGCGGGATGGAGAGATCTTCGTCTTTCTTCTTCATTTTCTCATCCGCGACAGTGACGGGGCGGTAGTCGGCGACGGCGGCGGCTTTGATGATAATATCCTGCTCCGGAGCGGCGGCTGTCACCGCTTCAAACATATCCTGCGCGCTTTTAATGGGTACGTATTTTACGAAAAGGGGCGCAGGCAGAGCCGTCGGCCCGGAGACCAGTGTCACCTCCGCGCCGCGTCTTGCGGCGGCAATGGCGATCGCGTATCCCATTTTTCCGGAAGAATGGTTGGTGAGATAGCGGACCGGATCAAGAGCTTCCTGCGTCGGTCCTGCGGTAACCAGCACTTTTTTGCCTGCCAGATCCTTTTCGCAGGCAATTTCCTGCTCCACATAGTCGATGAGAACAGCCGGTTCCGGAAGCTTGCCGCTCCCTGTGTCGCCGCAGGCGAGATACCCTTCCGCGGAAGGGATGACG
>SVDL01000181.1 GCA_015057835.1 Lachnospiraceae bacterium
ATACCGGGTCTGTGGCGAGGGCATTCGGAAGAAGCCGCAGCTAAGGATCCAGGCGGACTGCCGGGGGAATGGGACCGACTGCCTAAAGCAGCCTGCGGCGGAAGCCGCATCAGGAAGCACGCGACTTCAGTCGCGTGAGGTTCACATCAATTCTACGTTCAGCAGCATCTCGAAAGTGTTCTCACTTCTGACTGGCAGACAACCATGATCATACGGACAAAGCGCTTTAACTTTAATAAATTTCATTCCGGGCCCCTTTCAGACAGCTGGTACTTGGTGACAGTAAAACATTACAACAGAAATTGTTTTCTCAGAAAAAAAGCCGGAAGTCCATATTTCTGGACTTCCGGCTACAGCCGATGATCGGACTTGAACCGATGACCTACGCATTACGAATGCGTTGCTCTACCGACTGAGCCACATCGGCGTGCTCACTCAAACTATTATACACAAATCTTTTTGTATTTCAACATCTTTTTTCAAAAATAAAGGGATGACACCTTTTTGCATTTCAACATTATTTAAAAAAAATAAGGGATGACACTGCAGATAAAAGATGCTAATATAGCAGGCAAATTCGGGAGAATCAATAAAAAGAGTTTAAAAAAAGGAAAAATCAGAATGTCTGAAGATTATCAGAAAGCCAAACGCCTCGGAGAGAGGGCTTACAGAAAAGCGGTTGCCCGCGGTCAGTATCCCTATCTGCCGGCGCTGAACGAGATTGTGGAGGAT
Source organism: Lachnospiraceae bacterium (assembly GCA_015057835.1). Classification (GTDB taxonomy): domain Bacteria; phylum Bacillota; class Clostridia; order Lachnospirales; family Lachnospiraceae; genus Chordicoccus. The sequence continues at coordinate 733 of SVDL01000181.1, forward strand.
CTTGAGTCTCTCCAGCGTGTGGACATCGGTCACACGGAAATTCCGCTCTCGATGATCGTCGGAACAAAGACGGCGGGCAGACAGAACGCGTTTGCCTGTAATTTCATGCCACTCCTCGACGATTATACGGAATTTGCCCTCAAGTGGGAGCGCCTCTATGAGTCCCAGATGGAGGAGGGAATCCGCGAACCGATCCAGGTTTTGGAATATATGAAGCGGTTCTATGTCGTGGAAGGCAATAAGCGGGTCTCCATCATGAATTTCGTGGGAATGCATTCCGCTTCCGCACAGGTCGTCCGCCTGCTTCCGGAGAAATCCGAGGATCCGGAGGTGAAGCTCTATTATGAATTTACGGAGTTCTATAAGGCTGCCCCGATCTACGACATCACATTCTCTAAACCGGGGTATTATCATCAGTTCGCGGAGCTCCTCGGGCAGGATCTGAACCACAAGTGGGACGAAGACCTCCTGCGGAGGATCCGCTCGGCGCTGATCTATTTTGAAAAGATCTTCTATAATAAAGGGGGACGCTCGCTCGGCATTCCTTCGGGGGATGCTCTTCTGGCTTATATGCGCATTTATCCCCTTAAATCCATCATGGAAGACAGCGCTGCGATGCTGGAGAGCCGCATGTCACGTCTCTGGAAGGAATTTGTCACCGAATCCCGTTCCATCGATCTTGTGGAGCATCCGGAGGATGAGAGCAGGAATGCGCTCACGGCTCCGATCAAAGGCATTTTTCAAAAGCATTTTTCGGCGGCAAATCCTCTTGCGGTGGCATTTATGTACGAGCGCTCTCCGGAACACTCGAGCTGGCTGTATGGCCACAGCCTCGGCCAGAATGCGGTGGAGGACGCCTTCGACGGTGTCGTCCGCACGAAGGCTTATGAGCCTGAAAATGAAAACGACACCCTGCGCGATATGATCGACAGAGCGGTGGCAGACGGATCCAGGATCATCTTTACGCTGACCTCGCGGCAGATGGACGATACGCTGCGCTCGGCGATCCATTTTCCAAATGTGACATTCCTGAACTGCTCGGTCAATCTCAGCCACAATGCTGTCCGTACTTACTATGCAAGGATGTACGAGGCAAAGTTCATTATGGGTGCGCTCGCAGCGATGATGGCGGATAATCACAGGATCGGATATGTCGCGGACATGCCGGTCTACGGGACGATCGCCAATATCAACGCGTTCGCAGTTGGAGCTTCTCTGGTCGATCCAGCCGCCCGGATCCATCTGAAATGGCATATGCAGGAAGGAACAGACTGGGAGCAGGAACTTCTGAAAGAAGATGTGCGTCTCATCTCGGGCAGAGATTATATCCGCCCGGATCACGCCTGCCGTAAATACGGACTTTTCCGCGTACAGGAAGACGGTTCCGTCGAAAATCTCGCGGCGCCGGTGATCGACTGGGGCAGATATTACTGCAGAATGCTGCAGAGCATGCTGGATACCGGACTGGACGCCCCGAGCGCCCAGAAGAGCGGTCAGACCGTGAGTTACTGGTGGGGGATGTCCGCCGGTGTCGTGGACGTCATCCCGTCGGCGAAGCTTCCCTATTCCGCGAAGAAAATGATGAATCTGCTGAAAAATGCGATCATTGAAGGACATCTCTCTCCTTTCGAGGGAGAGCTGCGCGCGGCGGACCGCATCATTTCGGAAGAAGGGGCAGGACCGCTGTCCGCCTCATCCATCATCACGATGGACTGGCTGAATGACAATATTATCGGAAAGATCCCGGATGCCGGCATGATGAATGAAGACGCCCGGGGCACCATGAACGTCATCGGTGTCGAACCGCGGAAATGAATCCGGACCGGACAATGGACCGCGCCCTAAGGTGCGGCCGGAACGGCAGCCGGGAC
>SVDL01000076.1 GCA_015057835.1 Lachnospiraceae bacterium
GAAGATGCGGGGAGGAAATGCTGCATCCGTGCCGGGCAAGTTCATCCGTAAGAGGGGACATCGGGCGCTCCGGGAGTCTTCCGCTGCCGGTCAGAACGGCTTCTTTGCAGACAGCCGCCGCGACCGGCAGCATGAAACGCGCCGTAGAGCCGCTTTCACCGCAGTGCAGGACGACTTTGTCCGGGACATTCCGGACCGGGGTGACGAGGATCCGCGCCGCGGAGGCATTTCCGGAGACCGCCGCAAATGCACTTTCGGAAGCCGCTCCGGATCCCGGCGCAGAAGCATCTTCTAAAACGGGGAGCTCCTTTTCATCGAAAACAGATATTTCCGCCCCCATCGCCCGAAGGCATGCAATGGTCGCCTCGATGTCCTGCGAAAGCGGGGCGGGCGACGGCTGGAAAATGGCCGTCGGCGCGTCGGCAAATGCCGCGCAGATAAGGGCGCGGTGCAGATCCGATTTGGACGGAACGGCGGCGACAGTGCCGTGCAGTTTTTGCGGGGTTATTCTTATATCCATAGTATTTCAGTCATTCATGGTTTCCATAGATCCGGGAAATGGAAGCGGCGGATCCTTATGTTACTGGGAGACAAACAATCAATCCGGCGAGCATCCCGCCTCGAGAAACTCTTCCAGCTGCTCCACGGGCAGCGGATGGACGGCAGCTTCGCCGATCTTTTTCAGGTAAATGATATTGATCGTGCCGCCGAACCGCTTCTTGTCCCGGAGGGCGGCGTCCGCCAGCAAATGCGCGGGATAGGGGCATTTCGTATCCACCCCGTACAGGGTGAGGGCATCGCGGATCGCGCCGGAATAATCCTCCTCCGCAAGACCGAACGCGTAAGCGGCTTTCGCTGCGGCGCACATGCCGATTGCGACGGCACGCCCGTGGGAGATGGTGAAATGACTGTTCTTTTCAACGGTGTGGCCGATGGTGTGGCCGAAATTCAGCATTTGCCGCAGGCCTCGGTCAAATTCATCCTCCGCGACGAAACGGCTCTTGATCTCCACGTCTTTCCGGACGATCTCATTGATGGCACCGCGTCTGTCGGCGGATGCGAGAAAACGGAAGAATTCTTCATCGTAAATGAGGCCGTGCTTGATCGTCTCCACCATTCCGTCGGCGTAAGTTTCCGGCGGGAGAGAGGAAAATGTATCCGTGTCGCAGATCACGAGCGAAGGCTGGTGAAACGCCCCGACAAGATTTTTGCCCGCGGGCAGGTCCACAGCGGTCTTGCCTCCGACGGAGGCGTCCGCAGCTGCCAGAAAGGTCGTGGGGATCTGCACGAACGGGATGCCGCGCAGATAGGTCGCTGCGGCAAACCCGGTCATATCTCCGCAGACGCCGCCTCCGAGGGCGACCAGGAAATCGCTCCGGGTGAGCGCATTTTCCGAAAGAAAAGCAAGAATTCCGGCATATTCCGTGAGATTCTTGTGCTCCTCCCCGGCGGGGAATACATACCGGATCACGTCGAAGCCCGCATTTTCCAGAGAGGCGGCGACGGTGTCGCCGTACAGCACGCTGACGGTGGAATCCGAGAGCAGCGCTGCCCGTCCGCGGAGGACGCTCTGCACGAGCGCGCCGGTATTTTTCAGAATGCCGCTTCCAATCAGAACATTATAGGAGGCGGACGATGTTTTTACTGGAACTGTAATCATAGAAACCTCATTTCACGGGTCCGGCGGGGACGGTTCTCTTGGGCTCCTTCAAAGCACTGCGGCGTCCTTACTCGTTCTCTCGAGCGTCTTTCGCCAAAGGAGCCCTGAGACGCGTATCTACCGCCTGGCTCCTCACACAGGAATTCCGTTTTCGTATTTCTGCGCGTAGGGCAGAATGGCCCGGATCGCCTTCGCGGCGTCGTCAAATGCCTCCGGCGTCAGGGACTGCGCGCCGTCGCACAATGCGTGCTGCGGGTCGTTGTGCACTTCGATAATAAGACCGTCCGCTCCGGCAGCAGCGGCTGCGAGGGCCATGGGCTTCACTAAAGAGGAGACGCCGGTGGCGTGGCTCGGGTCGATGATGACCGGCAGATGCGACAGCTTTTTGATCACCGGGATCGCGGAGAGATCGAGTGTATTGCGGGTCGCGGTCTCGAAGGTACGCACGCCGCGCTCGCACAGGATAATGTTCTCGTTGCCGCCGGCCGCGATATATTCCGCGCTCATGAGGAGCTCCTGAATGGTGTTGGCGAGGCCGCGCTTGAGAAGGATCGGTTTCCGGATCTTGCCGAGCTCCCTAAGGAGGGTGAAATTCTGCATGTTCCGCGCGCCGACCTGGATGACGTCCACATCCTCGAAGAGGTTGAGCTGGGACAGGTCCATGATCTCGGTCACGATGGGCAGGCCGGAGATCTGCTTTGCTTCGAGCAGAAGCCGGATGCCGTCGGCGTGGAGACCCTGGAATGCGTACGGGGACGTTCTCGGCTTGAACGCGCCGCCGCGCAGAAGCGTCGCGCCGGAAGCCTTGACCTGCATGGCGATGCCGCAGATCTGCTCCTCGGATTCCACGGAGCAGGGGCCGGCGATGAGATGGAAAGAACCGCCGCCGACCGAAACGGAATCACTGATGCGGATCACAGAATCCGACGGGTGGAATTTCCGGTTGACATCCTTGAAGGGCTCGGTGAGGCGCTTGACGTCCTCCACGATGTCGAGCTGCTCGATGAGGTCGATGTCCACGGCGGAGGTATTTCCGACGAGGCCGAGGATCGTCTGCTTGTCGCCCTCATTGACGTGGACCGTGAGGCCGAGGCCCCGCAGCCATGTCAGGAGGTTGTCAAACTGCTGCTGATCCGGATTCTGTTTCAGTAAGATGACCATGATGCGAAATTTCCTTTCAAATCCACTAAAAAACCCGCCTTGCGCTTTGCGTCAGGGCGGGTCGATGAATGTTCGATCGTAAATAAGTCCGGGCTTTTGGCTCACCCCTGCAAAGCTTTCCGCATTTTCGCAAAACGTGCAAAGCTGAAGATAAAGCCGAAATAATAATTGCTGCCGGAGATCATTTTCATAAATAAATACTCAAAAAAGAAGTTTCCAGTTGCGTTGCATTCTATCACGCATTACCTGGATTGTAAAGCTTTTTCAAGCGGTTTCCAGATAATGAGAGCGATCGCGCAGCCAAGGAGCGCCGTGACGAGCTGGGTGATGGAAAATGTCGTCTTCATCGCCATTTTCGCCGGATCCGGGATATTTGCCCCGAACACGGGGAGCATCACGTACCAGACGAGGAGCCACAGAAATGCGGCCTTCGCTGCGGATCCGAGAATGAGAGAGAGCACATTCCCGTTTTTCTTATAGAAATAAGCGGCAAATGCGATGATGCAGTTGCTGATCATGATCACCGGAAGCATGAGCGGGATGAGCTGCAGGATCGGCGTCGCGCCTACCAGGAAAGCCACAAGCGGCGCGATCACGGAAATGATCAGGCCGGAAACGAGCCCCGTGGACAGGACTGCGATGACAATGACGGCGTTGACGGCCGGTCCGGTGATATATACAGAAATACCTTTCAGGAGCTGAAAGACAATACATATGGCAAGCAGGATACCGGTTCGGGCAATCATTTTTGTGTTCATGGGTGGGTTCCTCCTTTGTTTTTGAAAGACTTCAGAGGCCAAAGAGAACCGTCCCTGTTGGCCCCGATCTTTTACTCCTCCGCGAGCACCGAGAGCAGCTCCTGATAAGTATTCTCGTAGGCGTGTGCATGTGTGGACTTCTTCTGATTGAGCAGAACGGCCTTCTGGGATTTCGCAATCGGCTGGACTGTACCGGCGCCGCCGACGCAGCCGCCCGGGCAGGCCATGCCCTCGAGCAGGTAGCCGTTGTATTTGCCGGCTTTCGCGGACATCAGCATTTTACGGCAGTTATCGAGGCCTTCCGCCCGCTCGATCTTTACTTCCCGGTCCGGATAGCGCTCTTTGATCACATTTGCCACCGCTTCCGCGACGCCGCCGCTGATGGCGAAGGCGCGCCCGTCGCCGCTCGCGCCGTGCATGTAATCATTGCCCTTGAAGGTCGAAAAATCGATGTCTTTGGCGTCGAACATGCCCATGACTTCCTCAAAGGTCAGCACGAAATCAACGTCGCTCCGGATGGACCGGCGGCTCGCTTCCAGCTTTTTCGCCGCGCACGGGCCAATAAAGGCGACTTTGCATCCCGGATGCTTCTGCTTGATGAGGCGGCCGGTCAGGACCATAGGCGTGAGCGCCATGGAAATGCACTCGGCGTACTGCGGAAATGTCTTTTTCGCCATGACCGACCAGGCCGGGCAGCAGGACGTGCCCATGAACGGAATCTTATCCGGGACTTCTTTGACGAAGTCCTCCGCCTCCTCGAGGGTGCACAGATCCGCGCCGATGGCGACTTCAATGGCGTCCGCGAATCCGAGCGCCTTGAAGGCTTCCTTCATCTTGTCGAGAGAGAGCTCCGGTCCGAACTGGCCTACCACGGCCGGCGCGATGGCGGCGTAGACCGGAACGTCGCTCCGGATCGCCTGAATGACCTGGAAGATCTGCGCTTTGTCCGCGATGGCGCCGAAGGGGCAGTTCGCGAGGCACATGCCGCAGCTGACGCATTTTTCCTGATCAATATCCGCGCGCCCGTATTCGTCGGAGCCGATCGCTTTCATGCCGCAGGCCTTTGCGCAGGGACGCTGCATCCGCAGGATCGCGTCGTAGGGGCAGGCGTCGATACATTTGCCGCACTTTATGCATTTGTAGGGATCGATCACCGAGCGGCCGTGCTCATAACGGATCGCGTCTTTGGGGCACACCTCGCGGCACGGATGCGCAAGACATCCCTGGCACTGGTCCGTGACCCGCACGACGTTGTCGGGGCAGGCGTGGCACGCGAATTTAATGACGTTGATAAGAGGCGGCTCGTAATATTTCTCGGGCTTTACGCACTCCGCGGCCCCCGTGGAGACCGGCGCGTGTTCCGATACGGTCCGGAGATTCAGACCCAGCGCGAGACGCATGCGCTCCTTCACGATGGCGCGCTCAAGGAAAATACTCTCGCGGTAAGTGGAGACCTCCCCGGGAATGACGCGGTACGGGATCTGTTCCATCTCGGACAGGTCGCCGTCCTTATAGTTGTAGGACAGTTTAGCAATCTCTGAAAAGACACGTTTGCGGATATCATTAACGGATGTATAGACGCCTCGTACGCTCATAAATAGTTCCTCCTTACGATTATGGGGCGTGTGATTAAGGATATTTTACCATGAGACGGGATAAATTATTTGGAAAATATAATATTTCCGGAAAATAATGCAATTCGTCCTAAAGCTTTCGACTTTGTGTCGGAAAATGCTGCTGCGGCAGCACGAAGCCGTCCATCGGAAATACACCTGTGACAGCGCAGTCCGTTCATCCCGAAAATGCGCCTGCAGCAATGCGGACTGTTCATCCCGTAAATGCGCCATATGCCACAAGAACCAGAAGAATATGAAGGATCAGAAACAGCGGGACCAGCACAAGAAACTTTGTTTTTTTCGTTTTGTGATGAAAGACGAGCATCCCGAGAAGAGCCCCTGCGGAGCCCCCGAAAAAGGCGGCGGCGAGCAGGACGCGCTCCGGGATCCGGTAAGCGTGACGGACGGCCAGCCGCTTGTCTCTTCCGTAAAGAAAAAAAGCGGTGATATTGATGAGTATAATTATTAAAAGAAGAATAGAGTTCATATGGTTCCATTCTATCGGATGGAAGCGGTTTTTTCCACTCATAAAGAAGCGGCTCAGAATAAAGTATGCTATAATATTTAAGTTAAAGACTGTTATCGCCCGGAATGCGGAAATCATACCGCAGAAGGAGTGGCCGGGGATGGCCGGCGCTATGTGCCGGGACCGGAAACGATTTTCATGGAGTGTCAATTAGAAGGAGGTCCGCCATGAACCAGATCGAACAGCTTCAGAAGATCATTGATGAGTGCAGACATATCGTCTTTTTCGGGGGAGCCGGCGTCTCCACGGAGAGCGGGATCCCGGATTTCAGAAGCAAAGACGGCCTTTACAACCAGCATGACGTGCAGTTTGACCGCTATTCGCCGGAGTATCTTCTCAGCCGGAACTGCCTCGAGGATCACCCGGACGTTTTCTTTGAATTCTACCGCCAGAAACTCGATGTGACGGGGATCGAACCCAACGCCGCGCATGTTTTCCTGGCGAAGCTGGAGAAGGCCGGAAAGCTTTCCGGCATCATTACCCAGAACATCGACGGCCTGCACCAGAAAGCGGGCAGCGTCAACGTGCAGGAAGTGCACGGATCGACCCTGCGGAACTACTGCATGAAATGCCGCAGAAAGCTGCCGTCAGACTACATTTTCCGCGCGCTGAACGGACCGGCCGCGCCGGACCCGGAGGAATCTCCGGAGAGCGCGAATTCCCTTGAAAACGGCATCACGGTCAGAGCGAAGAACGGGATCCCCGTCTGCCCGTACTGCGGCGGGACAGTCCGCCCGGACGTCACACTGTACGGGGAAGGCCTTCCGGAGGCCGCCTGGTCGAATTCGGAGGATCTGATCCGTCACGCGGACTGCCTGATCATCGGCGGAACATCCCTCGCGGTCGCGCCGGCGTCCTATCTTGTGTACGGATTCCGCGGTAAGCATCTTGTTGTCATCAACCGCGACGCGACGCCGCAGGACAGCAACGCGGATCTTGTGATCCACGACAGTATCGGGAAGGTATTTTCCCAGATACAAATATAAGAAAACAGAGAGAAAAGCATTCCGGTGTCCCTGCGAGCGACTTTGGCCAAAGGAGCCCGGAGACGCTTGTCACCCGTTCTCGATTCATTTCTGCATGGGCTCCGGGGGACGACGCCTGAGCGAACAGGGACATCGGAATGCTTGAAATTTGACAGATAAATCAGAGGATTCTATGGCAAAAAAATTACTTCTGATCGACGGATTCAGCATTCTCTTCCGGGCATTTTACGGAATGCCCCTCACGATGACATCCCCGGACGGCGCCCACACCGGCGCGGTCTACGGATTCATGACGATCCTTAATAAAGTACTGGACGACGAAGCGCCGGATTATCTCGCGGTGGCATTTGACCGCCCCGAGCCCACCTTCCGCCATGAAATGTACGCGGATTACAAGGGCAACCGCAGTGCCGCGCCGCCGGAATTCCATGAGCAGGTGCCGATCCTGAAGGATCTGCTCGGGAAAATGAACATTCCGATCGTGTCCGAAGCGGGCTACGAGGCGGACGACGTCATTGGCACGCTGGCGAACCGCGCCGCGAAGGAAGGGATCGACGTCACGATCGTTTCCGGCGACCGCGACCTTCTGCAGATCGCGTCCGACCGGGTCCGCGTTGTGATCCCCAAGACCCGGGGCGGGAAGACGGAGTACGAGAATTACACGCCGGCGGACGTGGAAAATGCCTACGGCGTCACCCCGGCGAAATTTATCGAGCTGAAGGCCCTGATGGGCGACTCCTCGGACAATGTGCCGGGCCTACCCGGCGTCGGTCCGAAGACCGCCCTGAAGATCCTGCAGAATTTCGGCTCCATCGAAAATGCCAGAGAGCATGTCGATGAGATCAAACCCAACAAAGCGCAGGAAGCCATGCGGGAGCACTACGACCTCCTGGAGCTCTCCCGGAAGCTCGTGACGATTGTCACCGACGCGCCCTTTGCACTCGATCCGGGCACCCTGACCGTGGAGGATATCTACAATCCGGCGGGGTACGACGAGCTGCGGAGACTCGGCTTCCGGAGCCTGCTTGCGAAATATGCCCAGAAAATGGAAGCGAGCGGCCTCGGCGCCGCCGAATGGAAGGCCGGAACGTCAGGCACCGCCGGATGGAAGACCGGAACGCCCGGCGCCGCGTCAAAAGCAGAAGGAAAAGACGCTGCGGCGTCACAGGAAGAGCAGGGAAGCGGCGCGTCGGAGTATGCCCCGGACCGCGTCGGAGAGCGGGAATGCATTACGGCTGCGACGCCGGAGGAGGCGGAGGCGGCATTTGCCGCGCTTGCTTCGGAAAAGGAGATCGGCGCTGCGGTGATCCGGGAAGACGGCATTTTCTACCGCGCGGCGGCGGCAGGAGCGCAGCGCACTTACATTTTCGAAAAAGAGACGGAAAATGCGGCAGCGGCCGGTTTCGCGAAGCTTCTTGAAGACGGACCGGTGCTCGCGCTCTGCGGGGCGAAGGCATTTTTCAAATGGATCCTGGAGGCAAATGAAGACGCTGTCCGGGCGGCGAGAGCGCGGAAGGGCGCATTTGACGCGGTCGTGGCGGCGTACCTGCTCAACCCGCTGAAGAGCGACTGGGACTACGACGCAATCGCGAACGGGTACCTCGGGGCAAATGTCCCGGCGGCCCAGGAACTGGTCGGAAAGAAGGGGATCGCGGCATTTCTCGGCGGCGACGCACCTTCCCTGAAGACCGACGAAAGCGGACAGGTCTCCTTTGATTTCGGCGCGATGAGCGGCGGATCCACGGAAGAGACAGAGCCCGGCGGCGGAAACGGCCTGCGCGGGAAAACGCCGGCGGAATCCCCGGAACAGGCGGCGGTCACGAAACTCGCCGTTCTGCAGGCGGAGACGGCGCTGCTGGCCATGCCTGCGCTTCGGGAAAAACTCGCCGAAGAGGAAATGTCGGCGCTGTTCGATGAGATCGAGATGCCGCTCGTCTTTGTCCTCGCGTCGATGGAGCGGGAAGGGATTCTCGCAAGCCGCGAAGAACTGGCGAAGTACGGCGCGAGCCTCGAAAAGAGGATCAATGAGCTGACCGCGGCGGTTTACGAAGCAGCGGGCGAGGAGTTCAATCTGAATTCCCCGAAGCAGCTCGGGCAGATTCTGTTCGAGAAAATGCAGATCCCGGGCGGCAAGAAGACCAAGACCGGCTACTCCACCGCGGCGGACGTGCTGGAGAAGCTGGCGCCGGATCACCCGATCGTTTCCAATATCCTGGAATACAGAACTTACGCGAAACTGAAATCCACGTATGCGGACGGCCTGGCGGCCTTTATCGACCCGGACGGCAGGATCCGCACGACGTTTAATCAGACGATCACCGCGACCGGGCGTCTGTCAAGTACAGATCCCAACCTCCAGAACATTCCGATGAGAATGGATCTCGGCCGGCTGATCCGAAAGTGCTTCTATCCCGCGGAGGGATGCGTCTTCGTGGACGCGGACTACTCGCAGATCGAGCTGCGGATCCTCGCGCATATGTCCGGCGACGAAAAACTGATCGAGGCCTACCGGGAGGCGAGGGATATTCACCGCACGACGGCGTCGCAGGTATTTCACGTGCCCTTTGACGAGGTGACGGATCTCATGCGCCGCAACGCGAAAGCGGTCAATTTCGGAATCGTGTACGGCATCAGTTCCTTCGGACTCAGCCAGGGCCTGTCCATTTCCCGCCAGGAGGCGGCGGACTATATCGAGCAGTATTTCCTGACCTATCCGAGCATCAAGGCATTTCTGGACGGACTTGTCGCCGAGGCGAAGGAGAAGGGCTATGCCATTTCCCTCTTCGGAAGGCGGAGGCCTGTGCCGGAGCTGCGCGAGGCCAATTTCATGCGCCGTTCCTTCGGGGAGCGGGTCGCCATGAACAGTCCGATCCAGGGGACAGCGGCGGATATCATGAAGATCGCCATGAACCGCGTGTATGACCGCCTGCACAAAGACGGCCTCCGGTCGAAGCTGATCCTGCAGATCCACGACGAACTTCTTATAGAAGCGCCGGAGGAAGAGGCGGAGCAGGTAAAAACCATCCTTTCGGAAGAAATGAAAGCATCCGCGACCCTCAAAGTGGCTCTCGAGACTGACTGCCACATCGGGACGGACTGGTATGAGGCGAAATAATGAATTCACACTTTTTTGCAACTGTTTCCAGAATGAAATATATCGAGCGCTGGGCCCTCATGCGCAATTCCCGCCCGGAGAACCTCAGCGAACACGCCGCGGAAGTCGCGATGATCGCCCACGCCCTGTGCACCATCGGCAATGTCCGCTACGGCCGCTCCCTGAACGCGGAGCGGGCCGCTCTTGTGGGCTTATATCACGACGCCTCGGAGATCATCACCGGGGATATGCCGACTCCCGTAAAATATTACAACAGGAGTCTCAAGAGCGCGTATAAAGAGGTAGAGCGCATTGCCGAGGACCGGCTCGTCGGGCAGCTCCCCGAGGACCTGCAGCCGGCGTTCTCGGACATTTTCGGGACTTCCGTCGCCCCCGGGGACGCGGAAGACCTGGATAATGAGCTCTACATGCGCCGGCTCGTCAAAGCGGCGGACAAGCTCTCCGCCCTCATCAAATGCATGGAAGAGGAATCCTCCGGCAATCAGGAATTTTCCCGCGCCGGGGAGACCACAAGAAGATCCGTCGAAGAGATGGCGGAGGAGATGCCGGAAGTAAAGGATTTTCTGGAAGAGTTCCTGCCCTCCTACGGGAAGACGCTGGACGAGCTTCTGGAAACGGATGAGTGCTGATACGGAACGGAATAGTACGGAAAACACAGAAAGAAGGAAACATCATGCAGTATTGTCCAAATTGCGGAAAAGCGATGCCGGAAGGCGCGATCTTCTGCGGAGAGTGCGGATTCCGGATCCAGACGCCGGGCGAGGCAGGACCGGGGAGTAATAATTGGAACGGACAGCCTGTGCCGCCCGGTGGTCAGACAGGCGGACAGTGGACAGGACAGGAAAACCCGCAGGGTAACCAGTGGACGGGCACGGAGAAGCCACAGGGAGATCAGTGGACGGGCCGGGAAATTCCTCCTGTAGATCCCTCCCGGAATAAAAAGAAAAGATCGAGCCGCGAGACCGGCAAGTACGCGAAAAATAACCGGAATTACCAGAATGGCGGAAATGGCGGAAATAAGAGCTGGATTCTGATCCTTGCCATTCTTGCGGTCATTGTGGCGCTTCTTGGAGCTGCGGTATATTTCTTTCTGCGTGACAGGTCGGATAAAGCGGTAACGGAGGATACTTCTTCCCAGGAAACGATCTCTTCCGGCAGCGAGCTGCCTGCGATCGGGCAGACAACGCCCGCTCCGGGCGTGAGCGGCGGAAGCAGTACGGGCGAGAGTGCCCCGCAGCTTCCGGCCCTGTTCGGACACGAGAGCGGAGAAACTGTGCCCGCGACGGAAACTCCTGCAGCGCCTGCGACGGAGGCTCCTGCAGCACCTGCGACAGAGTCTCCCGCAGCACCTGCCGGTCCCGGCACAAACCCGCCGGGGACAGCACTTCCGAACAGTCCCGGCACTGCAGCGCCGGGTACCGCGACGCCGATGCCAACCGTGGAACTCACGCCGATCCCGACACCGGCGGCTCATGTGGATTCTACCGATATTCACCGCTATGAAGTCATCATCCGCGACTGCACCTGGAATGATGCCTGGAACGACTCGATCAGCCGCGGCGGCCACCTCGTCCGGATCAATTCCGCAGCGGAAATGCAGGCGATCTGCGACATCCTCAACGCGCAGCCGCAGACAAATATTCATTATTACCTCGGAGGCTCCTGCGACACCGCGACGCGCCAGTATCACTGGATCGATGACGACGGCACGTATTTTGATGAAGTGATCTCCGACCAGAACAGCTGGTACGGAAGCTGGTGGTACCCGGGCGAACCCTCCTATGTGGACACCGAGCTTGCGCAGAAAGGCACGACCGTCGAGAATACTGGATGAACCTCATCAATGTGAGCGGCACCTGGTATTT
>SVDL01000077.1 GCA_015057835.1 Lachnospiraceae bacterium
CCGCTGCGCATTCCCGTCGAACTTTGACGCGGACTACTGCTATTCGCTGGGTTACAACGCATTTATGCTGATCCAGTACGGCTACACGGGATACCTCTCCAAGGTCTCCAACCTCGTCGCTCCGGCGGAAGAATGGGTCGCCGGCGGCATGCCGATCACCAAGATGATGAACATGGAACGCCGCCATGGCGAGGACAAGCCGGTCATCCGCAAAGCCCTCACGGAACTGGACGGCGCGCCGTTCAAGTATTTCGAGGCGCACAGAGAACAGTGGGCGGTCGAGACCTGCTTCCTGTATCCGGGCGCGATCCAGTATTTCGGACCGTCCGCGGTCTGCGATACGACGACGAAGACGCTGGCTCTCGAAAAGGGCTGACTGGCGTAAAAATCTACTTGCCAAACGGGCAGGTATTGTATAAACTGAATTTAGTTGACTAATAGTCAATCTCCGATCCGTCCGGCCTGGGGCACCGAAAAAGCTATGGCTGTTCGGACGCAGATGAGGAAAACAGAAATGCAGCCGGTGCGGCTGAGAGAATCACCGGCGCTGTCATTTCCTCATCGCAGAGTAGAGGGGGAAACGCCTCTGCTTTCCGTGTTTGAGAAGGAGACGATATCACAGACAGCAGTGGGCGGAGTGTGCCGCTGCGGTCTGTTATAGCTGTATTTGCATGCAGGCAGTCTCTTTTTCGGAAGAGGCTGCTTTTTTTGTGCACGGAACTGTCCCTGTTGATTCCCGGTCTGAAAAAAGGGGTCCAAAGAGAACCGCCCCCATTGGCCCGGAAAGGAATAGATATGATCAATCCCATTCCCTATAAAACAGCCCGGCAGAAAGCGTTGGACGCCGTCCGCCCGATGCCGGAGGTAAAATGCCCCGTCGCGGACTGCTTTGGCGCAGTCCTCGCGCAGGATATCATTGCTGCGGAAAATGTTCCGCCTTTTGACCGCTCCCCCTACGACGGTTACGCGTTCCGGGCGGCGGATACACTGACAGCGTCAAAGGAAGATCCGGTGACGCTGCGGATCCTGGAGGAGATTCCGGCGGGAGGAATTTCGCATTTTCCGGTCACGGAAGGCTGCGCGGTCAAGATTCTGACCGGTGCGCCGATTCCGGAAGGGGCGGACGCGGTGCGGATGTTTGAAAAGACGGTATTTACCGAAGAGACCGTGACGTTGTTCGCACCGGCAAAACATGGGGAAAATATCATTTACGCCGGTGAAGATGTCAGAAAAGGCACGATACTCGCGAAGACGGGAACGCGGATCGACGCGGGTCTTTGCGGGACGATCGCCGCGCAGAATCTGGCATTTCCTCTCGTGCGCCGGAAGCCGCTGGCGGGTCTGATCTCGACGGGATCGGAGCTGCTCGAGGTCGGTGAAGAGCCGCAGCCGGGCAAGATCTATGATTCTAACCGCTACACGCTGGAGAGTGAACTGCGGCGGAACGGCTGCGAGACTGTGTTCCTCGGCTCGGTCAAAGACAGTACGCAGGCAATCGCCGATCTTATGGAAAATGGGCTCGCCCGCTGTGATTTCCTGGTCACCACCGGGGGCGTTTCCGTCGGCGAATACGATCTCACCGAAAAAGCCATGGAGAGCATCGGAGCGGAGATCCTGGTGCACGGCGTGGAAATGAAACCCGGTATGGCGTGCGCCTACGGTGTCCGGGACGGAAAACTGATCGCGGCGTTATCCGGAAATCCGGCGTCCTCGCTTATCAATTTCTATGTCGTGGCGATGCCGGCGATCCGGAAAATGTGCGGACTCCCGGAGGAGAATTGGATCGCGGAGACATTTCCGGTCACGCTGGAGCGGGGGTTCCGGAAAGGCAGCCCGTGCGACCGGTTCCTGCGCGGGAAGCTGGATCTCAGCGATGGAACCGCGAAAATGCATCTGTCCCCCGACCAGGGAAACGTTGTCCTGTCCAGCTCGATCGGCAGCGACATTATGGCGGTGATTCCGGCGGGGCACGGACCGGTGGAAGAGGGAGAGACGATGCAGGCATTTCTGCTGTGAGAAAAGCTGCAATCTTCGGGATTTTCAAAGAAATAGATTCTTAAATACATGAGAGTTCAAATAAGGGAGACACGAAAATGAAGAAAATCAGAGTGCAGGACGCCGTCGGCATGACACTTTGCCACGATATCACCGCGATGCGGGACGGATTTAAAGGAGCGGCTTTCAAGCGCGGACACGTGATCCGCGAGGAAGATATTGAGGAGATGCTCGATATCGGCAAAAAGACCGTATTTATCTGGGAGGAAAATGCCGGCGAGATCCACGAAGAGGACTGCGCCCTGCGTATGGCGGCGATGGCGCCCGTCAAAAATGCCCACTACACGGACGTCTCGGAAGGAAAAGTCCTTCTCATGGCGGATAGCAGAGGCATGTTCCGGGTCAACCGGGAGCTTCTTATGAAAATCAATTCGATCGGCGACATCACGATCTCCACGATGCCGGATCACTACCCGGTGGAAAAAGGCGCACGGCTCGCGTCGATGCGGATCGTGCCGCTCGTCACGAAAGAAGAACAGATCATAGAGGCGGAACGACTCTGTGCGGAGGCGGAAGCAGCCGGCGAAAGGCTCCTGGATCTCCTTCCTTATAAAGAGAGAAAGATCAGCGTGATCATCACCGGATCGGAGGTCTACAGCGGCCGGATCAAGGATAAATTCGAGCCGGTGGTGCGCGCGAAAATGAAACAGTACCCGGCGGAGATCCTCGGCGTCACGATCTGTGACGATGACCTCGGGATGATCGAAGAGGCGGCGCGGAACTATCTTGAAAATGGAGCTGATTTCCTCATTTTCACCGGCGGCATGTCCGTGGATCCGGATGATCTCACCCCGACCGCGATCCGCGGGCTCGGCGCCGAGATCATCAGCCACGGCGTTCCGGCGCAGCCCGGGAATATGACATTGGCCGCGTATCTTGGCGACGTGGCTGTCCTTGGGGTGCCGGGGGCGGCGATCTCATTGCCGACGACGATATTTGACGTGCTTCTGCCGCAGATCTTTGCGGGCATACGCATTTCCAAAGAGGATCTGATCCGCCTTGGAGACGGCGGGCTGTGCCAGATGTGCGGGAGCTGCCGCTGGCCGAACTGCACGTTCGGGAGATACTGAGAAATAGAGAGATACCGGCGAATTTGCCGTGAATTCGAATAACTGTTTAAAAAGAAGATCCAACCGTTGCGCAGAGCATGCGGAAACAGGACATTGTATGAGAGATCGGTTCGGGAGAGAAATTACATATCTGCGCATTTCCGTGACGGAGCGGTGCAACCTCCGGTGCCGGTACTGCATGCCGGAAGAGGGGATCTGCAAAAAGAGGCACGATGAAATGCTCACGGAAGAAGAACTGCTGACGGCGGTGCGTGCCGCGGCGTCCCTTGGCATGCGGAAAATCCGGCTGACCGGGGGCGAACCGCTTGTGAAACGGAATCTTCTTTCTATCTGTGAGGGCATTTCGGCCGTGCCGGGGATCGAGGAACTGTGTCTCACGACCAACGCGACAATGCTGACGGATATGGCGGAAGAGCTGCGGAAAGCCGGCGTGAGCCATATCAATATCAGTCTGGATACCTTGGATCCGCATAAATATGCCTGGATCACCCGGCGGGGATCGCTGCGGGAAGCTATGGAAGGAATCGAGGCGGCGCTTGGTGCAGGATTTGAGAAGGTGAAATTCAATGCGGTGCTGATCGGCGGGTTCAACGATGATGAGATCCCGGCGCTCGCGGAACTGACCCGGAAATGGCCTGCCGACATGCGGTTCATCGAGATGATGCCCATGTCAGGAAATAAAGAATTCGGGCAGGAGGCTTATATTCCTTACACGAAAGTGTTGGAAGCGCTGCCGGAGCTTGTGCCGGCGGCAGACAGTGACGGCGTCGCAAAACTGTACCGGCTGCCCGGCGCTTTGGGCTGTGTCGGGCTGATCAGTCCAATCAATGCGCACTTCTGCCGCAGCTGCAATCGACTGCGCCTTACTTCGGACGGGAAGCTGAAGCCGTGTCTTCATTCCGCGGCAGAGTTTCCGATCAAGGGGCTTGATGAGGCGGGCATGAAAGCGCAGTTCGAGGCGGCAGTTTACGGAAAACCGGAATGGCACGGAAATTTGTCTGTCGTGGAGCGGAGCCATGCAGCGCGGCGGATGAATCAGATCGGGGGATGAGCGCGGCTCGCAGGATCCGGGGAGAACCGTCCCCGTCGGCTCCAAGAAGCGGCTTATGGGGTTAAAGATAACCGTCCCCGTTTGGGCGAAGGAGATATTATGGGAGATTTCACTCATTTTAATGAAGATGGAAGAGCGAAAATGGTAAACGTCGGAGAAAAGCCTAAGAGCGTGCGCACCGCGAGGGCAGCGGCGAGGGTGTTGGTGAACGCGGAGACATTTTCCCTGATCAGATCCGGCGGGATCAAAAAAGGCGATGTTCTGACAGTGGCGCAGATCGCGGGGATTATGGGCGCGAAGCGCACGCCGGATCTCATTCCGATGTGCCATCCGATTCTGATCGACGGGGTCGATCTGCACCTGTCACTGGCCGGGCCCGAAGATGAAGAAACGTCCCGGAACAGGGAAATGCATCATTCTTCAAAAGACGATTCTGACAGCGGATCTGTCTGCCCTAAGGAAAACCGAAACCCCCGATATGCGGTTGATATTATCGCAGAAGTCCGCTGCAGCGGCAGAACGGGCGTCGAAATGGAAGCCCTGACCGCTGTCTCCGTGGCGGCGCTCACCGTCTATGACATGTGCAAAGCGGTGCAGAAAGACATGGTCATCACAGACATCCGGCTTCTTGAGAAGACCGGCGGGGTGCACGGGGATTTTTCACGTATAGATTGACGCGGGTAATAGCAGAGATTCAGAAAAAGAGGATTTAAGTATGAGTTACACAGCAGCAGTCATCACTGTCAGCGATAAAGGTGCAAGAGGAGAAAGAAAGGATACGAGCGGTCCGGCGATCTGTGAAATGCTCACGGAAGCGGGATATGGGGTGATTCATACGGAAATCATTCCGGATGAAAAAGAGATCATCAAGGCCGTGTTGGTTAAATGTGCAGATGAACTGGGCTGCGCGCTGATCATAACGACGGGCGGCACCGGGTTCTCTCCCAGAGATATTACGCCCGAAGCAACGCTGGAAGTGATCGAGCGGCTGACCCCGGGCATCCCGGAAGTTATGCGCGCGGAAAGCATGAAGATCACGCCGAACGGGTGCCTCTCCAGAGAGACAGCGGGGATCCGCGGACAGTCTCTTATTATCAATCTTCCCGGAAGCGAAAAAGCGGTGCGGGAAAATCTGGCAGCGGTGCTGAAACCGGTGAAACACGGCATAGATATGATCCATTCCGCCGGATCCGCTGATTGTGCGCAGCATCAGCACAACCACGGCGAAGAGCATCACAGCCATGTTCACAGCTGTGCGTGCGGAGCCTCGTTTGAGAGCGGAGCGGAGAAAACGCCTGTAGACCATGGAACCCGGAGAGAACCGTTCCCTTTGGCGCACCCGTCTGTCGACGAATGGCTCAAAGAAGCAAAAATGGATCCGAACGCCTCTAAAGTCGGCATGTATCTCGTCCACAACGGCGTCGTCCGCGAGAGTGCCCGGGCAAAAGTAAGGGAAGGCTCAGAAGATACTGCGCCGGTGACGGGAATGCATTTTTATTATGATGAAGAGAAAGTCGAAGCGGCGATCTGCAACGCAAAGATGATGGAAGGAATCTATTACATTCGCGTCTGGCTCAATAAAGGGGAACTCAGGGTCGGCGATAACATCATGTGCGTTCTGATCGGCGGTGATACGCGGCCGCACACACTTGCCGCTTTTGAAGCACTGGTCGGAGAAATCAAGACCAACTGCGTGACGGAGCAGGAGGTGTACTGAAGCGCCAAAGAGAACCGTTCCCGTTGGACCCTTCAAACCTGATATTTACGTGTAAATCCACGTTTATATATTGCATTTTCTGAAACAAGGAAAGGAGAACTGAATGATGAATGCAAGAAAGTTACTGGCAGGAGTGCTGGCGGGTATAATGATCGTCTCGCTGGCGGCTTGCGGCTCCAAAGGCGCGGACAGCCTTGCGGAATCGGAGGCGGAAGCGATCGAATCTGCAGTGGAAGAAGCCGATTCACTGGCGGAATCCGTTCTGGAGGAAGCGCAGGAGACGGCAGATTCACTCACGGAGGAAGCTCCGGGAAAAGAAGCAGCCGAATCCGAAGAAACGGCAGAGTCTGAAGAAACAGCGGAATCTGAAGAAGCCGCAGCGCCCGCGGACGCAGAAGCGAAAGAAATCATCGTGTTCGCCGCAGCATCGATGACAGAGACTCTCACGGAGATCAAGGATCTCTATGAAGCGGCAAATCCCGGCATCACGATCACCTACAATTTCGATTCCTCAGGCACGCTGAAGACCCAGATCGAAGAAGGCGCGGACTGTGACCTCTTCATTTCGGCGGCGCCGAAGCAGATGAACCAGCTCGACATCGAACAGGACGAGGAGAAGAATCCGGACAGACTCGATTTTGTGGATTCTGCGACCCGCATCGATCTTCTTGAAAACAAAGTCGCCCTGGTCGTCCCGGACGGCAACCCGAAAGGGATCGAATCCTTCGACCAACTTTCGGAACACCTGAAAGCAGGAGACATCCTCATGGCAATGGGAAATGCCGACGTCCCGGTCGGACAGTATACCCAGAAAATTTTAGCTTTCTACGAACTTGAGGAAGAAGCGCTCGCAAATGCAGGCGTGCTCTCCTACGGCACCAACGTCAAGGAAGTGACGACGCAGGTCGTGGAAGCCAGCGTGGATGCCGGCGTCGTTTACGCGACGGATGCGTTCAGCGCGGGACTGCCGGTCATCGATACAGCGACGGCGGAGATGTGCGGCCAGGTTATTTACCCGGCAGCAGTGCTGAAGATCAGCAAAAATCCGGAAGATGCCAAAGCATTTCTTGAGTATCTTCAGGGTGATGAAGCGATGGCCATCTTTGAGGGCGTAGGCTTCTCGAAACTCGGATAACAGGAAACATTGATTTCGGTGTTCATGCGTAGCGGCATAACACCGGAATCCTTCCTTTTAGGGAATGAGGACGCTATGACAGCAATCGACTGGTATCCGCTGTGGAATTCCCTGCGGATCGCGGCCATCAGCTGCGCGCTGGTATTTTTCCTCGGCATTTTCTTCGCATATTATGCGGCAAAACTGCCGAGGATCATAAAAGGAATATTGGATGTTATCCTCACACTGCCGATGGTGCTGCCGCCGACAGTGTGCGGGTATTTTCTGCTGCTTATCTTCGGGGCGCGGCGCCCTGTCGGCATTTTTCTCATGCAGTTCGGCGTGAAATTTGTCATGACCTGGTACGGCGGTATTCTCGCGGCGGCTGTGGTGGCATTTCCGCTCATGTACCGGACGGCACGCGGCGCTTTTGAGAGTTTTGATCAGAATCTCGCTTATTCCGCGCAGACGTTGGGACTTTCAAATACATTCATTTTCTGGCGGATCCGGATGCCGGCCTGTCGGCAGGGTATTCTTGCCGGTACAGTGCTTGCATTTGCCAGAGCACTGGGTGAATACGGCGCGACCAGTATGTTGATCGGTTATACACCCGGCCGGACAGCGACGATCTCCACGACGGTCTACCAGCTCTGGAGGACCAACGACGAGCGCGGTGCCATGTTCTGGGTGCTCGTGAACCTTGCGATCAGCACGGTCGTGCTGCTCACGGTGAATATGATGGAGGCGCGGCAGAAGAGGGCTGCCGGGAATGCGGCATCTGCCCGAAATAAGATGCATAAAGATGCAGCGGAAAAGGCGGTGGGAAAATGAGCCTGCTCGTAAATATCCGCAAACAGATCGGCAGTTTTTCCCTGAACGTATCGTTTGAGGCGGAAAATGAGATCATCGCGATTCTGGGAGCCTCCGGCTGCGGGAAGAGCATGACGCTGAAATGCATTGCAGGAATCGAGAAGCCGGACAGCGGGAAGATCGTGCTGGACGGGCGCGTTCTCTTTGATTCGGAAAAAGGGATCAACCTGAAGCCGCAGAAAA
Source organism: Lachnospiraceae bacterium (assembly GCA_015057835.1). Classification (GTDB taxonomy): domain Bacteria; phylum Bacillota; class Clostridia; order Lachnospirales; family Lachnospiraceae; genus Chordicoccus. The sequence continues at coordinate 8,061 of SVDL01000077.1, forward strand.
GAAAAGTCGGCTATCTCTTCCAGAATTACGCGTTGTTTCCGAATATGACGGTATGTGATAATATTATCTGCGGGATGCATTACCTGAAAGACCGTGGAGCCCGCGGGGATAAGCTGCGGGAACTGCTCCGGCTCATGAAGCTGGAGGGATTTGAAAACCGAAAACCTGCGGAACTGTCCGGCGGACAGCAGCAAAGAACGGCTCTTGCGAGGATCCTCGCATCGGAGCCTGAAATTCTGCTTCTGGATGAGCCATTTTCCGCACTGGATGCGCATCTTCGGGATTCCCTGAAGATCGAACTGCGGGATCTTCTTCGAAAATACGGAAAAACGGTGCTGCTTGTCACCCACAGCCGCGACGAAGCCTATAATATGTCCTCGAAACTCGGACTCATGCTGGACGGGGAAATGCGTGGGACGCGGCCGGTGAAGGAAGTATTTGCGGACCCCGGATCGATCCGGGCAGCAATGATCACAGGGTGCAAAAATATCGCAGCCGCGAGGCGGACCGGCCCGTTTGAGGCAGAGGTACCGGAATGGGGCATCACGCTGCAGACGGCGGCGGAACTTCGGGAAGATCTTGTGGCAGTCGGGATCCGCGCGCATTATTTCCAGCCGGGAACTGTGTATAATGCTTTCCCTGTTACTTACGTGGAGGAGATGGAAGAACCTTTCGAGACGATCCTGCAGTTTCGCTACGCAGGTCAGTCGCCGGACAGCCCCAGCATCTGGTGGAGGCTTCCCAAGGAGAAAAAACCGCAGGTCTTCCCGAAGGAAATCGGGATCGCACCGGTGAATGTGCTGCCGCTGTACGGGGAGTGAACATTAAACTATGCATTTTGTCGACGCAAAAGGAATACTGACCGCCAATAACGGATTCAGCGGAATGAATATTTACCGTGGATGTACCCACGGGTGTATTTACTGTGACAGCAGAAGCCGCTGCTACCGGATGCAGCATCCTTTTGAAGATATTGAAGTCAAACAGAATGCGCCGGAACTGCTGGAAACCGCTTTGCGCTCGAAAAGACGAAAATGCATGATCGGCACCGGAGCAATGTCTGACCCGTATATGCATTGTGAAGAGAAGCTCGGGCTGACGAGAAAATGTCTGGAGATTATCCGCAAATATGGCTTTGGCGTCGCGATCCAGACAAAATCAGACCGGATCCTCCGGGATATTGATCTTCTGGACGAGATCAACCGGTCAGCAAAATGCGTCGTTCAGATGACGCTTACGACGTACGATGATGATCTGTGCAGGATCGTGGAACCGAATGTATGCAGCACAAAACGCAGGATCAAAGTATTGGAAGAAATGCAGAAGCGGGGCATTCCGACCGTGGTATGGCTGACGCCGGTTCTTCCTTTCATCAATGACACGGAGGAGAACATCGCAGCGATCCTGAAAGAATGTGTACGGGTCAGCGTCAAAGGCATTATCGATTTCGGAATGGGACTGACACTCCGGGAAGGTGACCGGGAATATTACTATGAGGCACTTGACAGACATTTTCCGGGGATGAAGGAGCGGTACATCCGAACATACGGAAACGCCTACGAGCTGCCGAGTCCGAGGGCTGAAGAACTGACGCAGCTGTTTCGGAAGATCTGCAGGGAAAACGGGATTCTGTTCCGCCCTGAAGATTGCTTCCGTTATTTAAATGATCTGCCGGAGCGATATGAGCAGATGAGTATATTTGATCTATAAAATTCCAGCTTATTTGTTTTATGAATCAGAAAATAAACCGGGAGCGGAAAAATGAGAAAGTCAGGAATTATCGCTGTATCCGGAGGCGGATTTTATTATACTGGAAGGTTTTAAGCGGACTTTCTGACGGAATGACGGATCCCCGGCCTTGCGGCCAAAGAGAACCATACCTCTTGACCCTCTCCCGGATCTCCTTTTTTCAATTCACAACTAATTGTATCTATCTAACCTGCTTCTTTTGTTGGACTTTTCAGTACTGCTTTTCTATTCTGAAAAAGGAGAAAAACGTCCCGATCGCCAGGATCAGTCTGTCTCGATCCGTTTACAGAAAATGTGCATCTCAGCGAAAGGCGGTACGTCTATGAGCAAAAGATCTGAAGAATCCCCTATCACATTAAGAACCATGGGCAGTCTTGCCTTTGGGGGAACAGTCGTTCACAAAGAGGATGGCGACACGTTTCACGGCGATCACGGCTATGCGCAGTATTTTGTCCCGTGGAACGCGACAAATTATCCGATCATTCTCTGGCGCGGGCTCGGCGTAGCCGGCACCTGCTTTGAATCCGCCCCGGACGGAAGAGAAGGCTTCTGGCAGATGTTCCAGAGAGCGAATGTTCCTGTTTATATCCTGGATCAGCCCCGCAAAGGCCGGGCTTCTTATACGATGTCCGTGGCAAATAAGGAAAAAGACTGGATCTCCTGCGAATATTCCGAAGCGGCGATGTGGGAAAATTACCGCTACGGAACATGGCGTCTTCCCGCAGGCAAGACATGGAATCCGGGATCGCAGGCACCAAGAGATCCGTACGCGCTGGAACAGGTCTTCCGCAAACAGATCCCGAATGCGGGTGTTGAGAACACATCTCCTGAAATTATCGATTTTATGACAGATTCTGTCGGAAAACTGCTGCAGCAGGCGGGAGAGTCGATCCTGTTTACCTATTCCTACAGCGGAAAATACGGTTGGTATACCGCGGGGAAATTCCCGCAGTATGTCAAAGGAATTGTTGCCTATGAACCGGGACAGTTCGTATTCCCTGATGATATTGATTTTGGTCCGATCGAGTCGCCTGTTCCCGCCATTCGTGAAGATATGAAGCAATATTATTGCCCAAGAGAACAGTGGATGAATCTCACAAAGTTCCCGATCCGCGTCTATTTCGGAGATTACATCAAGAAAGAACCCTCTGATGTTTACGGCGATGAGATCTGGAGAATCTCCGTAGATTTCGGAAAGAAATTTGAGCAGCTCATCAACGAAAACGGCGGCGACTGCAAGGTCATGCAGCTGCCAGAAGCCGGTATTTACGGCAACGGACATACGGCGTTTGCCGAGGCAAATAATGAGGAAGTCTTCGAACTGTTCCTGAAAGATATGAAAGAAGCCGGCCTTCTTGCGAATGACCGGCCGTATCAAGGCCCGCAGCGCATGCTGACGGAGACAGATCTGTCCTGAATATAATGGAGCCGGGGAGGACGGTTCTCTTTGAATCCCGGCAATTACATCAACGGATTCTCGAACAGCGAGGATCCGTTTTCTTTTGCGTACGCGAGGAATTCCAGCAGATGCGGCTCTTCTTTGACGGTTTCTTTTCGCCAGTGCATGTAGATGTTCCGCTTGGCAAACGGATCCGAGATGGGAATGACTGCGATCTGATCGCCATAGGGGGCAATCTGGCTTCCTGTGCGGGTCGTTCTTCCGAAAATGGTAACGCCCTGGCCGGTCATGACATAGGTAATCATTGTATTGGCGGAATTGGAAGTCAGGACAACATTAGGGTGGAAACCGGCTTTATTGAAAATGACATCCAGGTCTTTCCGGAACGGCTCGGAGCTTTCGGAAAGAGCCATCTTCTCG
>SVDL01000078.1 GCA_015057835.1 Lachnospiraceae bacterium
GACACTGCGGAAGTCGTCGCGATATCGAGTCCGGCGTCGCCGCCCTTCGCGTCCTTGATCCCGTAATGGTGCAGGATCTCCCAGATGACCATCTGGGTCGCGTACCAGTCGCGGTTCGATGTCCCGGTCGTGTATTTCTTTGCGGCAAGGCCGTTCAGCTTTTTGACGCCGTTGTCGAAGACATAGGAAAGTGCAGAATACATCTCGGAGCCTTCCCACTGGCCGGCGACATCGTAGGACGTCGAATCCACGAAATGACGGTTAATGTTGGCGCAGTAAACCGCGTTCTTCGTGTCCCTGTCGTAATGGACATGGGTACTGATGGCGTGAGAACTCGGATTAGCCTCGGTCTTTCCGTTTACCATGCGGAGTGTATCACCGGAATTTAGAGCATAGATATGGGCGATCTCGGCATCCGCTGACGCAGCCTTCAGCAGCCCTCTCAGTTTCGGACGGCTGGCAAGGCGGGCTTTTACTTCCTGGTATCGGAGATAGAGATCCAGATCAAAGCCGGTAAAAATGATATCAAGATCCGTTCCTTCTTTATCCGCCTTTGCAATAGCATCTTTCAGGAGCTTTTCACCGGCTTTAAGGATTTCTTCATCTGAAAGATCATTAAGACCGGACGATACCGGATCCGGTTCCGCTGCGGGTTCCGGTTCAGGCTGCAGTTCCGTTTTTTCAGTGTGCTCCGATTCAGGCTGTGATTCCGGAAGTGTGGCGGTATCAGGCACTATTTCCTTTGATTCTTCCTGCTCCGTATCTTTTGAAACTGCCTGAGGCTTATCTGAAGTATTCTCCTTCTCTGGTTCCTGACTCTCAGTCTTCTTAGAAGCCGGTATTTCATCAGGCTTTTCATCTGTTTCCGATGCAGGGGTTGTTTCATCTTCCAATTCCGGAGCAACAGCATCTTCCTGATCCACAGCGGATCCGGAAAATGCGCTTTCCTCATTTGCCGGCGCAGCCTGCTTTTCATAAAGCTCCGCGGCAAAAGCGGGCGCCGCCGCGCTGACCAGGCAGGCAACAGCGGCAAAGATTGCAGTGATTCTCAAAAATCTCTTCAATGTCATCCCTCCTTACACAAGGACCAGCAGGTGCTGGTCGGTATCATCAAGGTTCAGTGCGTTTTTGTTATCATCGAAATACCGGCAGATATCACCGACTTCGCTGATCGTCAGCGGCCGGATCTTTTCGCCCGCATTGGCGAAAATCAGCACCTCCCCGTCCACAAAGCAGCTGCTGCCGTGATATTTCGCGTCTCTTTTGCTGAACGCGGCAAGAAACGGTGTCCTGTCGATCGGCCATACCTCAACGTTCGGCGCGATCTCGTCCAGCTTTTCGTCCGCCTCTTCGCAGGTAAGGAATTCCATGACCCTGCCCGGTGTGACAAGAAGGATGCCTTTGCCCTCGAAATCATAGACAGGATCTTCTTCCTCCTCCGGAATGAAGAACGGGGCCGCATCGCCGTATTCCATCGTTTCCCTGATCTCAAGAGACATGGTCATGATTTCCAGCTCGTCGATCTCTTTGGCGATCTTCTTCAGCTTTTCCCTGATTCCTTCGTAAATGCCTGTGACTGCTTTTTCTCTGTTCATGCGTTCTCCTTTTCCTTTGAAAATGCCGCCGGCATGCCCGGCAGGACCCTTAGTTTCTTTTGAATCCGTCCTTTTACAAAATGGGCTCCAGTGCCCGTTTCCTTCTCCTGGTATCGTCTTTGAGGACTTCCGTGGTAAGAGAGCGGTAGGCTTCTGCGACTTTTCCTTTCGGGTCATGTTTAAAAATGCTCTCGCCCGCAACACTGCATTCCGCCGCCCGGACGGACCGCGGGATCGCTGCGTCGTAGATGCGGATCTTATCCCCGTACGTCTCACGGATGAGGGAAGTGATCTCTTTTGCGTAGTTCGTCCTTCCGTCAACCATCGTGAGAAGGATCCCCTCGATGCGGAGGGACGGGTTGATATTTGCCCGTACTTTGTGGATGGTCGTAAGAAGCTGCTCGAGTCCTTTGGCGGACAGATACTGCGGCTGGACGGGGATGAGGACGGAGTCTGCGGCGGCGAGCATATTTACCGTAAGAAGCCCGAGGGAGGGCATTCCGTCGATCAGGATAAAGTCGTAGTCTTTCTCGACGGTTTTGAGGTATTTTTTAAGGACGGTCTCCCTGCTCATCGTATTAACGAGGGATACCTCAAGGCCCGCCAGAGAAATATTTGCCGGCACAATGTCGACACCCTCTGTGTGGTGCCGGATCGCGCCGGTATCCGGCGTCCCGCCGTCCGCCACGCAGGTCAGAAGATCCGGAAGTGTAAGAGGCATCCGGTCCGGCTGCGGCCATCCAAGTGATACCGTGAGTGAGGCCTGCGGGTCGTTGTCAATAAGAAGTATCCGCTTGCCGGCATCTGCCATGCCGATCCCAAGATTTGCTACCGTGGTCGTTTTGGCGACGCCGCCTTTCTGGTTACAGACGGCAATGATCGTTGCTTTCTTTGCCAATGGAATATCACCTCCCTCATGGCAATAAAAAACTGAATGCTTCTTTGCATTCAGCCGTGAAGGTCATGATTAACTTTTGCCCGGTAATAGCTGCCGATGGTGAGCGTTGCGTTGTAGAGCGATGCGAGAAGATACTGCTTGATATTCCGGATGTCGGCAGGATTGTCATCGAGCGATGCAAGAACATACCGGATGTGTTCGGCAGTGAGAGATTGGAACTTTTGTCTTACGGAATCCGTGGGTTTTATGGTCCCGCAGATCCGAATCGCCGGCTCATCGTAACGGAGGACTTCCAGGATAAGTTCCCGGATCTCCAGGATCTCAGATTCCCGGTCCGGCATATCGGCGATCAGGGTTTTGAAGCCGCATTTCCGGTCGACCTCATTAACCGTGAGGTCTGCCGGCGCTTCGCATCGCATCCCATCCACTAAGGATGGATAAGATTGGATATCACTCCTATCAGTCTTATTCTTCTCAGTATTATTAGAGTTCGTTTTCCGTACATCATGAAGTTCATTTTCCGTACCTTTAGAAGTATCATTTTCATACTTCATGAAGTTCTGATCCCTAACATGGGCTGTAGAAAACCTGCGGGGATAGATCCTGCTCGGCCGTCCCATTCCCTGGCGGATCCTTCTGATCAGGCTGTGCCCTTCCAGGGAATCGAGCAGCTGGACCGCCTTGACATGTCCAACGAAAAGCTGGCTTTCGATCTCTTTCAGTGTGAAATAGATGAATATCCTGCCGGTTTCATCCCTCCAGCCGTTCTTTTTGGAGAGCGCCATGCGGTCAAGGATCATTCCGTAGAGCATCCGGGCGTCGTTGGTAAGATCCTGATAGAACGGAGAGGTGAACAGCACTTTGGGAATACGGATGAATACAAAGCTGTCTTCCTCGCCGTCATAGAAATAGTCAAACCCCATTCATGCGCTGCGTTCTCCTTTCTCCCTGTCTTCAAAGGACTGGGGCGTTTCTCTTGTGGTCCGTCGGCGACATTTTCCCAACGCACTCTTTCTTGTGCTCTTCGAGATCTTTCAGGATGGAGCCTTTCTCATTTCCGAGGGCAGCCTCTTTTTCCGCCATCCGATCCTCATAGTGTTTTGCGGTCTCAAAAACGCGGTCTTCGCCATCGTAATGGTAGACGTTGTCAGCCAGACGGTCTTCCGGTGCTACTTCAAGCCGGTTTACGGTACAGACCATGTCCATCAGGTTTTCTGTGTTGAATTCGCCGTTGTCCGGAAGGATCAAAACCTCATGTTTCGAAGAGGGCAGAATGAAGAGCTGGTCGCCGATGATATCTTTGGCATACTCAAGAAAGCCGGGATATGCGATGACGCAGGCGCCGTTCTGCGATTCCATGGTCGTCGCTACATAGATCGGCGGACCCATTGGCGGCATTCCCATGCCGGGACCTGCCATATCAGCGAGCACATCGAACATAGGCCGCAGTGTAGGCGGATTGAGCTCCGGTGCGGACCGGGCTGCGTCCTCATGGAGCTGCTCCGGGGAAATGCCGAAGTGTTCGATCATTTCATTCGTGATGAGGGTCGACATGGATCCGTGGGAGGATTCACCGAGCTCATAGCGATATACGACGGAAAGATCTTCCATTTCCCTGTGGGGAATCTGCCGCAGCATGTCCCGGTTCGCCTTTGTTCCGACCACTTCCATGGTGAGATGCTCTTTGATAGTCTCATAGGAATCAAACTGTTCGACTGAAAAAGACGGCATGTTTTCCATGTGATGGGTGACTTCTCCGATCACTTCATTGGTAATGGCGATATACGGCCTGCCCTGCTCCAGTTGCTCGAACTGCTTCGTGAGATTCATGCTCATGGCGATATTTTCGGATTCCTTCCGGATCATGAGCCCGGTGTAGGACTGTCCGCTGAGCTTCTCAACATCCCGGATCTCGATGTGCAAGGCACCAAGCTCGGGTTCCAGGGCTGCTTTGATGTCAGCGGAAAGGTTTTCAAGAAACTGATCATAATTCATAGATGGATATTCCTCCTTTGACGTAATGGTTCAAACGGTGGTCTGAGACAGAAAAAGCGCCTGATGGAGGTTTTCCATCAGGCGCTATGTAATAAAGTGATCAATGTTTAGTATTAACTATTTTTCGCTTTTTGTTTTTAAAATATGCCTCATAAATAGCATCAGTTGCTTCGATTCCCGCAAATAACGCCAATATAATATTACTGTTAAATATAAGCTCACCTATTGAAAATTTCGAGGGCAATAACGAAATAATAAAAATGAATGCTAGTATTTCTGCTTTAAACACCTTAAGTATATGATCATTCGAATTTAAAAATAGAAGTATTCCATATAAAACCACACTGATAATTACAAAAATAATTGACCTTATAGTCATTTCTTTATGAATTGTCATAAGACTGCTTTATGTAAGGCTTGATAATGAAGGGTCTGATTAACTTCTATAAGCTCTTTTTCAAAAGCAGCTATGTCCTTACTGGAAAAAGTGCTGTAGCCATCGATTTCAACCTTTTCAACTTCCCCGTCTTTGGTAACCCAACCAGTAATCAAATCATCAACCGGTATCGTTGTTATTTTTTCTTGCCGCTGGGTCATACCTCCGCCCCATACGACAGCCCCACGCATAAAACAAATCGATCGTCTTTCCTTTATAGGCGAAGTTCTTCCCGGATAAGAGGAACCGGCTCCCCTGCCGTGACATCGATGAGTCCGAAATCAGAAATCTTAATCGCCGGACTTGCCAAAAGAGACAGCGTACAAAGTGACATGATCGGATTATAATGGCGATACCCCTGGGCGATCAGAGCGTCTCTCACTTCCTTAAGTTTCTTTCCGACCTCATCCGCATCGAGATCAGACAGTATCCCGCCGATCGGTAAGGGCAAAAAAGCTTTGATCACTCCATCCTTTGTCACACAAATGCCACCCTGAGCGCTGATGACACTGTTTGCAGCAAGTGCCATGTCCTCTTCATTTGAACCGACCACAACGAGATTGTGATGGTCATGCGCATATGTCGTCGCGACGGCTCCTTCTTTCATGAAGTCTCCTGAGACGAGCCCGTACCCGACCCGGCCGCTTTTACCGTATCTCTCAAAGACAGCTGTAAGCAGACAGCCGCTGTGCTGCCAGCGCACGATCCCCTCCTCGACGGGAAGCCATACGAGGGAGCGCGTCGTTTTGGTACTCCCGTCAGAAACCTCCATGACCTCCGCCAGAACCTGCGAGGTATCGGAATGATCCGTCTTCAGGACGAACCGGTCCGGTTTCACAGGAGGCACTTTGACAGAGTAGAAATAGTCTTTAGAAAATGTGTCGCACTTCTCACTCAGCTGACTGCCCTGTATGGAAGCCGTCTTTTCGTCCCTGCGATAAATGCACCGGCCGTTTTTATATGTCGCGTCGATAACAACGCCTCTCAGATCTGTTAACAGACTGAAATCAGCCAGCTTCCCCGGTGAGATCTGCCCTCTGTCTGTCAGCTTCATCCGCCTGGCATTTGTACAGGTGGCATGATAGATCGCCTGCTCCGGGGACATGCCGAGCCCGATGGCAAGACGGATGACATGATCCAGATGCCCCTTCTCCATAAGCGTGTCAGCCATGACGTCATCTGTCACAAATCCGAAGTGATCATACAAACTATGCTTGTCGATGAAGTCTATCACTTCGCGCTTCAGCATCTTCTCCTGAAGCTCAACATACATCCCTTGGAAGAAGCGCTGCTTCAGCTCCTCAATATCATGCTCTGTGTGATCGCTGTCGATGCCTAGATAAATAAATTTAGCCAGTTCCTCATCTTTCAAAGCCGGGCAGTGGCCCTCGACGGTGTACCGGGGATCCTTTTCTGAAAGCTCATTGAGAAAGCGCGATATCTCCAGATCATTATCTTTAATGATCTCCCGGTAGTTCATCACTTCCCCGACGCAGACGACGGCCGGGTCTTTGATCAGCTCCGTCATCGACGCGGCATCGATAATGCCCCCTGTCGTCTCGAGATCCGGCCGCGTTGCCGGGACACAGCTTGGAATACCGTAGAAGATATCGATCGGCGCCTCCTTACCGTTCCCGATCATGTCCTGAATGCCCCGGATCCCATTAACGTTAGCCATCTCATGCGGTTCCGCGACGATCGTCGTGACTCCGCACTCAGCGAGCCTTCGGGCCATGACCGCAGGCGTCATCATGGAACTCTCGATATGCATATGAATATCGATCAGTCCCGGGATCATATAGCGGTCATGGCCCTCGACGGTCTCGGATGCTTCGATCAGGTGTTCCTTCTTAATATCGACATAATAGAACCGGCCGTTAAGAAGATACACATCCGCCGGATAAAATCCCCGGAAGGCCGTATTAAAGACTTGAACGTTTCGGATAACAAGATCCGGTTTTTCAGAGCATCTGGCTTTCATGTTTATCTCACCAAGGTATAGAAGTAAAGGCCGCACACAGCTGTCACGATGATAAGCACAGCATTGATCTCTTTCACCTTGCCGGAGATCAGCTTAAGAAGCAGATAGACCGGAATGGCGACGCAAATACCGTTCGCGATATTGTTGCCAAAGAGAGTAAACGCTATGCAGAGGAAAGCCGGGAAGGCTTCCGTATAATCTGAGTAATTGACCTGACGCATTGAGTTTAGCATACCAACGCCGATACTGATAAGAGCCGGAGCCGTTGCCGCTGACGGGATCATAAGGGCCAAAGGAGCGAGGAAGAGCGCCAGGACAAACCCGATACAGGTTCCGACAACAGTCAGGCCGGTCCGACCGCCCGCCTCAACACCTGCGGAAGATTCAAAGTAAGTCGTCATGCTCGGAATGCCAAAGAGTCCGCCTGCCACCGTCGCGACGGCGTCGACCCGGAAGCACTTGTCAATGCCGGGCAGATCACCGTTTTCATCAAGATAACCCGCCATGCCGCCGACGCCTAAAACCGTGCCGAAAGTCGAAAAGAAATCCGGTATGAAAAGTGCGATCAGGAAGGGGATGTAGGCAAACTTCAAAGAGCCGAGAAAATCGATCCGGAATAACTGAGGCGCCGGGCTTAAAGGCAGAGAAACGATAGATTCCGGAACAGTCGTGATACCCATCGGAATGCCGATCAAAGTTGTGATGAGAATGGCCAGGATCATCCCACCGGGGATCTTTCTCACTTTTGCGATCATGATAAGGACAAATCCGATCAAAGCTAAAATGACGGTCGGAGATGTCAGATCGCCAAACCCCAGTGCGCTCTTAGCTTCATTGGCGACGACGAGTCCGCATTGTTTCGCGCCGAGAAGGGCAATAAAGAGTCCCACGCCGGCCGTCACAGCCGCCTTTAAAGATTTCGGGATGACCTTGACGACGGCCTCTCGCATCCCGAGGAACGAGATGACGCAGAAAATAATGCCACTCCAGAAAATAACGCCGGCGGCATGCTCGGGCGAAACGCCGTCATTGGCCATCATACCGGCTACGATGCTGACGCTGCCGAGTCCGGGAGCCAGAGCAAACGGCCGGTTTGTCACAAAGGCCATCGCCAGAGAAGTTCCGATGATCAGAAGGATCATCAGAGTAAGAACGGCTCCTTTGTCCAGGCCGGCATTGCCGAGCATATTAGGGACGGTTGCCAGCACATACGCCATGGCAATGAACGTCGTCAGCCCGGCGATGATCTCTGTGCGGGCAGATGTCTGGTATTCCTTTAAATGAAATTGCTTTTCTAACCAAGTGCTCATACTGATTCTCCATTTATGTCATGTCCGTTATCGTTCTATCCGCTGCCAGGCCGCCCTGGATTCTGTACAAAAGGCCTTTTCAGCTTACAGTTGTATTTTATAATTGCACCTTATATAATACAAATAAATATATTTCATACTATTTATTTCCTTAGGTTATAATGAACAGCAGAGAAGCCCGATACCTTCTGGCAATCGCCGAATTTAAGACTCTCAGCAAAGCGGCGCAGAATCTTTACGTCTCGCAGCCGGCTCTGACAAAGTTCCTGAAAAGCGAGGAACAGCAGGTAGGTGCGCCTCTTTTCAGTCATTATCAAAATGAATACTATCCGACTTATATCGGTGAGAAGTATCTCTTCTACGCCAAAAAGGTGCTTGAGCTTGAGGCGCAGTGGGAGGCTGAGCGATCGGATCTTATCGGACTGAAAAAAGGACGGCTCAACCTCGCGGTCCCCATCGTTCGCAGCCGTCTCCTGATCCCCGAGTCCATCATCCGGTTTCACAGAGATTACCCGCAGGTAAAGGTCCATGTTTTTGAGGAAGCCGTCGCCGTCGAGCGCCTCCTCTTACAGCGGTCGGATATCGATCTGGCTATCTACAACATTTCTTCTGACGTCAGAGATTTAGATTACGAATATATCGGCATTTCCGAACTCGTTCTGGTCGTTCCCTCCGGCATCTCAAAAAAACTCACTCCCTTGACAGACAGGCGCTTCCGCTATCCGTGGGTCGATATGAGACAGTTGACGGGCTATCCTTTTATTCTCCTGGACGCCAACCAGACAAACGGCCGCCTCATAGAAAACCTGCTTGCAGACAACAATATGCTCAATCAAGTCTGGATGAGGACCCGAAACAGCGACGTTGCGCTTGATATGGCAAGAAAGCAAGGCGGCTGCACCCTAGTGTCCGAGGATTATGTCCGCCATCTCCAGGAAAGTGATGATATGAGCATTTATTCAGTCGGCCCGTCACCGATGCAGACCAAACTAATAGCGGCATACCGGCCGGGCCAGTATCTGCCGCTGTATATAAAGGATTATATCAAAATACTTAAGACCATGCACCGTGAGCTGTGCGAAATGTAAGGCGGCTTACGCCGCCAGCCGTTTCCGGCATTACTCACCTTCATCAGGCTCCGGATCCGGGCAATAGTCTCTTTTTCGCAACCACTCCCTCATCTTTTCCCAGTTCTCTTCCTGGATCCTCTGGTCCTCCTCGATCATGACCCGGACGTTGTTGCAAACTCTCCGGAGGAACTCCGGCCAACGTTCCTCCGGCATTCCCTCAAGGAGCCGATTGCTGAGAGAGTGAAACTGCTCCTGCAGCTCCTTGTTTGTCACGCGATCTCCGGCCAGATAGATGTTGCTGGCTGTGTCAGCCAGTGACTCGGAGCCAAATGCGTAGATGATCTTATAGTCGCCGTACTGTGATCTGAAAGTTATTCTCATAAAAAACCTCGCTTTCTGCAAATCGCAAACTATGCCGGTTAGGATCCCTCCTGCCGGCAGTTTCACGCCTGATAGTCCTGCAATGCGGATAAAGACGCATCCCCGGCACAATTCAGGCAGATGTTATTTCAGTTTTTCCAGTAAAACCCTTATTTTAGGCTCTTAGGCCCTTCTCATGGATATTCATTTTCGTGTGCACGGCGGATCCCTTTCTCGCACACGCGTTAGAATGAACCCGGGCAGAAGGTGCCTATCCGCCTTATGAGAGCCCGCGGAAGCCATAACCATCGGTATTTACCTGCACATGGATGCCGTGATATCCTCGCGTAGAAGCCTACTTCCAGATAATATCGCCCCAGGCGGCTCATGTCCTTCACGATCAAGGTGCCGACTCGGTCTTCCTCAATATCCGCCAGCAATTCCTGAAATCCCGGGCGCTTAAAGTTGGTTCCGGAGTATCCGTCATCCGTATAATGACGGAGATTGCCGTAACCATTGTTCTTTGCATAATCCTCGAGATACTTCTTCTGGTTCAGGATGCTGTTGCTTTCACCCTGTAATTCATCGTCTCGGGACAGCCGTTCATATAATGCGGTGATCCGCTCAAAGCCTCTGTTTCTGGGCATTTACATTCCTCCTTTCGGACTCGGTTGAGTCTATGTAAAGCCCTCACAAAGGTTATTCTAAAGAAAACGCTCTCCTGCGGGTCGTTGTCAATAAGGAGTACCCGCTTGCCGGCATCTGCCATGCCGATCCCGAGATTTGCTACCGTGGTCGTTTTGGCGACGCCGCCTTTCTGGTTGCAGACGGCAATGATCGTTGCTTTCTTTGCCAATGGAATATCACCTCCCTCATGGCAATAAAAAACTGAATGCTTCTTTGCATTCAGCCGTAAAGGTCATGATTAACTTTTGCCCGGTAATAGCTGCCGATGGTGAGCGTCGCGTTGTAGAGCGATGCGAGAAGATACTGCTTGATATTCCGGATGTCGGCAGGATTGTCATCGAGCGAGGCTAAAACATACCGGATGTGTTCGGAAGTGAGAGAGTGAAAGTGCTGTTTTACAGAATCTGTGGGTTTCATGGTCCCGCAGATCCGGATCGCCGGCTCATCGTTACGGAGGACTTCCAGGATAAGTTCCCGGACCTCCAGGATCTCAGATTCCCGGTCCGGCATATCGGCGATCAGGGTTTTGAAGCCGCATTTCCGGTCGATCTCATAGGTCATAAGGTCTGCCGGTGCTTCGCATCGCATCCCATCCGCTAAGGATGGATAAGATTCGATATCACTCTTATTAGTGGTACTGTAACCACAAATATATAAATACCTCTTTTTCCTCTTATTATTTGTGGTCTGTCTTCAGTAAGCGAAAACGACACTGGTTTTTCAAACACTTCAGAATTGTAATCACCATTATTATAAATCCAGTGTTGAATATTGTCCGCTTCTTTTTTTAGTCGTGTTTTTAAGGATTTGACTCCGTTACTTCCCCAAAATGCCTAACGGATTATGAATCTAACGCAAGGCGCGTGCTTTGCTGTCTGTTAGAGCATCTAATAAACCGAGCAGGCTTCATCTAATGTGCATTAGATGAAATGAGCTTTTTTCTGCCGGAAAAAAGCCGGTCAGAAACGATCAGAAACGAATTTTGACGTATTTTCGACCATAGTTCTTTTTTAGACGGCAAACCTTCAGGAAAGCCATTTTTTTCCGTTTTAGATATCCGGCAAAATTTTTAGACGTCATCTAATGGCCATTAGACCGATGTTCCTGGAAATAAAAAATGCCGCCGGACCCTGCTTTCATGGCAAAATCACCGGCGGCATCGCCGTTCCTGGCGGGATTCGAACCCACGACCTTCCGCTTAGGAGGCGGACGCTCTATCCTGCTGAGCTACAGAAACA
>SVDL01000182.1 GCA_015057835.1 Lachnospiraceae bacterium
TTGCCCATGCCGTTGTGGGCGATCGCGCAGAAATAATACCATTCGGCAGTACGGTCCTGCACTTCGTCCAGAACGTGCAGGGCCTCGTTATATGCCCTTGCGTTCAGATAATTGGCCGCCGCCTGCATACGGACGTCGTCCTGCGACTGACTGCCTGCATGCGGCTGCTCATACTGCGCGTTTCCGAAGGGGTTTCCGTAGAATCCCCAGCCGTTATAAGCTTCCTTATACGCGGTCCCGCCGTAGCCGCTCCCGGAATACGGGCCGCTGCCGTACGGATTTCCGTATGCGCTCTGGCCGGATCCGCTGCTGCCGTACGGTCCGGTACAGCCCATTTCGCGATCCTTCATGATCTGGTCATAGGCCTGCTGGACTTCCTTAAATTTCTCCTCCGCCTGCGCTCTTTCGGCATCTGATTTGCCGACATTGGCGTCCGGATGGTACTTCCGGGAAAGCGACCGGTATGCTTTTTTCAGTTCATCGTCCGAGGCGTCATATTTGACGCCCAGAACCTTATAAGGGTCTGTCATATCGGCTGCTCCTGTCAGGGCATCGGACGGTCTTTCCTTTCTGACCGTCCGGAGAGAATCCGGCCTCGAACTGGGTCCAGATGCCGGAATAGAGAATGTTTCTTAAGATCGGCGCATACTCCACTAACGGAAGGGCTTCGAAATTCCTGGCGGCCTGCGATGCCATGAGCGTGAGCATCTCGCGGCAGCGGTCCGGAAAATCCGCCGTATTACCGATGGCGGAAAACGGGTTGTAGGTGCCTTTTTCCCGATCCTCCCGCACATCCTCGCAGGCATCCATCAGATAGATGAATTTTCCGAGATAGAAGCCGAGATTCCGCAGACGTTCCGACCAGATATCCTCTTCCCAGACAAAGATCTCCGCGAGCATTTTTCCGGTCAGACCGGCGCCGGCATCCGGATCGGGATCATTCTTCAGCTCGCATTTCCGAAGCTTTTTCACATAATCCCGGACAGCGCCGTACTGCCGGGGATATTCCGCACGGATCCTTTTTAACGGCCCGCGCAGCACGCGTGCGGCAAAAAGCGATGTCATTTTACCGTCATCTCTTACATTATCGAGCAGATTGAAATATGTCAACAGAATATTCATGTCCGCTGCATAATCGATGCCGGCGGAGACGGCTTTTTCGCAGACGCGGAGCGGATTTCCGGGACAGCGTTCTCTGACGGAGACGAAGGGCTCGTCGTAAAGATCCGCCAGGAGGATCGCGAGGAAGGTCATGTCGTAGGTAAGCGAAAAACGGGAGAGAATGCCTGAATTCTCTCCCAGTGATCTGCATACGCCGCAGTAGAATTTTTTATAGGTCTCATCCTCCCGCACCTTCAGCTCGGCGCGGTTGGTGATCAGATATCCGAACATGGCTTCAGCTCTTTCTTATGAATTCGGAACGGCATTTGGGACAGGTGATGGAGATCTTTCCGTGTCCCTTCGGCACCCGGATCTTCTGGCCGCATTGCGGGCAGGCGTAGAAGCGGTAGACCTTCCGCTCCTCCATGTGCGTGCGGAAGCCGCGGAATTTCCCCGTGAGACGGTTCCTGACCTGCAGAAAGCGCAGGTTTTCCTCGTATCTGCGCGCATGATTGCGGGAGAACGCGCGGAAGTAATAGCTGATCAGGCAGAGCAGGGTAATGAAATACAATATGCTGAACCGGAAGAACATGTACAGAAGCAGGCAGACGGCGCCTACGCCCATGGTGAATCTTCCGAGCTGATCTGTTCCGTATCTTCCGGACATAAAAGAACGCATCTTTTCTCTCATGCTGTTATCTCCCGTCCAAACTCGACAGTCTTACGCAGTGTCTTTTATACTATACCATAGAGTATACTCCATTCTACAGAAAAAAATATAAAATCCTTAGGAATTTTTCGTATTATTTCCGTGAATGGATAAAAGGAAGGATATTTATTTCGCCGCAATGTGTGGTATAATCGGAAATACTGAAAAGAAGCGGGACGGGAAGATGAACGAGAGGATCAAAGGGACAATTTATGTGCTGCTCGCCGCGGTCGCGCTCAGCCTGTCCGGGCTTTTCGTGAAGCTGGCGACCTGGGACAGCATCGCCATGATCGGCGGCAAAAGCGCCGCGACACTGGCGGTGGCCGCCGTGTATCTGAAGGTGACGGATTACCGGCTTGTTTTCAATAAGACCGTGGCGCTTGGCGCAGTCTGTCTGTCGCTGATCAGCCTGATGTTCACGATCGCGACAAGAGCCACCTCCGCGGCGAATGCCATCGTTCTGCAGTACACGCAGCCGTTTTTTGTTATTCTGCTGCTGTGGCTGATCTATAAGCAGAGACCGCAGAGAGCGGAGATCATTGCGATCGCGACGGCCTTCGCGGGGATCCTTTTCTTCTTCCTTGATAAACTGACGCCGGGCGGTATGACCGGAAATATCGTTGCGATCTGCTCCGGCTTTGTCTACGCGGTATTCATGCTGGTCAAGAAGATGAAGGGCAGCGACTATCTGTCCTCGGTTGTGTTTTCCG
>SVDL01000079.1 GCA_015057835.1 Lachnospiraceae bacterium
CCACTGAACGATAAACGAAGGAAAGAAGCCGGTACTTTTTGTTTACTGCATTCATCAGGTCCTGATTTTTCAAAAAAGCATAAAAAAGGGAGCTTCTAAAAGAAGCTCCCTGCCTGCCGGTGGTGGGACTCGAACCCACACGATGTCGCCATCAACGGATTTTGAGTCCGCATCGTCTGCCAATTCCGACACACCGGCTTTTCATTCCGTCCGGAGTCGGTCTTCCGACCCCGAGAACAGATTATAGCATTAATTCAGGACAGAATCCACGGTTATTTTTACATCTCTTCGCATGCCTTGATTTTCGCGTAAATAGGAAGATTTTCGAATGTCGCGAAATAATCATCCAGCGTCTCTGCGCGGCGGATCACTTCAAATGTCCCGTCCTCTTTCAGCAGTACTTCCGCAGAGCGAAGTTTTCCGTTGTAATTGTATCCCATCGCGAATCCGTGAGCGCCGGTGTCGTGAATATAGAGAATATCTCCGATATCGATCCTCGGCAGCATGCGGTCCACTGCAAATTTATCGTTATTCTCACAAAGAGATCCCGTCACATCATAAAGATGATCGCTGCGCACGCCTTCTTTTCCGAGAACGGTGATATGGTGATAGGCACCGTACATCGCCGGACGCATCAGGTTCGCTGCGCATGCATCCGTTCCGATATAGTTCTTCTCGATATGCTTCTCATGGATCGCTGTTGTGATCAGAGCACCGTACGGACCTGTCATATAGCGTCCGAGTTCCGTGAAAATAGCGACATCATCCATCCCTTCCGGAACAAGAATATCCTCGTATGCCTCTCTTACGCCTTCGCCGATCGCTTTAATATCGCAGGGCTGCATATAAGGACGGTACGGAATTCCGATTCCGCCGGACAGATTGATAAATGTGATATGCGCGCCGGTCGCGTTTTTGAGACGAACAGCGAGTTCAAAAAGCTCACGGGCGAGCATCGGGTAATAATCGTTCGTAACAGCATTACTGACAAGGAATGCGTGAATGCCGAACTCTTCCACTCCTTCCTCAAGAAGCTGACGGTACGCTTCTGTCATCTGGCGCTCCGTCATGCCGTATTTCGCGTCTCCCGGGTGGTCCATGATGTTATTACTGACCTCAAAAGTTCCGCCGGGATTATAGCGGCAGCAGATCTTTTTCGGAAAATGCCCGAGCTCCTTCTCATAGAAATCAAGCATTGTAATATCATCGAAATTGATGATCGCGCCCATTTTTTCCGCGTACGTAAATTCCCCGGCCGGCGTATCATTGGAGGAGAACATCGTCATCTCATCGGTCTGACCGAGCGCGTTCGCAAGGATCAGCTCCGCTTTCGAGGAGCAGTCGCAGCCGCAGCCGCACTCTTTCAGGATCTCAAGAATTCTCGGGTTCGGGCAGGCTTTCACGGCATAATATTCCCGGAATCCTTTGTTCCAGGAAAATGCTTCATAGAGCGCTTTCGCATTTTCCCGGATCCCCTTTTCATCGTAAATATGAAAAGGAGTCGGCACCGTCTGTATGATCTCTTCAATCTTTTCTTTTGTGACAAAAGGTGTTTTCATGAGGGTCCCCCTTAGGTTAATTATGTTCGTGAGTAAACAGATGATCCTGACAGTATTCTTTACCGCCGGTACATTTTGAGCAATAACGGAACGTAAGATCCGGGTCGGACACCTCGGTCCTTCCGCAGATCACACAGCGGTGTCTCGTCGGCGCTGCCTGGTAAACCGGTCTTCCGGAGGCGTCCGTTCCCGCCTGCACGGTATCCTGAACGTGACGCACCGGATGGACAGGATACCCGGATCCTGTATAGGGACTGTTCCCGTTCCGTCTCGCCTGGTTTTCCCGAAGACCTGCCTCATAGGAGCGCTTAAACTGCTGTTTTCTGCGGATCTCTCTAGGATCGATCCTCCGGTAATTTCTCGTCGATAAGAAGAAGATCGCAAAATTCGCGATCGACGCGAGGATCGCCACCACGAGAACGATATATCCCGGATTGTGCGTCATCACGAAACCGCGAAGATATTGGAATACATCGTACACGATGTAGACCCCGTAAACAATGCCGAGCCATTTCACCCGGATCGGGATCACAAACATCAGCAGCACCTGCATATTCGGATAGGTCATCGCGTAGGCGAGGAACAGCGACATGCAGATATAATATGTGCTGAAGGAACCGCCGAAAGAAATGGGAGAATTATAGACAGCCCTCAGAATTCCATATGTCACGAAAGCTGTTATAAGACTGATCAGCATCCCGCCGAAAATATAAACATTATAGCGGAAAGTTCCCCATGTGCGTTCCAGCGTTCTTCCGATGGAAAAATAAAACAGGAGCATGATCAGCGTAAAAATATCCAGCGAGCTGGGAGGCACGACGATCCATGTAAAAATGCGCCAGATCTGTCCCCTCAGGATGTACATCGGATCGAGATACATGAAACCCAGCATCGAAGGATTGATCAACTGAATAATATATCCGGCAATGAAACATCCGATGAGTACCATGGACAGATTCGGTACGGCGTATTTTCCGAGACGCCGTTCCAGTTTATTAAGAAATCGGTTCATATTGTCTCCTGAAGATCAGCGGATGCGGTCCGGGAATCCGATCTTATGCTGTACCTTGCGCAGGGTCTTTCCTGCGGTATAGGCTGCCCGTTCCGCATTATTCTTAATGATCCGGTCAATATAGTCTTTCTCTTTTGTCAGTCTCGCGACTTCCGCCTGCAGCGGCGCGAGCTGTCCGCATACCGCTTCGCCGACTGCCATTTTCAGTTCGCCGTAGCCTCTTCCGTCAAATTCCTTCAGCGCTTCTTCTACTTTCTTGCCTGTACACGCGCAGTAGATGTCGATCAGATTGCTGATGCCCGGCTGCTCCGGTCCGTATCCGATGACGCCCAGGGAGTCCGTGACGGCTCTCTTGAATTTGCGCATAATGGTGTCCGTGTCATCCATGAGGTAAATGCTCGCGTTCGGATTTTCGTCGGACTTGGACATCTTCTTTTCCGGATTCTGCAGGCTCATGACTTTCGCGCCGGTGGAGCCGTAATAGCCGTCCGGGATCGTAAATACATCGCCGTAAATGTTATTGAAGCGCTCCGCGATATCCCTGCAGATCTCAAGGTGCTGCTTCTGATCAATACCGACCGGAACAAGGTCCGCCTGGTAGAGCAGAATGTCCGCAGCCATGAGAACCGGATAAGCGAACAGTCCTACGTTGATGTTGTCTTCATGTTTCGCGCTCTTGTCCTTGAACTGGGTCATGCGGCTCATCTCGCCCATATAGGTATAGCAGTTCAGGATCCAGGCAAGTTCCGCATGCGCGGACACATGGGACTGGAAATAGAGGACACTCTTTTCCGGATCGATCCCGGCGGCGATGTAGAGGATCAGAAGCGCGCGGGCTCTCTTGCGAAGGACCGCCGGGTCCTGGCGGATCGTGATCGAATGTTCGTCGACGACGCAGTAATAGCACTCATATTCATCCGTCAGCTGCGCCCAGTTCTTCAGCGCGCCGAGATAGTTTCCCAGCGTAAGGTTGCCGGTCGCCTGCATTCCTGAAAAAATGACTTTCTTTCCGTCTAACATAGTAACTCCTTCCGTTCCCGCCTTCCTGCGCGGGATATATTATTGAAAGACACTCGCCCGGGGAGGAATCCGAAATACTCCCGGCAGGTCTTTTCCGTCTTTCATCATGACAGCTCGTGAATAAACAGTCCGCTCCGCAGTTTCGGCTCGAACCAGGTCGACTTCGGCGGCATGACTTTTCCTGCGTCCGCGATGGACATCAGTTCCGCCATGGAAGTCGGATACATGGAAAATGCGCACGCCTCTCCGCCGTCCACTCTTCGTTCCAGTTCCGCAAGGCCGCGGATTCCTCCCACAAAGGAGATCCTCGTATCAGTCCTCGGATCGCCGATTCCCAGTATCGGAGTCAGGATCTCTTCCTGCAGTACCGTGACATCGAGAGCGGCTGTATCTTCTCTTCCGGCCATACACTCCGGTCTGATCACAAGGCGGTACCATCGGTGATCAAGGTAAAGTCCGATGACGCCTTTCCGTTCCGGTCTTACGGGAAAATCCGCTTCTGTTATATCGGCTTTTTCAGCGGCCGCGTTCAGAAATGCTTCTTTTGTGAGACCGTTCAGATCCTTTACCACGCGGTTGTAATCCATGATATAGAGTTCTTCATCCGGAAACGCAACCGCGAGGAAATAGTTGAATTCCTCCTCCCCGGTGTACGAACCGGCTGCTTCTCTTCTCTTTCTGCCGACACGGACCGCCGATGCGCACCGGTGATGGCCGTCAGCAATATAGAGCGCGGGAATACCGGCAAACCGCTCCGTAAAGGCAGCACATACACTGTCGTCACCGACCACCCATACCGTATGACGGATCCCGTCTTCCGCAGTGAAATCATACTCCGGATCGCGGCTTTCTTTCCAGTCCGCGATCATTTTCCGGACAGCTTCATCTGTCCGATAGGTCAGGAAAATGGGCCCGGTATTGGCATCACACCCGTCCACATGGCGGACACGGTCTTCCTCTTTGTCTGCCCGGGTAAATTCATGCTTTTTGATCACATCGTTCATGTAATCATCGATCGATGCGCACCCGACGAGTCCGGTCTGGGTCCTCCCGTTCATTGTGAGAGAATAAATATAAAAACAGGGCTTTTCATCCTTCAGGAGAATTCCGTCTTTGCGGAGATTCCGAAGATTCTCCGCCGCTTTCCTGTAGACGATTTCATCGTAAATATCCGTTCCCCGGGGAAGATCCACTTCCGCGCGGTCGATGTGCAGGAAAGAGAGCGGCCTGCCTTTCACCATCTCTCTCGCCTCATCGCTGTTCATGACATCATAAGGAAGCGCCGCGACATCTCCGGCGTATTCCCTTGCGGGTCTGACAGCGGAAAATGCTCTGAAAACGGCCATATTTACCCCCTCTTATGTTCTTTCGCGAACTGATCCATAAATGCGATCAGAGCCTCTACGCCTTCTTTCGGCATGGCATTATATATGGAAGCGCGCATTCCTCCGACAAGACGATGTCCTTTCAGATTGGAGAAACCGCTCTTCGAGGAAAGATCGGCGAACTCTTTATCGAGATCCGGATCGCCTGTGCGGAACACGACGTTCATCATAGAACGGTCCTCTCCGGCGACCGTCGTTTTGTAGAAGTTCTGGGAATCCAGGTAATCGTAAAGAAGCTTCGCTTTCTCCTCATTGAGGGCTTTCATTGCCTTTGTCCCGCCAACTTCGTCGCGGATCCATTCCGTAACAAGCTTGATGAAATAGATCGGATACGTCGGCGGCGTGTTGATCATGGAATTCTTGTCCGCCTGTTCGGCGAAATCCCAGATCTTCGGCGTGATGGGCATCGCGTTTCCGATGAGATCTTCTCTCACGATCACAACGGCGACGCCGGCCGGCGCGAGGTTTTTCTGTACGCCCGCATAGATCATCCCATAGCGGCTCACATCCACCGGTTCGGAGAGAATGCTGCTGGACATATCCGCCACCAGGGGTACATTTCCTGTCTCCGGTATATATTTCCATGTGGTTCCGAAAATCGTATTATTCCAGCATACATGGAGATAATCCGCATCCGGATTCAGAACGAGCTCATTCTGCTTCGGGATCCGGGTAAAGTGATCAGCTTCCGTAGTGGCAGCGATCCTCGCATCTTTGAGATATTTCTTTCCTTCTTTATAGGCTCCGCCGGAGAAATTTCCGCTCACGACGTAATCCGCCGCGCCTGTGCGGCTGCCAAGATTCATAGCCGTGGCCGCGAACATGCCGGTGGCTCCGCCCTGAAGAAACAGGATCTTATAATTATCCGGGACCTCCATCACCTCGCGCAGGGTCGATACCGCCCCGCAGATGATCTCATCATATACTTTGGAGCGGTGGCTCATCTCAAGAACGGACATGCCGCTGCCCTCATAATTCAGGAACTGCTCCTTCGCTTTCAGAAGTACGCTTTCCGGAAGAATCGAAGGTCCTGCAGAGAAATTATAAATTCTGCCGTCCAACATGATAACAGGTTCCCCCTTCCGATTTCATAAAAATTAATGTAAACGGAGACATTATACGCTATTTTCTGTATATTATCCAGTTTTTTTCACGGCGGTATGCATTTCCCGAAATACAGTTAAAAAGAATGTCCTGCCGTTTTTGAACAGAATACAGATATTCATCAGCGCGGAAGCATCTGCTCCGAGGCAGCCAGCGCTGTTTCACGCCAGATCTTCGCCGCTCCGCTCTCATCCCCGGCTCCGTCAACGCAGTGGGCGATTTTATCGATGTCGCCGCGGATCTTTGCCGTGAGCGACTCCTCGCTCATGTGACCGAGGCCGAAAACGATGGAAGAATAATGCCGGTCCTGCCGGCAGATCGCAATATAGAGCCTCACAGCGTGGCGAATCTCCGCCTTCAGCGCTTCCTGCATGGCACTGTCTCCGGAAGCAGCGGCCGTCATTCCGAGATCTTCCATCATTTTCATGATTTTCTTCGTGCTTTTTGAAGAACCGCGCTTCTGATTTGCCAAATAAATGCATTCGAGTACTAGCTGCATATAGCGGTCCGGCATGACGCCGCTTTTTTCTTTCTTTCCGTAACGCGCTTCCGCGATCTGTTTTCTTGCGCGGTCATTTTCCGGATCCAGCTCTCTTTGGATCGCCTCCTCCAGCATTTCCATTCTCTCCGCAGCGTCCATCTCGTCGTAGAAGATCCGCGGCCAGCTGACGGCATTGACCTCTTTTTTCACTTTTTCCTTCATAGAATCCGAAAATCTCATGCGTTCTCCTCCGGTCCCATCGGTTCAAACCGTTTTTCCGCGGTCTTCTTTTTTGGTTTCGGGAGTTTCTTGTCCGCTTCCTGACAGAACATCATCTGGGTATCCGTAAGTTTTTTGCCTCGCTTGTCGATCTTCTGATACGTACCGTCGATCTGCAGGACATGGGCTTTGACATTATCCTTCAGTTCCATTTTCAGAATATGCAGTACTTCCTGCCGGAGCGGTTCCGAGAGCACCGGGAACACGATCTCCATGCGTCTGTCAAGGTTGCGCGGCATCCAGTCCGCGCTGCCCAGAAAGAGCTCTTCCATGCCGCCGTTGTAGAAATAGAAAATGCGGCTGTGCTCAAGGTAATTGCCGACGATGGAGCGCACGGTAATGCGGTCCGAGATATTCGGGATCCCCGTTTTAATGCAGCAGATCCCGCGGACAATGAGATCAATGCTGACGCCCGCCGCCGAAGCTTTGTAGAGCGCTTCCATGATATCCGGGTCGCAGAGCGAGTTCATTTTCGCAACGATCCTTGCCTTTTTGCCGTTCCTCGCGTGTTCCGTCTCCCTGGCAATGAGATACAGAAATCTCTCCTTCATCCAGAAAGGAGCGACAATAAGATGATGCCACATTTCCGGTTCGGAATATCCGGAGATCATGTTGAAAGCGGCTGTCGCGTCTTCGCCGATCTCATTATTGCATGTAAAAAGACCGAGATCCGTGTAAAGCTTTGCTGTGGAATCATTGTAATTTCCGGTTCCGAGATGGACATAACGGCAGATCTCATCGCCCTCTTTCCGTACGATCAGCGTGATTTTGCTGTGCGTCTTGAGGCCCCGAAGTCCGTAAATGACATTGCATCCGGCTTTTTCAAGCATTCGCGCCCAGACAATGTTATGTTCCTCGTCAAAGCGTGCTTTCAGCTCAACCAGTACGGTTACCTGTTTCCCGTTCTCAGCGGCTTTCGCAAGTGCCGCAATTATGGGAGAATCACCGCTCACCCTGTACAGTGTCTGCTTGATGGCAAGTACGTCAGGGTCTGTGGCCGCTTCTTTTATAAAACGGATCACGGGCTCAAAACTCTGGTAAGGATGATGCACGAGAACATCCTTTTTCTTGATGACGTCAAAAACGCTCTCGTCCCCCAGGAATTCCGGCACAGGCGCGGGCACATGCTGTTCGAGACGGTAGCTGTCATAACCAGGCCTTCCGGACAGCCTCATGAGAAACGTCAGATCAATGGGACCGCCGATGGAATAGGTCTCCTGTTTTCCGACCCGGAAATTCTTCTGCAGGATCGCGAGAAGATCCTCATCCATATCCTCCGCGATCTCGAGCCTTATGACTTCCCCTCTTTTTCTCTTCTTCAGCTGTTTTTCGATCTCTTTCAGAAGATTGATGTCCTCATCCTCTTCCACGGTGAAATCCGCGTTTCTCATGATCCGGTACGGATAAGCGCAGATGACTTCGTAGTGCTGGAACAGGACGCTGATATATTTGCGGATCACTTCTTCGAGGAAAATGAAGCGGAGCGTCTCTTTCTGCGGCTTCAGCTCGATCAGCCTCGGAAGGACCTGTGGGACCTGCACGGTGGCAAATTCATACTTTTTCTTTTTCTTCTTCTTTTTGGAAGGATTCTTATCGAGAAGCAGCGCCCCTATATTAAGGCTCCGGTTCGGTACAAGGGGAAACGGTCTCGAAGAATCCACCGCGAGAGGTGTCAGGACCGGATAAATATGGGTCTGGAAATATTTATCGAGATATTTGCACTCTTCTTTCGTGAGCTTTGAGTGATCCTGCAGGATCTCGATCCCCGCTTTCCGAAGAGACGGCTTGATGGAACGGCTGTAGGTACTGTACTGTTTCCGGACAAATTCCTGTGTCATTTCACCGATCCGCTCCAGCTGCTGCTCCGGAGTCATCCCGGCGATATCCGGTTTTACGATGCCGGCCTCGACCTGGGAATGCAGCGAGGCGACCCGGATCATAAAGAATTCATCCAGATTGGAGGCCGTGATGGAAAGAAATTTCATTCTCTCAAAGAGAGGGACCAGATGGCGGTCTCTCGCCTCTGACAGCACTCTCTCATTGAAACTGAGCCAGCTCAGTTCCCGGTTTCTGTAATATTCTGGATTTCTGTAATTAATGTCCGGCATAAATGGATCCCTTTCCGTGCGCTCTGTCATTTACACGCTCTGCGGATGTCCGCCCCGGCGGTTTTATTTTCATTTTCACCAATTATAGCAGATTTTCTTTACACTTACCGCTCAATCATTTATTATTTTATTGAATTTAAAGTAATCTTATCAGGAGGTAAGGAATGCATCCCAGACATCTTATGAGCCCGCTCGATCTGAGTGTGGAAGAGCTTGATACCATGATGGATCTCGCCGACGACATCCGTTCGCATCCCGAAAAATATGCGCACGCATGTGACGGCAAACGTCTCGCGACCCTGTTTTATGAACCGAGCACCCGTACAAGATTAAGCTTTGAAGCCGCTATGATGAATCTTGGAGGCACCGTGCTCGGTTTTTCTTCGGCCGATAATTCGTCCGCCGCCAAAGGCGAAAGCGTCTCCGATACGATCCGCGTCGTCTCCTGCTACGCTGATATCGCCGCCATGCGGCATCCGAAGGAAGGCGCGCCTTTGGTAGCATCCATGAAGTCCCTGATCCCCGTCATCAACGCGGGCGACGGCGGACATCAGCATCCGACCCAGACGCTGACCGACCTTCTGACGATCCGCTCTCTGAAAGGACACTTCGAAGGCCTGACCATCGGTCTTTGCGGCGACCTGAAATTCGGGCGCACGGTCCACTCGCTGATCACAGCCCTGAGCCGCTATCACAACATTCAGTTCTGCCTGATCTCCCCTCCGGAACTCCGTGTTCCGTCCTATGTCATCGAAGAACTGAAAGAGAAAGGCATCCCCTACGCAGAGGTCGTCCGGCTCGACGAAGACACGATGAAAGGTCTCGATATCCTCTATATGACCCGTGTCCAGAAAGAGCGCTTCTTCAATGAAGAAGACTATATCCGCATGAAGGACTTTTACATTCTCGACCGCGAGAAGCTGGCGCAGGCCCCCAAAGATATGTACATCATGCACCCGCTTCCCAGGGTAAATGAAATTTCCGTCGAAGTCGACGATGATCCGAGAGCACAGTATTTCTTCCAGGCGCAGTGCGGCGTATATATCCGGTCCGCCCTCATCCTGACGCTTCTCGGACTTGTGTGAGCGCATTCGGCGCCGCTTGAACAGCCGCGTCCGGCTCTGTTTGAACAGGCATCTTCGGACCGCCGCCGTTTGAATCACCGTCATTTTATCTTTCATCATCTGATTTAAGAAAGGGGATTTTCCATGCTGAATATCGGTGCAATTAAAGAAGGTTTTGTTCTCGACCACATCAAAGCCGGCAAAGCGATGACGATCTATCACGATCTCCGCCTCGACAAGCTGGACTGCACGGTCGCGATCATCAAGAACGCCCAGAGCAGCAAAATGGG
Source organism: Lachnospiraceae bacterium (assembly GCA_015057835.1). Lineage (GTDB taxonomy): Bacteria > Bacillota > Clostridia > Lachnospirales > Lachnospiraceae > Chordicoccus. The sequence goes on from SVDL01000079.1 coordinate 10,303, forward strand.
CAGAAAAGATATTATCAAAGTGGAATGTTCCATCGATTATCTCGACCTCGACGTCCTTGGCTTCATCGATCACAATATCACCGTCAATGTGATCAAAGATGAAGAGATCATCGAAAAACGGGCTCTGAAGCTCCCGAACCAGGTCGTCGACGTGATCAAATGTCGCAACCCGCGCTGCATCACCTCGATCGAGCAGGGACTGCATCACATCTTCGTACTCTCAGACGAGAAAACAGAGACCTATCGCTGCAAGTACTGCGAGGAAGCCGCAAGAAAACGCGACTGATTTTTCACTTAGCGAAGAAAAAGACTCATGAATCCAAGATATGCAAAGCATTCCTGATTCCTGAGTCTTTTTTGTTTAAAAAGGCGGGGCTGTAAGCCGGGTTATGTCGTGTGCGGCCATCTATCTAGGCCAGCCGTTGCCGGATGGCTCAAGCGACCTGCCAAAAGCACGGCGGGCAGCCGTATCGCTTTATTCGGTCTTGCTTCGGATGGGGCTTGCATGTGCCTTCCCCGTTACCGGAGAAGCGGTGGTCTCTTACACCGCCTTTCCACCCTTGCCGGCCAAAAGCCGGCGGTTTATTTCTGTTGCGCTGTCCCGAGGGTCACCCCTGCCGGACGTTATCCGGCATCCTGCCCTGTGAAGCCCGGACTTTCCTCTCCCGTCCCCTTTCGGTCCTGACGGCAGCGGCCGCATGCCCCGCGCAACGCATTATATCATCCCTCAGCGGATCCTGCCACCACAAATTTTCTTTTTATCTGCGTTTCAGTGAAGCTGTTCTGCATAATAAAAAGCCCGGAACAAAAACTGAACCGCTACCCGTCAAGTAGACAACTAAAAAAAATAAAACTTTTCTGCCATCAGTTTTTTGTCTGGTGGCAGT
>SVDL01000080.1 GCA_015057835.1 Lachnospiraceae bacterium
GAGCAGTGAAAGCTCTTTGTTACCCTCTATGGATTCAGTCTCCAGCGAAGTGTTACCCTATATGGGTGCATATCAGACAGCTATAATTTCATGATCATTTTTAACAAAATCAATGAATCGATTTGTGAAATTGTACCTAAATTTATACAAAAAATTTACAGGTTACATGGATTTTGCTAAAATATATCCATATAAATACTTTTTCTCATCTTTATCATGCTGTTCCGTCATTTCAGACGGGCAGTTTTCCGAAATTAAGAAGAGAAACAGAATCTTGAGGATTGATTGTGTCTGACAAAGGAGGGAATTTATGGCTCTTGATTATGTTTCCACATCAAAGCAGATTATTGAAGCTGTTGGAGGCGTCAATAATATTGCCACGGCGTCGCACTGCATGACGAGACTCCGTCTTGTTCTCAACGACGAGAGCAAAGCAGACGACGCAAAAGTCAATAAGATCAAAGGAGTAAAATCCGTCATCAAACAAGGGGGACAATACCAGGTCGTTATCGGCAACGAGGTCTCCAATCTTTTTAAAGAATTTGCCAAAATGGGCAATTTCGGGGAAAACTCAGGAGCTGCGGCTCCCGTCAAACCCAAAGGCAATCTGATCCAGCGTCTCTTCGGATTTATCGCAGGCTGCATGACACCGCTCCTTCCTGCGATGCTTGGAACAGGTATGGTAAAGGTGCTTCTCACGCTGCTTACCACATTCGGCGTCATGAGCAGCACCGGTCCTACGTATACGATCCTTTACGGCATGGCGGACAGCTTCTTCTATTTCCTGCCCATTTTCCTTGCTGCGCAGATCGCGAAAAAGACAAATCACACCGTGCCGCTGTTTATGGTCGTCGGCGCTATGCTTGTCTACCCGGATATCATCAATCTTCTCGGAGGAGCGATCGAAGGCGCGCCGATGGGAACATTCCTCGGGATGTCCTGCACTTATCTGTTCGGGGTGATCCCGGTTATTTCAGCGAGCTACACGTCTTCCGTACTTCCGATCCTTCTTATGACTCCTGTCATGACCTGGGCCGAAGATTTTGCGGACCGCATCTCTCCGAATGTTCTTAAAGCATTCCTGAAACCGATGATTTTCTGCCTGATCTGCACACCTGTTGCATTCTGCGTACTTGGCCCGCTCGGATCAGTTATCGGCAATCTGCTTTCCGGCGGTATTTCCGCTCTCTATAACGCTGTTCCGTGGCTCACCGTCGGCGTCCTCTCTGCTGCAATGCCGTTTATCGTCATGACCGGCATGCATTACGCGCTGATCCCCCTGTGCATGAACAATATGGCAACACTCGGCTTTGACGTTATTGTTCTTGTTACCATGTTCTGCTCCAATATCGCGCAGGGCGGCGCTTCTCTCGGCGTTGCTGTAAAGACAAAAAATACGGAGACCCGCTCGGAAGGTATTGCCTGCGGTATTTCCGCCATTGTTGCAGGCGTAACGGAGCCGGCTATGTACGGTATCAACCTCCGCTACATGAAACCGATGATCGCCGCTGTTATCGGCGCCGGCGTTTCCGGACTTTTTGCCGGTATTACCGGTGTCAAAGGCTACACCATGGGCGGATCTCCTTCGATCCTCTCCCTGATCCAGTTTATCGGCGGTGAAGGAAATCCGATGAGAGGCGTTATTTTCGGCGCCATCGCGGCGGTGATCTCCATCGGTCTTGCGTTCTTCCTTGCCATGATCCTTTTCAGGGATCCGAAGGAAGAAGAAGCATCGGAAGAGGACAATGAGGATGCGGCACCTGCAGCGCCGGCGGCTCCGATCGAGATCGTCTCCCCGATGACGGGAAAGATCCTTGACATCACACAGGTCCCGGACGAAGTGTTTGCTACAGGAACACTCGGACAGGGTGCCGCGATCCTTCCGACGGACGGCCATGTCTACGCACCGTGTGACGGTACAGTTTCAGCGCTGATGGATTCCAGACACGCTATTGCTCTTACAACGGATGACGACTGTGAGATCCTGATCCACGTCGGCCTTGATACGGTAAAGCTCGGAGGCAAGCCGTTCACCTATCATGTAAAGGAAGATCAGAAAGTAAAGCAGGGAGATCTGCTTATTACGGCGGACCTGGAAATGATTAAGGAGGCCGGTTATAAGATCCATACTCCGGTTCTTATCACCAATTCCGATGATTACAATTCCGTCAAAGTGGCAGGTGTGACGGAGATTAAAGCGGGCGATCCGCTGATGACGATCTCCTGAACATATTTATCAGTGCCGGTGCAGCATCAGGGACATGTGCCGGCGCAAATGACTATTTCGAAACCAGATGACTTGCCAAATGAAAAGGATGTATACAGAACATGTCAGTTTTACGAGAAGATTTCCTCTGGGGAGGAGCAACAGCTGCCAATCAGCTTGAAGGAGCATGGGATCTGGACGGAAAAGGTCCTTCTGTTTCGGATATGTGCACGAACGGATCCGCCAGGGAGCCGAAATGGGTAACAACATCGATTCATCCGGACAGACTTTATCCGTCCCACGAGGCAATCGATTTCTACCACCATTATGAAGGAGATATCGCTCTTTTTGCGGAAATGGGATTTAAATGCTTCCGAATGTCTATCAACTGGACAAGAATTTTCCCGACCGGGATGGAAGAGGAGCCCAACGAGAAAGGACTTGCTTTTTATGACCGCGTTTTTGACTGCTGCAAAAAGCACGGGATTGAGCCGCTCGTAACGATTTCCCATTATGAACTGCCCTATGCGCTTGTTGAGAAGTATAACGGATGGGAAGCCCGTGAAGTGATCGACTGCTATGTCCGGTACTGCAAAGTTATTTTCGACCGTTATAAGGATAAGGTTAAACTCTGGCTTACATTCAATGAGATCAATTCGAGCACGATGCCTTTCGGAGCGATCCTGAATACCGGAACGATACGCGGGTTTGAAGGCCCGACATCTGCTGTTCCGGATCACAAACAGGAACGCTATCAGGCGCTTCATCACATGTTCCTTGCGTCAGCCATCGCCGTAAAATACGCGCACGAGAACTATCCGGGTTTCCTTATGGGAAATATGAACATCTTTGCGACATCGTACCCGCTCACTCCGAATCCGGATGATGTCATTGAAAACATGCAGCACATGAATATGATGAACTGGTTCTGCTCGGACGTACAGGTGCGTGGTGAATATCCGTATTACGCAAAGCGCTTTTTTGATGAAAACGGTATCGTAATCAAAAAAGAACCGGGAGATGATGCGGTCTTAGAAGAGGGGTGCGTTGATTTCTACACATTCTCTTATTATATGTCAAACTGCATTACGGCGGATAAGAGCAAGAGTGCGGGAGCGGGCAATCTTATCTCCGGAGTTCCGAATCCTTATCTCAAAGCTTCCGACTGGGGCTGGCAGATCGATCCGAAAGGACTGCGCTACAGTCTGAACCTTATTTACGGCCGCTACGGCATCCCGATGATGGTCGTTGAAAACGGTCTCGGAGCATATGACGAAAAAGGGGAAGACGGTATGGTGCACGATACCTATCGCATCGACTATCTGCGCCGGCACATCGAGCAGATGAAGGAAGCGGTCAAAGACGGCGTGGATCTTATGGGATACACCCCCTGGGGCTGCATAGACCTCGTCAGTGCCTCTACGGGAGAAATGGCTAAGCGTTACGGGTTTATTTACGTCAATAAGTTTGACGACGGTACAGGCGATCTCAGCCGGGAGCGCAAGGAATCCTTCTTCTGGTACAAGAAGGTTATTGAGACAAACGGAGAAGAACTCTGAAATCAGTAAATACTCATTGATCTTTCTCATTTCTATTATCTGAAACCGTTCTGAAGAAGTGAGAAAAGCAGAGCAGGCTGATCAGCAAAGAACGCTGTCAGTCTGCTCTTTTTTATAAAGCCTTACTAAAGTCATTGACTATTAGTTAATAAAGAGGTAATATATTGACTGAAAGTCGATGAAATACCTGAAAAGAGACGGAGAGGGAAGAATATGGACAAAGAACTGCTTTCCAGGTTCCCGAAGTCAAAACACATTGAAGTCGATACGGAAGCCTGTGCCGGATGTCTTACCTGTGAACTGGCGTGCGCTGCAAGGCATTTTGACGGATTATGTGACAGGGAACTTTCGGCGATCAAAATTGACGCCGATATGCTGGAATATCATTTTGACTACATGGTATGCAGACAGTGCAAAGCGCCGTCATGCGTCCTTGCATGTCCGAAAGATGCTTTTTACTTCGATGAAAAGACCGGGGCAAGAGTTATTGACAAGAGCAAATGCATTAAATGCGGTGCCTGTGTCAGAGCCTGTCCGTTTGCAGGACAGAAAAACAAGGCGCTCCGGAAAGTAGAGAAAAACGGTGAAAAATACATCGTCAAATGTGATCTGTGCCACGGCCATGAAGACGGACCGTACTGTGTGCAGGTCTGCCCGAAAGCGGCAGTGAAACTGAAGGCATGACACATGGGAAGCCGCAGCGGACAGGCTGGAGAAGCGCGGCGGAAACGGAGAAAAAGATGGATTTTAAGTATGCCTGGTGGGGCAAAGTTTTGTGGGTCGACCTTCGCGAACAGCGTTTCTGGGTCGAGGATATTTCGGATAAATGCCAGGATCTTATAGGGTGCCGCGGCATCGCGATCGATTTTGCCTGGAGATATCTGAAACCGGGAACCGGTGCTTTTGACGAAGAAAACCTCCTTATGTACTTCAACGGTCCTGTAACCGGTACGCCGGTTCTCGGGGGCGGCAGAAGCTATTTCTTCGGCGTCGGCGCACAGTCATTCCCGGAAATGTATACTCGTTCCTCCATCGGCGGAAGAGTCGGTGAGGCGTCCAAGAAGACGGGATTTGACGGCGTCATCATTAAGGGAAAATCGGAGAAACCGGTCATTGTAGAGGTAACGGAAGAAGGCGCTGTCTTCCACGACGGCACGGGCTATTGGGGCAGATATGCGGTCGATACGCAGAAGCTCCTGAAGAAACGTTTCGGAGAAGATACCGAGGCATGTGTAATCGGACCGGCAGGAGAGCACAAAGTCCGGCTCGCGGGTATTTTTAATGATCTCGACAATACAGCCGCGCAGGCAGGATTCGGTGCGGTCATGGGAGATAAGAATCTGAAAGCGATCGTCTTCAACGGAAGAAAAGCGGTCAGGGTGGCTGATCTTGAGACGATCATCAAACTGCGCGATGACAATATGCGGCTGAAGACGATCCCGAAGGCGCCGGTGGAACCGCTTGCGGCGGTCGGGTACGGTACGCCGTCTGTAGGTGAGCATGAATTCAAAGACGGCGTCCTGAAAAAGGACAATCTCTTTGAAAATGTGGAAGCATCGGAGATCACACAGAAGGGAAATACCTGTGTCGCGTGCGGCGTTCCCTGCCATCTGACGACTTTCTCCTTTGTAAGAGGCGGAAGAGGAGTCTGGCATAAAACTCTGGATACGACAAACAGTTCGAAGTGCGTTGCTCCTTTTGTCTACGGCTGGACGGCGAAGTGTGAGAAGGAACTGGACTGGCTTGAAAAAGAACTCGGCAGAGACTACCGCTGGCCGATGAATTTCCGTTCCGGATCCGAGATCATGTGGTACGTCAACAACATGGGATTAAACACCTGGGATCTGGTTGCACTGTTCCTGTGGCTTTCCGAACTGGAAGCGGGAGGAGAGGACATGGACAAGCTGACCGGCCTGCACTGGGATGTCGATGATCCTGCGCTGCTGCCGCATCTGGTGGAAATGCTCTCCCTGAGGGAAGGGTTCGGAAATGTGCTCGCGGAGGGCTCCGCAAGGGCCGCGGAATATCTCGGCGGACATTATCTTGAGCATTCGGATCACGCGCTGCACGGAATGAATGCTCATTCCCTCGGAACGGTATCCTGGTATAACCTTAAATATCCGTACTGGGTCGCTTCCGCCCTCATGCATGCTACCGGCACGAGAGATCCGAACAGCGATGAAGGACACAAATATTACGATTTCGGCGGCAGAAGAATTCCGTTCCTGCGCCTTCCGGAGCTGGCTAAACAGTATTATTACGGCGCGGAGCACACGATTGATCCGGACCCGGATCTCTATGGAAAGATCCCGGATGATGAATTTTTTGATCTCGGTTACATCGACAAAGAATATGCCGTCAAAAAACAGGAGATCCGCGGCGTCATCATGGGCGTCGGCGTATTCTGCGACACGCTCTATCCGCAGACTCTCGCTCCCGGCATGCCGGAGACCGGATACCACGGAGACTGGGAGATGGAATCCAAGCTGCTCACCGCTGTGACGGGCGAAACCTTCACAGAGGAGCGTCTCGAACGGACCGCTCTGAAGATCTGGAACATGGAAAGAGCTTATTCCATGCTCGATATAGGAAGAAGCAGAGACTATGATATGTACATCGTTCACTGCCATGATGCGAGAGACGGCGACTGGACGAGAGGCATCAAGATCGATCCGTTCCGCTTCGGAAAACTTCTTGACCGTTATTACGAGCTGGAAGGCTGGGACGAGGACGGCATGCCCACGGAAGAGACACTGCATTCCTATGGCCTTGATGAGATCAATGAGCGGGTCAAAGCATACCGCGAGGAATTGAAAGAGCGCCGTAAAACGGAACCGAGATATGAAGAAAATCCCGCCAATCTTGCAAAGAGAGGAAGCGAGGCGTTTGAAGAAGGACGCAAATATACATATTCGGTTGACTGCGGGAGATTCCTGAAATGAGCCTTTATGAGAAAGATGCGGAGAAGCAGGTCGACGAGATGCTGACACTGCCCTGCGAAAAAGAAACTCTTACACCGGAATATTATCTCAAGTGCACCGGATTCTGGCCGGTTTTCCGTGAAGTCGGATCATTTTCCTATGGCACAACGGAAGTATGCACTTATACGGAGAAGCTGGATGCCGACAACGCGGAAGACGGCGAGCGGGAAGCAGAAGAGAGAAATGCCGCCGGTTTCATCTGCCCCGTCTGCAAAAAGAAAGGCAGACTTACCTGCGTCACAAATTTCGAGCTGTTCAATGAAAACCGCATTATGAAAGGGATCCAGCGCAGCGCACTGCATATGGGATGAAATATTGATCTGTTTTTTAAAGCGCCGTTTATGCGGCGCTTTTTTCTGCACCCCGGAATAGCATTCCTGCTTTCTTTCGGTTTTTATCCCCAGAGTTATCCACTTTCCGGATAGTCAATATCCGCCAAAGTGTACGAGAGAGCACCTTGCCGCAATGACCTTATAATGATTCTCCTTATATAGATCTATTCGCCAAATCCATGTTTTACGAATAGATAGAGAGGGTTTTCCGAAGAGATACGGCATTTTATGTGGATAACTTCCGTGGATAACGTCAAATACCGTTTTTTCAGTATTCCTTCGCAGGTACGTTTCTTTATCAAATCAGAGTTCATTTCCGCCGCTTGAATGAATTAATCGATCGTTTTATAATTCAAAAAAACTAAATGGATTTTATAATCCTCTGCATTGATTCGGAAAACAATTAGATAATAAATAAAGCAATCTGCTGCAGGATTTAATTTCATATCTTTTTTCAAATCAAATATCAGGATGAATTATGGCCGGATGTACGGAAAGGAACCTCAGAATTTGAATGCAGAACGCTTTTATAAGAACATAATTGACCAGATCACCGAAGCCCATGAGAAACTCGGGAAAGCACGTGAAACGATGAGGCTTTATTATCCGCTGGATTCCGTAAATGCTTATCTGGGTACTTCCTTTGCGGATTTAGAGTCAATGAAAGATATGCTGAATGAAAATGCGGGAGAAATAGTGCTCTCTTCGGATCATACTGCTGACGGGCAATCTTCTGCTTCTACTAATGTGTTAAATAATTCACAAATTAATAACACTCTTCCGAAACACAATGACTATGGTACTCTTCCAAAACACAAAGACTATGGTACTCTTCCGGAGCGTCTGCATTTTTCTGTTTCCGGAGACCGCCTGGAAGTTCTGATCCCGCCTGAAACGGTTGCTTATATTGATCAGAAGTATGAGGCTTCCGATTTTTTAAAAGAATTGATTCAAACCTTTTCATACATGGCTCATGAGCTGAGTATCGACAGGATCCTTGCACTCTTCCATCGCTATTCCGATCATGTTGTTATGGAAGAGGTCCCGGAGGAATGCGGATTTGACTTTATGATCCGGTTTAAAGATCCTTCTGCAGATGAATACTGCTACTGTGTGAAAAATGAGATGGGTCACTGGATCTATCACAGATTCATGAGGGAAGATTATATAAGACTGATTTCGTGAGCTGGGTAGACATAAAAATATTATGTAAATAAATTTAAGTGGTATGTATATATTAACAAGGAGACAGGGTCTGAACCCTGTCTCCTTTGTTATGCCTGCACCGCGATCAGACCATCCTGAGCAGCAGAGCAATCCCCCAGGTAACCAGAAGGATGACGGCAAATGCAACCGGAATACCCTTGATCCCGCCGATCGCAAATCCGTACCAGTCATTCGTATTCTCACCCTCCCCGAGGCCGTTCCTCAGAATATTCAGAATATACCCGGCACCGTAAAAAACTGTCGGGATGACTGCGAGAAACGAGGCAGAAAACCCCATCCGGGGAATCATCGGATTCACAGCAAAAGAAAGAATTGTTAACAGAGGCCCGACAGCGTGAAGACACAGAAGCGGACCTTTAAAAAGAGGCGGATAACTCATCCGCGGCCCGAGAAATACCATGACTACAAGGAACGTGAGTCCCACAGAGACTGCCGAGGAATATTTCAGGACCCCGACCCAATACGGCAGCGTCCCCGCTCCGCCGGAGAACAGCATGAAACCGGTTGTCAGGACAGCTGTCAGCCCTGCGAAAATATTCGAGAGAACCGTATAAAATTTCAACGATTCCACTCCCTGCCGGGATAAAATGCTCCCGTTTCCCTTGCGAAGCATGTACAGCCAGCTGGCGATTGTCGTAATGATAACCAGAATTTCAAGAATAATAAGCATTTTTTAAAGCATCGATCTTATCTTCTGCTGTGTCCTGTCTTCGATGATCGGATCCCATTTTAAGCAAAAATCAGTAAAATCATTGTGCGTCATTACTGCTTCTTTCTCGTTCAGGAACTGCTGATACAGCCAGGGATCCATTACTTCGAGCGCCCGCTGGTCCATTTTGAGAAGGGAATATTCCTCGGAAGCAAACAGCTTCGGAAGTTTTGCGGAGTGAGAACCGCTGTTCGATCCGCTGCCATGTGAGGACCCGGAACCGGAGCTCCGGATTTTTTCAGCTGTTTCCTTCTTCTTAAATAAGGAAACGAGAAGGCCGATGATCCATGAAAAGACCAGGAGGCAGGCACCGGTTTTCAGGCCGAACAGCACTCCGTATGCCAGGGTGATCAGCAGGGCTATTGCCTTTGTGCCGGGTGCCCACAAAGCATAAAGAATGAAGACAATAATAATGGATGCAACTATAAAAATAATTCCTGCTGTTGTCTGCTGATTGATCCAGCGCGCGGCTGGAACGCCGAAAAACCCGTAGTTGATCATGTGGGACATTGCTGAAATTCCTTTTCCTTATGTATTTACGGTAAATTTCTTAGCCTTTATTTAATGATAACAGCAGGAAAAACTGCTTTTTTGACGTTTTAGTTTTTGAATTTGCTCTCATAGATCGGGAAGCGGTCGCAAAGAGCGGCAACTCTTGTCTGGATATCTTTTCGTTTGGCATCGAAATCAAGAACCGCGTCACAGATCAGACTGCCGATCTCACGCATTTCTTCTTCTTTAAGACCTCTCGAGGTGACCGCCGGGCTTCCGAGACGGACGCCGCTGGTCTCTGCCGGCGTTCTCGGATCATCCGGAACCATGTTCTTGTTGGCAGTGATGCCGACACTGTCAAGACGGATCTCCAGCTCTTTGCCGCTGATATCCTTATTCTTAAGGTCGAGAAGCATCAGGTGGTTGTCCGTTCCTCCGGAGACGAGTTCCATACCGCCATCGAGAAGCGTCTGGGCCATCGCGGCTGCGTTCTTAACGATCTGATGCTGGTAGACCTTAAAGCTCGGGTGAAGAGCCTCTCCGAGCGCTACAGCCTTGGCTGCAATAATGTGCATGAGCGGGCCGCCCTGTGTTCCCGGGAACATCGCGGAGTTTATCTTTTTTGCGATCTCGGCGTCGTTGGTGAGGATAATACCGCCTCTCGGTCCTCTCATTGTCTTATGCGTCGTCATCGTGACAACATCCGCATAGGGAACGGGACTCTGATGTTCGCCGGCTGCTACGAGACCGGCAATATGAGCGATGTCGACCATGAGATAGGCGCCGACTTCCTTGGCGATTTCTCCGAATGTTTTGAAATCGATCGCTCTGGGATAAGCGGAAGCACCGGCAATGATCATTCTCGGACGGCATTCTTTGGCAATATCGCGAACCTGATCATAGTCAATGCGGCCGGTCGCCGGATCAACACCGTAAGGAACGATGTTATAGGTCTTGCCGGAGAAATTGGCGCGGCTTCCGTGTGTGAGATGGCCGCCCTGGTTGAGGTCCATGCCCATGACCGTATCACCGGGTTTGCAAAGTGCGAGATAAACGGCGTAGTTTGCCTGGGAGCCGCTGTGCGCCTGCACATTGGCGTGTTTCGCGTCAAAGATCATTTTGGCGCGCTCGATACAGATATTCTCTGCGAGGTCGACGTATTCGCATCCCCCGTAATAACGGTGTCCCGGATAGCCTTCCGCGTATTTGTTTGTCAGAACGGAACCCATGACAGCCATGACTTCCGGAGAGACGAGATTCTCTGAAGCGATCAGTTCAAGGTGCGTGCGCTGGCGGTTCAGCTCCAGTTCCAGAACACGGGCGATTTCAGGATCGTATGCGTTGATG
>SVDL01000081.1 GCA_015057835.1 Lachnospiraceae bacterium
CGATCCCGTAGAGACTGTCCGGCGTCACCATCACGATATCCGCACGGGATCGTCCCATGGTCTTCTCCTCGATGATGCGGATCCTGCCGTATTCCTCCTCCAGAAAATCGAACAGCGGTTCCCTGATGTCTTTATCGTGAAGCATTATTTGTTCTTCTCTTCATTTCTTTATCTGTTCTCACGTTGTAAGGCGCATAGCTCCGCCCTTGAGGAAACACTCCCGTCACAGCCTCGTCATAAGACCGTTCAGGATCTGCTCCGTGAGGAACAGAGCACCGCTGATCCCCAGATGCGTCTTTTTTACAAGATCCGTATATCCCATGCCCGGCAGGCTGATCTCGATCCCGCTGAAAGGCGGGGCGGACAGCCTTCCGCCGCCGTCCGCGGACTGACCCGCGGAAAGATCTTCTCCTTTTCTCGCGGTCAGGGAAGCAATGACATTGGCATTTCCGAGCACGATTTCCGCGGCAGTCTCCTCAAGCGGTTTCCGGAGCGCGTTTTCACTGTGATACTCTGCAAGCAGCCGTGTGAGCATTTTTCTCTCCGAGGGCTGCGGCTCCGTCTCCAGTTCCAGCGCGTCCGGCAGCATGCCCAGATACCCGGTCAGAAATGCAGTGTAGGCATAGACCTGCGCGAAGCTACCGGAGACCGCGAAAAGCGCGCCTTGGGGCAGGCCGCTGGACTCATAAATCCCGTTGATCTTATACCAGGCGTAAGCCCTTGCCCGTCTGCTCTCCTCAAGCACTGCCGACGAGTCCGTTCCCAACAGGGACGCGAGATCCCGGCACATCTTCTCCACCGCCGCAAAACCTACAGGCAGTCCGTCGCAGACATAAAACGGCGTTCCGTAATGCTTTTCCAACGCCTCCGCGATGCGCTTTCCCCGCTGGGGATTGATGACCAGATTGAGGTCCGCGTCGGGGAGATTGCGGATCTCTTCCATGCTGCAGTCCGCCATGAGGAAGCATCCCGCCTCAAGGCCGCACAGAGCAAGGATCCTTCCGATCTCCTCCCGATCGCCTTCAAAGTAGCGGTCAAAAATGGACAGGCCGATGACATTGACGCGGAGTTTTCCCTCCTGTCTTCTTCCTTCCGTTTTCACGTCCAGAAGCCGGTTCTGGGAGAGCAGCTGCAGGCAGGCCTGTTCATAGCCGTAGTCATACTCCACGGAGAACCCCGGACTCTCCATGAGGACACAGTCTTTGTCCGGGAGGAGTTCATGGACGATCTCGAGCAGACGGTCCCCGATCAGGGATGCCCCGGGAGAATTCACCACTGCAAGCAGGTCAAAGGCGATATGCTCCTTCATATGCAGGATTCCCTCCCGCACCTTTTCCTCCGTGCCGTAGACGTAATCATGCCCGTCGAGCCACGTGCAGGGAACCCGCTGCTGACGGAAAAACCAGTTGTTGAGATAGTTGTAATCCACAGGAACTTTATCTCCCGTGTCGGAGGGCATGCACAGAAGCGGACGGATCGTGAGGAACTGGGAAGTCGTACTGTGGTAGAAGCGGCAGCCCATCGGCCCGTTGAGGAGCACGACGGTTCTCCGGATTCCCTCCAGCCCGAAGATCATGCCGGTGATCCCGTCAGGAGAAATATTGTTCGAACAGTTCACTGTCATTTTTCCACTCTCCTTCCTTTCCGCTCCCGAACAGATCTGCCCAGCGCCGCAGGATATGCAGCGCGGAATGGAAACCGGCGGCCGGCATCATCGGCAGGGAATCCTGGATGTAACTGCCGTCCTGCATCACCTGCGTATAATTGGACAGCACAAGGTCCGGCTTCTTTTCTTCGATTTTGTCCCGTATCATGGTCCAGTCGAGTTCCGGCGAGATCTCTCCGCACAGTTCCGGGTGTTTCGTAACGCACAGGGGCGTGTGCAGATAATTCAGCACGCCGATCCACAAAAACCGCATTCCTGAGGAGGCCGCCGCAGTGATCAGCCAGTCGAGATCCGCATTGATCGTTGTGAGCAGGATGGTTTTTCCTTCCAGGACACGCCTGAGTTCTGCCAGCTCCTGCTCATAAACCGTTTTTTCCGCGGAAATGATCTCTTCCGCCATCCCGCTCCTGTCAAAAAACGCGCCGATTTTCCGGAGCCAGACCTCGGAGGCCTCAAATCCTACAGGAAATGCCTCCTCGAGGAACCTGCATCCGTATCGCTCCTCAAGCCACGCTTTCCGCTTCAGGCTGGCGTCGTCCGTATAGGCGAGAAGATTGAGGGGCGCCCGCAGAAATCCCCGCAGTTCCTCCGTCTTCGCGTCTCCGAGATACCGGCAGTTCACATGGACATCCATTCTGTCAAGGAGACCCCGGATCACTTCAAAGTTATAGGCAATGTTGTTTGACACGCCTGCTTCATTGATGATATTGACACATCTCTCCCCGGGCTGCACGGAGGGATCAATGATCCTCTCCGCGAGCGTATCCATGCACATCTCGATCCCGTGCATATAATCGCCGGAAATATCCCCGTCCGCAGCGATCGTGATCACCGGCGTCTCCGGCGTCGACAGCCTCTCCGCCTGCCGTATATCGTCCCCGATGATGCCGCTCACGCAGGAGCTGATGACGATCACCGCGCCGGGCTTCCTCTCCACGGCCTTCTTCACCCGCTCCATGAGCAGGTCCATGCCTCCGAACACGGCCTCCGCCTGTCCGATGTCCGTGCTCTCAAAGTGCGGGTCCACCGATGACGGCATAAGGATGCCCCGGTTGAACAGATTCTTGCGGCCTGACGAGGAGATCGTCTGCAGCGTGTAAAATGCGCACGCCCGGGGCCCGTGGGCGATCACGACGGCGTCCTTAAGATGCACCGCCTGCACGCACGCCCCGTTAAAAGCGCAGCCGTACAGAGGAAGTCTCTGTGTTTCCTGTTCTTTAATATTTTCGTAAATACTCCCGCGCCGGGACCCGGGAGTCCCCGGATGATCCTCTTCCCGTTCACCCTCGCAGGCAGTTATTTCCGGCCTTCCGCTGTCTGTTTCCGAAAATGCGCCGGCGATCTCTCCTGCCCTTACGCCGGCATTTTCCGAAAATGCGCCGAACTCTTCCAGGCGGCTTCCGTTTCCGAGCACGATCTCTTCCAGCGCGTCGTCGGTCAGCGGCTTCGCCTCATAGAGAGCAGCCCCTCTGTCGATCTGTCCCGCAAGTTCCAGGAAAACCGCTTTCTCCGCTTCGCAGCCGGGAAGTTCCATAAGGGGCATTTTTCTCTCTTCCGCTTCCGCGAAAGCATTGCTCCTCGGCACTTTCACGCAGACAGGCAGGCCGACCGCCTCCGCGAATCTCCTGACCCTTCCGTCCTCGTCCGCGACCTTCCGCTCATTGTAAATAATTCCCGCCACGCGGTGCTTTTCGGTACCGTCAAAATTGCGGATGCCCCGGAGAATATTGTTGGCGGCGTACAATGCCATAAACTCCCCGCTCGTGACGAGGAAAATGGCGTCGGAGTACTCCCTGCGGACCGGTACGGCGAAGCCGCCGCAGACCACATCCCCGAGGACGTCGTAGAGGACCGTGTCATACTGCTCCTTAATGCCGTGACGGTCCAGAAATTCGAACGCGGTGATAATGCCGCGCCCCGCGCATCCGACGCCCGGCTTCGGGCCTCCCGCCTCGACGCATCCCACGCCGAGGTACCCCTCTGCCAGTACTTTTGAGGGATCTTCTTCCTCCCTGCTCACACTTCTCAGGTAATGCAGGACGGTCTCCACCTCCGCGCCGTGCGTGAGCAGTCTTGTGGAGTCGTGCTTCGGATCACATCCGATCTGAAGGATGTGATGTCCCGCCTGCGCGAGGGCAGCCGAGAGATTGGCGCTCACGGTGGACTTGCCGATCCCGCCCTTTCCGTATACTGCTATTTCCATTTCTTCCACCCGGCGGAAGATCCGCCTTTACTGTTTCATTTACCGCCGGCCTGCGGCTATACGCTGTTCTGCCCGGTACCGGCTTCCGTTTAAAGCATTTGAATAATTATACCATACTAAAAAGCATTTAACACTTTACGCGATAAGTGTTAGAATATGCTTTGACTTTTCGGCTGTACAGGGGACAGAAATAGCTTTTCCCTTCAGGAAATACCATGCAACACACAAGAGAGATTCTCATGAAAGAGCAGCCGGATAAATCAGCACAGGAGAGGTTCTCATGAAAGAACAGATGCGTGAATCAGAACTTTCAGAAGGCCTGCCGGGGGGGCAGGAAAAAACATATTTTGCGGTCGTGACCCTGTTCTGGATCTCGATGTACGTCAATATCCCGTTTCAGACGCCGTACCTAAAGTCACTGGGTACCGCCAGCGGGACGATCGGCCTCATCGTCGGCGCGTACGGCATCACACAGGTCCTGCTCCGCGTCCCGGTCGGCGTCTTCGCGGACAAGATCGGACGGCATAAAAAGATCATGTCGGCGGGATGCCTCGCTTCTTTCTGCGCCTGTCTCATCCGTTCCGTTTTCTGCACAGCGGCAGGTTTCTTTATTGCCAATCTGTTCTCCGGTGTCGCGGCGGGAATGTGGATCTCCTTTTTTGTTTACTACACCTCAAAATTCAGCAGCGAACACCAGCAGACGGCCACAAGCCGCGTCATGATCTTTTTCAACGGCGGTATTCTGCTCGGATTTGTCATCAGCACTCTGTGCTACCCCATCCTCGGCATGGCAAGGATGTGCGTCATCGGCGTATTTGCAAGTTTTGCGGGATTCATCCTGACGCTCATGATCAGGGAAAAAGCCGCGGAACCGTCCGACCGGTCCGTGCCGGAGCTTCTCTCCGTATGCTGCGGCCGCAGGATCATCATTTTTTCCGTTATTGCACTCCTGCAGCAGGGCATTCAGATGTCGACGACGATGTCATTTACCAACCAGTACATTAAATCCTGCGGGGCATCGGATACCGTTGTGGGCTTTTCCTCGATCATTTACATGCTCTCCGCGGTTTTCTTCGCCGGTCTCGCCTCCAGAGGCGCGTGCAAAAAGAGGGGCGGCCGGTTCTGGATCCCGCTGATCTTCTGCATCGTCGCCGTCTACTGCACGCTGGTCCCGCGGATCCGTTTCGTTCCGCTGCTGCTCATCGCCCAGGTATTTCCGGGCATGTCCCAGGGTTTTCTTCTCACGCTGGCCACTTCGGAAGCGATGGTCGGCGTCCCCCGCGAAAAAAGATCGACGGCGATGGGCTTTTTCAACGCCGTCTACGCCGTCGGTCTGACTGTTTTTCCGATGTTTACGGGAGCTGTGATCGCTTCCGCCGGGATGTCCGGGGGCTATATGCTTCTTGCGGCGATCGCTCTCGCCAGCGCGGTCCTTGCTGCCGTGCACTATCGCCTTGCTCCTGCTGAAAATCACTGAAGATACCATCTGGTGGAAATAACAGGGATTCCTGAAGACCGGACACCATCTCTTCGGAAATATTCATCGATTCTGAAAAGCAGGCACCAAACCCTCTCAAAAGAAGAGATGAGGCACCATCATTTCCAGATAGTCCTCCACTTCCCGGAGCTGAACATAACGGATCCTGTCGTTTATCCTGAGGATACCTGCTTCTTCCGCGGAAAAATCATCCGCGAGAAGCAGCTTCTCCGCCCCTTTTAAGGACAGATTTTCCGTTTGAAGAACTTTTTCCGGGGCGGACTCCGGAATCATACCGAGAGAAGCCGCCGCTTTCGGATCAAGATTATTTCCGAAAATGCCCGTGAGGATCCACTTTTTCAGATCATCCTCTTCCACTCCGGCGATCCCGCACATATACTCGATCATTGTCGCGGTCGATGCCTTGGACTGCAGAAACGTACCGATCGCGGACTGCGGGATCAGACCGCCGTCCTTCCATCGGAGAGCTAAAACATTTCTTCCGGTCAAAGGAGACAGGACCTCGGTGATCCTTTCGTCCTTCTCTTTCTGCAGTCTTCCTCTCCGGTTCAACGCTCCGTTTTCAAGGAGTTCGGCCATAAGAGCAACCGTTTCACTCCCGGTCAGGGTCTCCCCTCCGTCATCACCCTGCGTTTTTATTTCATAGGCAGGCCCGGCGGCACAGGATCCCGCATAGAGGACATCTCCGTTCTTGATCACCAGCTCGCTGTTGATGCCGAGATCAAACAGGGCTGTCCCATCCTCTTCATTTTCAAGTCCGAGCGCGTAGATCCCGCTGACGAGATCCCCTCCGAGATAATTCGCCGGGCACGGAAAAAAGAAGACTTCTTCTGCAAAGGGCAGCCCGGTCTCCGCACCGCTGCGGCTTGGCCAGGTATGCTCCGGAATCTCAAACGGAGCTTTTACAAGAGGCGAAGGATCCAGCCCGAGGGCAAGATAAGTCATTGCCGTATTTCCCGCGATCACGACTCGCTCTGCATAGAGCAGCGGATCGTCCTGCCCCTCTTCCCTGCCGCGCAAAACCTGTTTGCAAAGCAGTTCCACTCCCTCGCGGAGGGAGGACAGACAGGCCTCCCGCATCTTCAGACGATTTTCTTCTCCCGAAGAGGCGTACTCGATCCGGGTCAGCACATCCTCGCCAAAGACCTCCTCACGGTTCCGCACACAGACTGTTCCCAGGATCTTTTCTTCATCAAGATCAGCAAGAGAAAGCCGGATCCGGGAAGTGCCCAAATCCGCCGCAAGACCATACCGTATACTGTTATTTCGGCGACCGTTTTCCAAGCTATTTTACGTTTCCTCTCCCAAATACTGTTTTTATATTGTAGCACGCGCTGTTTTCGCCGGGCAAGTCTGCCTTTCCGCCGCGGATCTCACATCATGCAAGGCTGCCTTTCCGCCGCAGGCGGCACATCACACAAGGTCTCCTGTCAAACCGCAGACTGCCCGCACATCACGCAGGGCTGCCTTCCGGCAGCCCTGTCATGATCCGTATTACACGGAAATTACGACAAATCAGTCGATCGTCACATCCGGAACCGAATGTGCCGCGGCGTGGATAAGTTTGTCATCGGTCCTCGCAATATACTGGAGAAGATTGATGCACTGGGTCGAATATCCCCACTCATTGTCGTACCAGGCGATCAGCTTGACAAAACGGTCATCCAGCATAAGCCCGGCCTTGACATCGAATACGCAGGTATTGTAATTGCCGCGGATATCGCCGGAAACGATCTCGTCGTCGTTGTACTCGATAATTCCCTTCATGGTGCTGTGGCTCGCGTCTTCCACCGCCTCGCAGATCTCGCTGTATTTCGCGGCTTCCTTCAGCTGCATGGTGACGTCGATGACGGAAACATCATTGGCAGGGACACGGAAACTGACACCGGTGATCTTCCCTTTCAGTTCCGGAAGAACAAGTGCGACAGCCTGCGCGGCGCCCGTCGTGGACGGGATAATGTTGTTGAACACGGACCGACCGGTGCGCCAGTCGCGGCCGCCGTTGGAGTCCACCGGTTTCTGTTTGGACGTGGAGGAATGAATGGTGGACATCATCGCCCTCTCAATTCCGAACTTGTCATTGATCACTTTCGTAAGGGGCGCCAGACAGTTGGTCGTGCAGGAGGCATTGGAGACCACTTCGATCGAGGGATCATAGGTCTTGTGATTGACGCCGTATACATAGGTCGGGAAATCCGGTTCCTTTCCGGGCGCCGTGAGAATGACCTTCTTCGCCCCTCCCACAAGGTGTTTCCGGCAGTCCTCCATTGCGCGGAACGCGCCTGTCGACTCGATGACATATTCCACCCCTGCCGAAGCCCAGTCGATTTTTTCCGGCTCACTCTCCGAAAACACTTTGATGTGTTTTCCGTTGATCACAAGGCAGTCCCCCTCCGCCCGCACTCTTCCTCTGAAGCGTCCGAACACGGAGTCATACTCCATCTGATATGCCATTCGCTCGATATCGGCATTACGGAGGTTGATCGCGCACACCTCAATATCCGTATCCCGTTCCTCCAGGATCCTCATGATCACTCTGCCGATTCGTCCAAATCCGTTGATTCCTGTCTTAATAACCATTTTCTCTCCTTTCAGGCAAATGTCACTGCCCACCGGTTCTCATAAGTCTGCCCCGCTCCAAGCTCCAGAACGCCTTTTTTATGCTCCCAGATCTGATCCGTATCGGCATACTCCGGGTCCGAGCTCCACAGTTCGATGCTGAGGAACCGCATCGGCTTTCCGTACGGCGCGTAGACCGGAATGTTCGGGAACGCACTGCCGTCTACTGTGATAGTGGTGCCTGTTGTTCTGCCGACAATGGATACCTTTTTCGAGGTCGGCTGCTGCAGGGCGATCGTCCCCTCCTTAAAGAGATCCTCCGTGACCGGGATCACTTTCACGCCGTCGAGGTACTTCGGCACGATTTTCTCCGTCAGAAGATTCGGCCGGATGAAACGGCCGGCTGTGCAGGGTTCTTCGAAAACAAGCGCGTGTTCCTCGGCGCTGTTGTCGCAACGGTATGCCGGATGAAAGCCGAGTTCAAAATACATCGGTTTTTCCGCAGAGTTCTTCACAGTGCTGATTACGTGAAGAGTTCTGCCCTCCAGCTCATAACGGATCTTAAGGGAAAATGCGTACGGATAGCATTTTTCCGTCTCCGGCGTATTTTGAAGCTCGTAGACCGCATAATCATTTCCCGCTTCGCACAGGGAAAACTCGCTGGTTCTCGCAAATCCGGCTCCCTCGATCTCATATTTCCTGCCATCCGCGATCAGGGTGTTATCCTTCAGTTTTGCGGCGTTCGGAAACAAGACCATCGGAAGGCCTGTTTCCGTACCGGCGGCGTAGTATTCCTTTCCCTCCGCGTTATCTTTTACAGAGATCAGTTCCGCTCCATATGTTTTTGAGATGACCGTCAGCTGTTCATTTTCGATCTTATACTGCATCTTTCGTACCTCCCGTTTTATTATTGATATATGACTATTATTGTTTTCCTCTTATTGCAAAGTCCCGGTCTACCGCAAGCAGACAGACGGTATACACGACAGCGCAGATCAGTACCAGCACCCATGCCGGCCGATAGCTTCCCGTAAGATCGCACAGAGAACCGATGACCGTCACCGCGGCAGCGCTTGCCAGGTTGGACGCCGTCGAAACATTGGCGTAGACCCGGTGATACGCTGCAGGTGAAAAATACCGCATCGACAGGATCGGAATCGGAACCGACGCCGTGCAGTGGAACATCCCCAGTGTGATAAGACAGGGAATATGCATATAGGAATGTCCGCAAAGAAGGAGCAGCACCATCCCGACAATTCCGAAAGATCCCGTCACGACATTTCCCACCACAGGACGGAATCTTCCGTACAGCTCACCGGCGACCAGTTTGGAGACGCAGACCATGAGCATCAGCCCGGAGGCAAACATAGCCGCCCTTTCCCCGGAAAAACCGAGATCGGAAATATAGGCGGCGGAATGGGTATTGGTCGATGATGTGACCATGCATGCCGCGAAAAAGGCGCTCATAAGGAGCCACTGTCTTGCGCGGATCCCGGAAGCATTTTTCACAATATCCGCCGGGCTGTTTTCGGAATTGCTGCCTGCACTCTCTTCCTGCACACAGGAGACATCCCTGATGAATGCCAGAACCAGTGCCGGACCGGCTGCAAGTCCGATCAGAGCCATGAGACGGTATCCCGCCTGCCATCCGGACTGCATGATCACACGGTTAAGAAATGGTATGGAAAGCGCCGAGCCAAGTCCGCTCCCGGCGTAGACCAGGCCGAGATAAGGCCCCGCTTTTTCTCCGTAGATTCTGTTGATCAGCTCTCCCACCGTGAAGAATCCGACAGAATTGTACAGGAGTCCGTGAACAGCGCCGATCAGGCAGAATTGCCACGCGGTGCGGCACCAGGAATAGCTGAACACCGCTGCCGGCAGCAGGATCATCCCAAGGAAGAACATTTTTCTCAGACCGATCCGCTGCATCCATCGGTTATAGAGCGGGATCGTGACAGCAGCGATCCCAAGCTGGATCGTTCGTGCAAGTGAAAATGCTCCCCTGCTGATTCCGAGTTCCTCACAGACAGGCTTGACAAATATACTGGTCGCCATAAACATTCCCTGACACAGCATTGTCAGTATGAGACATGTCATGACTACTGTCCATCTGGGTTCTTCCCTTTTTTTTTCGCTCAAGATCTGTTGTGTTTCCATAAAATTGATTTCTGATCAAAAGGAGCCGCGGAACCGCCCTGTTTTTTAAGAAAGGCAGGTCCGCGGCTTTAGGAAGAGATTTGCAGCTTTTTTATTTCAGGCTCTGATGCGTGCCTTTTCCCGAGCCGAGCAGTTTCGCCTCGGTATCCATGCTGTTCCAGAGCTTCAGTGCATCGTACTCATGTGGAACATACGCTTCTTCGAGATAAGCCATATCTTCCGCGGAGAGCACCGTTTCCGCAGCGTGCAGCAGACCGTCCACATGGCTTTCTTTGGTCACGCCGCAGATCGCGGAGGCCACCGGCTGTTTCTGCAGCAGCCATCCGATCGCCACGTCAATGCGGCTTAAGCCGTTCCGTTCTGCTACCTCGCCGACGCGGTCGATGATCACGCCGTCTTCTTCTTCTGTCTTGCCGTAGTATTTCAGTGTCGCGTTCCGGTCTTCCGTAAGACGCTTTGTGACCGTCTTCCGGTCCCGCGCAAGGCGGCCGGCAGCAAGCGACTTATAAGGTGTCAGTGCGACGCCGGCGTCGATGCAGTACGGCGCCATTTCCCGTTCTTCTTCGCGATAGAGAAGATTGTAATGGTCCTGCATGGAAATAAAGTTGGCCCATCCGTGCTTTTCAGCTATATTTCTGGCTTTAATGAACTGCCAGGCAAACATGGCGGAGGCGCCGATGTAACGGACCTTGCCCATACGGACGACGTCATTCAGAGCTTCCATCGTCTCCTCGATCGGCGTCGAGTAATCCCAGCGGTGCAGAATGTA
>SVDL01000082.1 GCA_015057835.1 Lachnospiraceae bacterium
GCATCTTCCGATGACAGTGTCGGGGGGATTTTCCGAAAAGACAGCGGACAGTTCCGTTAATACTGAAATTCCGGAATTCAGCCTCCCCGGCAGCATCAGCTCCCAGTTCATCACCGGCCTGCTGCTGGCAGCGCCTTTGACGGGCGGGACGAAAATTCATTTGACGACCCCTCTCGCATCCGCTTCCTACGTCAATATGACAATTGACACCATGGGGCGTTTCGGCGTGCATGTAAAGAAAACGGATGATGGATTTGAAGTTGCGTCCGGAAGCTACCGTTCTCCGGGAACTTACATGACGGACGGAGGCTGGTCTTCCGCGGCATTTTTCATTGCAGCGGATGTGCTTTCCGCCGGCTCTGCGGGTTCCGTTTCCGTAACCGGCCTTCGCAGCGAGAGCCTTCAGGGTGACCGCGTGATCGAACGGATCGCAGATCATTTTTACACACTGAAAAACCGGGGAGGGTCGAATGCGGCATTCGCCTCTGAGAAAAACGCCGGGAATCCGGACATGACAATAATCGATGCAGAAAACATCCCTGATCTTGTTCCCATTATCGCCGTTTTGGCGGCTTTGACGCCTGGCCGGACGCACATCATAAATGCCGCAAGGCTGCGGCTTAAAGAAAGTGACCGCCTCCGTGCGACTTCGGAGATGCTTTCGACCCTCGGCGCCGACATCGTGGAAGAACCCGGCGGTCTTATGATCACCGGAAAAGAAAGGCTGGAAGGCGGCACCGTTTCCGGCTGCAACGATCACCGGATCGTCATGTCCGCTGCCATCGCTTCCATCGGCTGCCGGAAGGAAGTCACCATTCTCGGCGCGGAAGCCGTCGCCAAATCTTATCCATCCTTCTGGGAGGATTTCAGGAAGCTCGGCGGGGCGGCTATTCTTTTTGCATAGGTGGAAACAGCCGTCCGGAAGCCATGAAGTGGATTTTTTAAAAGCAGGACATCAAATTACAAAATAAAAAATGACCTGGGCGGACGCATTTTCCTGGTCCAGTTCAATGTAACCGCCTCAAAATCAGGAAAGCAAGATTTAGTTTACATAAATTTGGAAAAAAGCGGTTACATTAACACACTTGAAACTTGCTTAAACTCACTTAAATCTAATACGTTAATCCAGTACCAATCTGCGAAAGGAGTACAGCATGTCAACTGATTTCGGATCCCGGATCCGCCTCTCCGTCTTCGGGGAATCCCACGCGCCGGCAGTCGGCGTTGTGCTGGAAGGCGTTCCCGCCGGGGAGACCATTGATTTTGAAGAGCTGCAGGCGTTTCTCGCCCGGCGAGCGCCGGGGCAGAGCGCTCTGACAACTGCGAGGAAAGAAGCGGATGTGCCGGAATTTCTTTCCGGTATTGTGAATGGCGTGACATGCGGATCAGCCATCACGGCAGTCATCCGCAACAGCGATACCCGCTCCGCCGACTATGAAAATCTGAAAATTATTCCGCGGCCGGGACACGCAGATTATCCCGCTTATGTCAAATACGGCGGTCATAATGATATCCGCGGAGGAGGTCAGTTCTCCGCCCGCCTCACCGCGCCGCTCTGCATTGCCGGAGGGATCCTGCTGCAGATTCTGGAGCGCCGCGGTATTTATATCGGCGCTCACATAGCGGAGATCGCGGGAATAAAGGATCAGACTTTTGATGCGTCTTTCTTCGACAGCATCGCCAAAAAGCCATTTCCCGTCGTCAGTGACGAAGCCGGCGCAGCCATGCAGGAAGCCATTCTCGCCGCTAAAAAGGAGGGCGATTCCGTCGGCGGCATTGTCGAATGCGTGATCACAGGTCTTGCCCCCGGTCTCGGCGATCCGCTCTACGGCAGTTTTGAGGGGATTCTCTCCCAGGCGGTATTTGGAATTCCGGCTGTCAAAGGAATCGAATTCGGTGCCGGATTTGAGGCGGCGAGGCTCCGTGGTTCGCAGAACAACGATGCTTACTGCATAGACGAAGCCGGGCAGATCCGCACAGTCACTAATAATCACGGCGGCATTCTCGGAGGGCTGACCAGCGGGATGCCGGTCATTTTCCGGGCGGCTTTCAAGCCGACGCCGTCCATCGCGAAGCCGCAGCAATCCGTGGATCTTAAGGAAATGAAAGAGACCGAACTTGTCATTCAGGGACGCCACGACCCCTGCGTCGTTCCGCGGGCCGTTCCCTGTGTCATCGCCGCTGCCGCCGTTTCCGCGGCGCAGATCGTGCTCTGATGAAGGCAGCACAGATCATACTCTGGTGAAGGCAGCAAAAAGATGATCAGCCTCAAATCTCTTCATCGCCTGAAAAAATGCTCCCCAGAAGATATCAGGAACGATTCCTGAAAATATAAGCAATAATCAGCTTCTGCCATAAACAGCAGTCATTCAACAGAAAGAAGGTAACACCATGAATCTCGACGAAATGCGCCTCGAAATGGATGCGATCAACGAACAGATAAATGAACTGTTCATCAAAAGAATGGACCTGTCCGCTGACATCGCGGATTACAAAAAGGAGCACGGCCTGCCCGTCCTGAACCGCACGCGGGAGCGGGAGATCCTCGCCCGGATCTCGGAGCAGGCGGGGCCGAAATATGCGGCATTTGCGAGGATCCTGTTTTCCAATCTCTTTGATCTGAGCCGCTCCTATCAGATCCAGCGGATCGATCACAGTTCGCAGCTTTCCCAGCGCATTTCCGAGGCACTCGCCGCCACGCCGGCGGTATTTCCGAAAGAAGCCGTCGTCGCGTGCCAGGGCGTCGAGGGGGCTAATTCGCAGATCGCGTGCGACCGCATTTTCCAATTTGCAAATATCATGTATGTCCGCACCTTCGAGGCAGTCTTCAGCGCGGTCGAGAAAGGTCTGTGCCGCTACGGCGTCCTGCCCATCGAGAACAGTTCGCACGGTTCCGTCAATTCCGTGTACGATCTCATCATGAATTCCCATAAATTCAGCATCGTACGCGGTATAAAGATCCATATCAATCATTGTCTTCTTGCCAAATCCGGCACAAAGATGGAAAATATCAAAGAGATCTGCTCCCACGAACAGGCCCTCGGCCAATGCAGCCGCTTCCTTTCCGCCAATCCCGGCATCAAAGTGACTGTGGCGGAAAATACCGCCGCCGCCGCCAAAATGGTCTCCGACTCTGACCGGAATGACATCGCGGCCATCGCCTCCGAGGAATGCGCTCAGCTTTACAGTCTCTCCATCCTCAGCAATGAGATCCAGAACACGGCAAACAATTACACCCGTTTCATTGTGATCTCGAAAAACATGGAGATCTACCCGGGCTCCGACAAGATCAGCATCATGTTCTCCGTCAACAACACGCCCGGCGCGCTGCAGAGACTCATCGCCCGCTTCTCCTCGCTCTCGCTCAACATGACGAAGCTCGAGTCGCGGCCGATCCCGGGAACAGACTTCCAGTACCGCTTCTACGTCGACGTCGACGCGTCGGTCGCGGATCCGGATATTGTAAATCTTATGAGCGATCTGGAAAATACCATCGACGGCTTCGCCTTCCTCGGCGCCTATAAGGAGATTTAAGCAGAAATACCGCCGCTGCATTTGCAGGAGGGTGCAATGAGTGCTGCAGAGACTGCATTTGCAGGCAGGCGCAGTGACTGCTGCAGAGACTGCATTTGCAGGCAGGCGCAGTGACTGCTGCAGAGACTGCATTTACAGGCTAGTGCAGTGACTGCCGCAGAGCGTTTTCATTTTCAATAAAGAATGGAGAATACATCATGAAATACGGACTGATCGGAGAAAAACTCAGCCACAGCTTCTCACCGCAGATCCACGGAGCGCTCGGAAGCACTCCCTACGAACTGAAAGAACTTGCGCCGGAGGAGCTGGAATCATTTCTTCTCACGCATGATTTCAAGGGCGTCAACGTCACGATCCCCTACAAGCAGGCTGTGATCCCCTATCTCTCCAAAATCGATCCGGCAGCAGCCCGCATCGGCGCGGTCAATACGATCGTCGTCGGGCCCGACGGCACTCTCTCCGGGTACAACACGGATTATTTCGGGATCGAGTATGCTCTGCAGCACGCAGGGATCCGCGTCGCCGGAAAGAAAGCGCTGATCCTCGGCAGCGGCGGAACGTCCCATACTGCCCGGACTGTTCTGTATGACCTCGGCGCTTCTGAGATCGTCATTGTCAGCCGCCGGAAAGCTAATGCCGTTGCGCTGCAGGAAAATGATGCTGCCGGTTCCGCCAAACCTTCCTCAGACGTGAAGAATGATATTGCTGCAGCCCCGGCACAGTCCGTCCCGGGCACGCAGGGCACTTCCTCCGTCGGGAATGCCTCGGAAATCCCGGTCGTCATGACAGATTATGAAAATGTCATTTCGGACCACAGCGACGCGCAGATCATCCTCAACACCACTCCGGTGGGAATGTTCCCGAATAACGGAAAATCCCCCCTCGACCTGTCCCGCTTCAAAGATCTGGAAGGGGTGGTCGATGTTATTTACAATCCGCTCCGTTCCGCTCTTCTCATGCAGGCGGAAGAGCTCGGAATTCCCTGCACGAACGGCCTCACCATGCTCGTCGCGCAGGCCAAAGCCGCCGCCGAATACTTCCTCGGAAAGAAGATCCCGGACAGTGAGATCGCGAATATTTCCCGCGGACTTCGGGATATGCTCACCAATATCGTCCTCATCGGCATGCCCGGCAGCGGCAAATCGAGCGTCGGGAAAATGCTCGCGGAAATGCTGGAGCGCGAATTTGTCGACCTTGACAACGTGATCGAAGACACCGCGGACCTCACGATCCCGGAAATGTTTGAAAAATGCGGTGAAGATTATTTCCGCGACCTCGAGACCGCCGTCGCCCGCAAAGAAGGCGCCGCATTCAGCAAAGTCATCGCCACCGGCGGAGGCATTGTCCTCAGGGACGACAACTACGCGCCTCTCGCCCAGAACGGCTACATCGTCTGCCTCGAGAGAGACCTCTCCAAACTGCCCCTCGACGGCCGGCCGCTCTCCAAATCCCCCGAAGCGCTCGTCGCAATGCAGAAGCGCCGCGCGCCATATTACGAGCATTTCGCGGACGCCTCCATCGACAACAACGGCACCCGCCAGGAGACGCTGGACCACATCCTCGCCATGTTCGGGAGACGCCGCTGAGCCTAAGGCCGATGGGGAGGGTTCTTTTTGGATCCCTGGAGCCAACAGATGGGACCACTGGGGACGATTCTTTTTGGTCCCAATAACAGGAGCATATCATGAGACTCATTTTTATAAGACACGCGGAACCGGATTACAAACATAACTGCCTGACCGAAAAAGGAATCCGCGAAGCGGAGATCCTGAGCCGCAGAACTGCTCTTTGGAATACGGAGCACATTCGGAAAATCTACGTTTCCCCGCTGCCCCGGGCAAAAATGACCGCCGAACCGACTCTTCTCAAATGGAACCGTGAAGCGGAAGAAATCCCGTGGCTCCGCGAATTTGAATACCGCATCACGCATCCCTCCACCGGCAAACTTCATGTCCCCTGGGATCTTTATCCGGAGTACTTCTCCGAATATCCGGACATGTACGACAGAGAGCGCTGGATCAACACGCCGCTCTATTCATCAAACCCGGAGATAAAGACAGCTTATCAGGAAATATGTGAAAGCATAGACGCCCTTCTCGCAGAAAACGGCTATCACCGCAATCCGGAAGGCTCCGGCACCATGTATGATCTGGACCGCTCCCTCACCGACGGCGATGAGGAAAATGCCCTCGTCTTCTTCTGCCACTTCGGCGTCACAGCAGTCATTCTCTCTCACCTCATCGGCGTGAGCCCCTTCATCCTGCTTCATCACACAGTCATCCTGCCCACCGGCATCACGATCGTAAATGCAGAAAAAAGAGTCCCGGACAAGGCCCACCTGCGGATCCAGGTCTTAGGCGATGTCCGCCATCTTGGGCAGGCAGGCGAGCCATTTTCAACACATGCCGCGTTCTCTCCGGCATTTGAGGGGTAGCTGGCACCTGTGAAGCTTCTTTTTTAAAAAGACACCAAAAAATGGTGTCTTTTCTTCAGAAGTCATCCTATTGTGCCAATAGTTTACATAATTTCTTGCAGGCAGACCTCCTCTTCGTCGGAAGCATTCTTCCTATTATCCGGAAACAGTCTTGCCTCTATCAGCTCAGCTGTGCCGGCTCCGCATTCTCTAACCTTTCTCAGTCCAGCTGTGCCGGCTTCTCCGCCGCATAATCCGCAAAGGAGTCCACAGAGGACGCCCCGGAAAAGTCCGCGCTGGTGCTGTAATTCTCAACGGTAACCGTGTAGCTGCTGGTTCCTTTGACATAGACTGTTCCATCTGTTCCCTGGATGGTGACGGTATTGCCGGATGCGTCTTTGACAGTTCCCTCGCAGTACAGATTTGTGAGCGTGCTGTCGCCGGTGACGATCCAGGTTGAAGTCTTGTCGATATAGAAGCTCGCGTATCCGCTGCCGCCGTTTCCGGCGTTGGACTCATCCTGCAGCACTGCGCCTTTCAGCGTGCTTTCATCTGTCATGTAGAAATCCAGCTGGCTGATGGAGTCCCAAATGACGTCGCCCTCCATCTCCTGATCGATCGCCGTGAAATTGCAGTCCGCGCCGTTGGAACCGGTCGATCCCCAGCCGCGCTCGTTGCTGTTGCCGGTACATTTCAGGAAGAAATCATTTTCCGAAGCATAGGTAATGTCCACGTCTTCGAGGACAAATGTCGACTCCGTGTTGGTCGTATAGAACATCCCGCCGTTTTTCGCGGTCAGGGAGCCGTCCACCATCTCAAATGTGCTGTTGCCGACAACTGAGTCTCCGGACATGCTCTGATAGAGGATCACGTTCCAGGTGCAGTCATTCTGACTGCTGTCGGGCATATTTCCGGTCAGATCACAGTCAAAGAGACGGATCGAGTTCATGCCCTCGATGCAGATCGCCTCAGAGCCGTTGGCGGTGAGGTCGGCATCATTTACCGTAATATCCGCCGTGGAATAGATCGCCGGAGACCCGGATCCGTTGGATGTGTAGGTTCCGCCGTCCACGACCATCGTGCCGCCGCCCCGGTCGGAGCGGATCGCCGCGGAGGAGCCTCCGTAGGTCGTCACGTCAAGATCATAGGCGTAAAGTGTGCCGCCGCCTGCGGCGTGAATGCCGCCGGACGCGCCCTGCTGTGTCGTGATCGTCGTATCCGCCACATAGACCGTTCCGTCTCCGTAGGCAAATACCCCCGCACCGCCGCCTGCATCTGTCTCGATCTTGCTGTTATCCAGATACAGGGTGCCGTCTGTTGCGAGTACCGCGGCGCCGACGCCGTAAAAGCTGGCGTTATCGCTCGCGTCGCTGTCTGAAGATTCTCTGGTCACGGTCATGCCGGTGAGAGTCACTTCCGCGCCGTCCATCACATGGATTGCATTCTCGTCGGTTCCTGTCGAAGCGATGGTCTTTCCGGATACAGAAGTATCTCCGCTGTACTCAACAGCCGCGTCGTAGCTGTCCGGCTGGGAGCTGCCTCCTCCTGATCCGCCGGGGCCTCCCTGACCGTTTCCGCCGGGACCACCCTGACTGTTTCCGCCCGGACCGCCCTGGCCGTTTCCGCCCGGACCGCCGCCGGGGCCGCCTTCACCGTCCGGCTTTTCCGGCGGCTGCTCCCCGTTCATCGGTCCGTTTTCGCCGTCCGGCATTTCCGGGGGCTGTTCTCCGTTCGCGGGCATTTCCGGCGGCTGCTCCCCGTTCGGCATTTCCGGGGGCTGCTCTCCGTCAGCGGGGGCATTTCCGCCCGCTCCATCCGAGGTTTCCGTCCCGGTGTTTTCGGAATTCACCGCTTCTTGATTTTCCGCCGTCTGCTCTGTATTTTCATCGCTTTCCGCTGCACTTTCGACTGCCACGGAGGCTGTTGTATCTGCTGTACTTCCTGTTCCTGCTGCGCATCCGCTGATCGCAAGTGACATTACCAGTGTCATTCCGAGAACAGTAATAAGGTGCTTTTTCTTCATGATGTTTCTCCCTTCATCGATAGCGGTCATCTGTTTTAATGATGCCATCATAAAGGGTGAAACTTAAAGCAAACTTAGAAAAAGAAATAATTATAATAAAAATACAAAAATGGAACTCAACAGCCCCATTAGTATATAAAATGAACGGCAGCCGTTTTGGCTGCCGTAAAAGAGGGAATCCTTACAAGGACTCCTTTAGCACTATCCATTTCTACTGCCCGTGAGGCTGATGCCGAGGTCAGCGCCATCGCCGCCGCGGCGTTTCCAACCTCCTGCGAGGCTGCCCGATACATCGCCGCGCCGCCATTCCAGCGCTCCTGCGCTGTTGTCAGTGTCATCGCGCCGCCATTTCCGTTCACGTACGCCGGTGCCATGTAAGCCAGTCCGCCGCCCGTTCCGATGAGAGAAGTCATCATCACCGCCGGAAGCAGCCGGAGTCCGATCCGGAATGCTTTCCATGCGCTCATTTCTTTTCCGCATCCAAGCAGTTCCCGTGTAGCGATCACCGTATGGATCACGCCCGCTGTGAGGACAGCTGCCAGACCTGCTGCATAGATCATTGCGTTCATTCCGTATCTCCTTTCGGTTTCTGTATCCCTTCCGGTTACAGTTATAATCTAACATACGGAATTTTTATTTTTTTACGCTTCCCGGTTTTTACATCCGGATTCACGAAAGGACCTTCCTCCCTTTATCCGCTAGGCTGTGCAGACTGTCTTCCATGTCATCCGGGATATAAGACTCAAGTTCCCGGTTCCGCTTCATACTCGTTGTAGTGTAAAAAAGAGAACCACCGGATACCCCGATGATTCTCTGAATGGATTTTTATCTTTGTGTATTACGCGAGCTGTTTGGCAGGCTTCTGAAGGATCTGCTTGCCTTCCACAACTTTTTTATCGTCTTTTCCGTTTTCCTTGTCCAGGATCGAGATCGCCCAGACGATCCGCTCGCAGCGGACGCGGGAGACAACGATGCCCCATTTACGGCCTTTGGCTTCAACAACGAGAAGAGTTCCGTCCCCTTCATTGGAGAGGCAGATCATAACGTGGTTGACACGCTCCGCGTTCGCAAAGAACAGAAGATCACCCGGCTGGGCTTCGTACGGATTCATTTTCTCGCTGACATAGCACATCTCGTAGGAGCAGCGCGGCAGATCATAGCCGAAGTGACGGTATACGCCGCCGGCAAATCCGCTGCAGTCGCAGCCTTCCGTAAGACTTGTGCCGCCCCAGACATAGGGATTGCCAAGGAACTGCAGTCCGTAATTTACGAGTTCAATCCGCTCGTCGGAGACCGGATTTTCATCGCGGAGCGAGCGGTAAGACGTCAGGTAATTATCGTAGAACGCGCCGTTCTCTTCGCGGCTCTTTAAGATCTCCACTTTAGAGAGGTCATTGTTAAAGGAACGCGCCGTCTCGAGGTTATTTCCGTCTGTATATCCGCGGCAGATGTTTCCTTCCGCGTCCATCGCCTCGACGTAGACCCACATGGGAGCGCTTTCTTCCGTTTCCTCAACGCTCTCTTCACCGGCAGCTCCTACAGCTTCTTCCCAGGCCTCTCCGGTTGTTTCTTCCCCGGCGATCCGCTCTCTTTGGACCTCTGCCTCCGCTTTTACGATCTCCTGGGCATCGCCCTCGATCAGGCGGATGTATGCGCCTTTTCCGATCTTCGCGACCTCATGGCTCTCGGCAGCTTCTTTGCTGTCATAAACGAAGATCTGTTTGGATGTCCTCACATAGACCGGGAAGATCAGCCGGAACGGATGAATTTCAAATTCCGCTCCGCGGCCCTGCCACTCGGGGTGCCATTCCGGAGTCAGATCCGGTTCTTCTTCCTTCTGTTCTTCTTCGATCTGTTCGGGTGTCGTCTCTTCGATCGGAGGGACCTCCTCTACCGGCAGGGCATTGGGATCTTCTGCCACTGCTTCCGCAGCACTTTCCGTCGTGCTTTCGGTTCCCGCAGCAGGTGCTTCCGGATTCTCCGCAGCGGATTCCTCTCCCGGAACGGTGATCAGCCCGCCCGGTTCTGCTGTCGATTCTGTACTGCTTTCCGTATTTTCAGAATTCTCTGTGCCGGATTCCGTGCCGGTGCTATCCGAACCGGATGCTGCCGGATCCGTACTCTCTGTTCCCGAACTGTTCTCAGGATCGACGACTTCGGAATTCCCTGATTCTGTTCCCGTGCTGTCCGTGCCCTGGCCGGAACTCTCCGATCCTTCGGATCCTGTGCTGTCCGAAGAAGTGCTGCTCTCCGTTCCGTCGCCAGAGACCGTACTGTCCTGTGTTCCGGATCCGCCGGGCTCAGCGGGATTGACTGTACTGTCCTCCGCCTCCGAAGCCGTGCTGTCCTCGACAGATGAGGACACACTGACAGCGGCATCCGCCTCCTGGGCGAACACCGTGTAACCTCCGTTTTGCGATACAAGGGAAGCAGCTATCAGGAAAATCAATAGCTTACGATACTTCATTTATACTCCTCTAAGTGTCCTTTCAGACCTGCGCCGCATTCTCCCCTGCAGCTCTTAAGCTGCTGCTGCATAACTTACTGTGCGCGGCGTCTTTCCGGCAATTTCCTTCATGAACCCCCGTTACATGATGGAACTGAAATAACCGTGGAAATATATCATACTCTTACATTATAAAAAATGCAATCAAAAAATCAATAGTATTACAGAAATTTTACAAATCCATTTCATATTGACTAATTTTTATGGATTTTCGTCCGCATTTTCAATACAAATAAAATTATTTTTTAT
>SVDL01000008.1 GCA_015057835.1 Lachnospiraceae bacterium
TCGGAGCGTTGAACATTCTGTGGTACGGTACGGACTCATACAGTCCCTGCAGTACGCCGAAGGAGTTGCCGTGTTCGCGGATATCTTCGCCGTACATGACCATCGTCGGATCTTCGTAGAACTTGTCAAGGAGCGGCTCAAACACCGCGTCGCGCAGCGTGTAGGTCTTCATCGGGGACAGCTCTTTGCCGCTCTCGTCGAGACCGAAGCGGGATTTGCGCATGATCTTCTGCATGCGGGAATTGTCCGTCTTTTTGCCGATGACTTCCGGCTCTCTGTCATCCATTTTCAGGATGTGCTCATTTGAGAACATGCAGCGGGCGATGGCGTCCGGATCTTTCTGCAGATCCATGCGGGGCGTGAACTCGAGGTCGGTCGCATAGCGGAGGATATTGGTGATCTTTTCCTTGATATCCGCTTCGAACTGCTCCGTGTCTTTTTTGGACATGACGCGTTCCGCGATCATTTCCTTCTTGTAGCGGGCGATGCAGTCATTTTCCATCCACAGATCCATCTCTTCCTTGGTTCTGTAGGCGTTCTGATCCGTGACGGAGTGACCTGTGTGGCGATAGGTCAGGGTATCCAGGAAGACCGGTCCCTTGTTTTCGAGCACGAGCTGTTTCTTTCTGCGGAAAGCGTCAATGACGGCAAACGGATTCAGGCCGTCGATGCGCTCCGAGTGCATCATATCTTCATTGAACGCTGCACCGACTCTGGCGAGGATCTCGTAGCCCATTGTCTCGGTCGCGGTCTGGCCGCTCATCGCGTATCCGTTGTTCATGAAGTTGAAAATGACCGGGAGGCCGCCCTTATAGCCGTCTTCCCAGAGCTCCGTGAGCTGTTTCATGGTCGCGAAGTTAATGCATTCCCAGACGCAGCCGGTGGAGAGGGATCCGTCGCCGGAGTTGACGACGACGATGCCCGGTTTGTGATTGACGCGCTTGTAAAGCGCCGCGCCTGCGCCGAGACCGGATGCGCCGCCGACGATCGCGTTCTGCGGATAAATGCCGAAGGGACGGAAGAAAACGTGCATTGAGTTGCCGAGGCCGCCCGTAAAGCCGATCTCACGGCCGAAAAGCTCGCTCATGAACCCGTAAAGAACAAAGTCAAACGCGACGTCCTTCGTATTTTCCGCCTTCGAGAATTTCTCGACCTGCGCAAGCAGTTTGCCGTCTTTGTATTCCTTCAGCGTTCTGTACAGAGTCTCGTCATCGAGCTGGCGGATCGCCTGGAAGGAGCGGGCGAGCATCTCGCCGTGGGAGCGGTGGTTGCCGAATGTAAAATCATCGGGTTCCAGCGCAAACGCCTGACCGACCGCCGCAGATTCCTGACCGATGTAGAGGTGGGCCGGACCCGTGTACTGATAATTGACGCCGTTGTAGGTCTTTACGGTGCGGACGCCCGTCAGCATCGTCTCGAACTCACGGATCGTCTGCATGTCTTTGTAGATGTTCTGCAGTTCGGATTTCTTAAACTCTTTTTTGACGTCTTTCAGCGTCTTCTGATACTGGTTCAGCTGAATGTCCGGGAAAGAAAGTGTTCCGCTCTTCCTGAGAACGGCAGGATCTAAAAACTGACTCTTTGGCATGGTACTCCTCCTTTAGGCCCGCATCGCGAGAAATGCCGGGAAATGCTCCAGCGCGTTGATAAGTTCTTCCGCTATCGAATCCACCGCGTCTCTCTCAAAAAGAGCGGTGCTGTAGACAAATGCAAGAGAGACGGTCCGGATCTCTTTGGACGACCCGTCCGGCGCATCCGCAAGTTCCCTCTTCGGGGCGCCGACACCGAGGCTCCATCCCGCCGCCGGATCCAGTGCCGGCACGTAGTACGGTGCGCCGCTCCCGGCGAAGAAGACCGGCAGTCCTCTCATCATTTCCGGATGCTGTGCCGCCGTCTTGGAGACCGCGTACAGGATCATGTCGTTTCTCGAATTGATCGCACGCCCTTCCTGCGGGAACGACAGAAGGACTTTCTCGTAATCGTAAAGGGAGCCGGCGTCGAACGTGAAGATCTTCGTCTCCACAGAATAGGCGGGAAATGCCGCCGCTTCGGGTGCCAGCGCCGCCGTCGCCGCCACGGGCATCGGGGCAAATGCACTCACCGGAGCCGCTTCCGCAGGCTTTTCGGCTTCCGCTTTCTTCGCTTCTTCATACGCGCGGAGAATATCTTCTTCTATGATCCGTCCTTCCGGACCGGTCGGGACCACACTGCTGTAATCAAATCCGAGTTCTTCCGCCTTTGCCTTTGCTCTCGGAGAGATCGCGATCCGCTCTCCTTCCGCGCGGACAGGTGCCGCTTCCGCAGGGGCGGATTCTTTCACTGCGGGCGGGGCAGCCGGAGCTTCTGCCGATTTTTCCGCTGCTGCTTCCTGCTTCACCGGAGCGGGAGCTGCGGGAGCCGGCTCTTCTTTCGCGGCGGGTGCAGGCGCACCGTCATACGTCTCTCCTTCTTTACCGATCACGCAGACGACCGCTTCCACGTCCACTTCATCTCCTTCGGGATAAAGCACGGCGATCACGGTGCCGTCCGCCTCCGATTCGACATCAAATACGGACTTGCTCGTTTCCATCGCAAACAGGTAATCCCCTGTCTTCACTTTATCGCCCGGAGCGACATACCATTTGCTCAGATAGGCACTCGTCTCTGTCAGACCCTTCTGGGGCATTCTGACCTCAAACATATGTGTGTTTCCTCCTTCCTGTCCGGCGCATGTTACTTTATGATGTAAGCTGATTTTATGCTACCATTTTCAGCGCTTTCCGTCCTTACCCCGCCTTATTGTTTTTGTTTCGGTTTGAAACGATTTTTTACATTTTCTTTGATCTTGGTTTTGTCTTGCGAAATTTGTTTCATTATGATACACTTCTTTCGGGCTGTTCCGGCTTCGCGAGATTGCATTTTCCGCTGATCTACCGTGATACAGTCACAGATCAAATTCATTTTCAAAGGAGTTCACATGAAGGTTCTCGCCATCGTACCCTATCCGGAACTCGGCACCCTGATCCAGGAATCCGCGGAGCGGTATCCGGACATGGAAGTGACAACATTCGTCGGCTACTACGGCAACGCAATGGCTTACCTCACCACCTACCCGAAAAACCGGTTCGACATGATTATTTCCAGAGGCGGCACAACAGGTCTTCTTATGGAAAAAGTCAGGATTCCCGTGATCAATATCAGGCTCTCCCCCATTGATATTGTCCGTGTTCTTCTGCAGACACAGCCTCTGCAGCTCAAGACTGCCGTTATCACCTATTCCGATATAGCGGAGCTGTTCACATCCCTCGCGGAATCGCTTGGCATCGACATTTCCGTCTATCCTTTTGACACGCCTGACCGAATCGACTCATTAGTGGAGAAATGCCGCCGGGACGGCTGCCGGATCGTGATCGGCGGTGCAATGGCAAGAGACGTCTGTCTCTCCCAGGGACTGCAGTTCTTTCTGATCTCCTCCGGTCGGGAGGCGATCGAGGAATGTCTCGCTCTCGCCCACAGAACCTACGAGGCTGGAAAGGCCATGTCCGAGCGGGCGGATCTTTTTGAACAGCTTGCGGATCTCAACGACGCGCCGACGCTCCTCTATGACGACGCCGGATCTCTCCGTTTTGCGAACACGGCCGCATGGGCGTTGTTCGGCAGGGAAGAGCATTCCATGAAGCGGATCGAGGAGACGATCCCGATGCTGGAGAAGGAAGGGCAGCTGCATCTCGTCCAGAAGATCGGCTCCTATTACTATAAGCTGAACGGGCACCGCTTCCTGATCGACGGAAAAGCGTACTCCTCCTTTGACCTGCATTTCCGCTCCCCGGATTACCGGCCGGCCTCTTTTACACGGGTCAAAAGTCCCGCCGAGGTGGAATCCCTGATCTCCGCATGCACCTATTCGGATCTTCTTGCCGCTCCCTACGCGGAAGATCTTAAGGCCGCCGCGTCATCAGGGCTCACGGTCCACATCCGCGGTGAAGTCGGCACCAAAAAAGACCTCTTCGCACACATCGTGCACAGAGAGATCAACGGTGCTTCCTCCTTCGTGCACATTTCCTGCAGAAATGTCACCGAAAAGGGCTGGCTGACACTCCTTCGCAAATCAGCCTCCCCACTCTACGGGACCAGCTATACCATTTTTTTCGAGGATATTGACATGCTCTCCCTGCCGATGCAGTCGGAGCTCGTTGATTATATAAGGGACACAAAACTCACCAGCCGCCACCGCGTCATCAGCTGCGCCCACACGGATCTCTCCGAGTCGGTCGCTTCCGGTGCTTTTCACGAAGATCTTTATCTTCTACTGTCCGGCTACACGATCACGATGTATCCTCTGGCGGCGCGCAGAAAAGACATTCCCGCATTCCTGACACAGCTGCTCCCGGTCTACAACGATCAGTTTTCGAGATTTGTGATCGGATTTTCCAAAGATGCCCTCTCTCTTCTCACAGCGTTTAATTGGCCGCTCAATCTCACACAGATGGAGACCACCGTCCGGCAGCTCGTGACACAGACAGACGGCTCCTACATCTCCGCGGATTCCGTGCGCGCCGTCCTTAGAAATGCGCCGGATTTTGCTACTCTTTCCACTTTTGAGCTCTCCGGGACTCTCGATGAGATCGAGAAGAGGATCATCACCCGGATCCTGAAAGAGGAAAATATGAACCAGAGCGCCGCCGCGAAGCGCCTCGGCATCGGGAGAAGCACGCTCTGGAGGAAACTGAACGGAAAATAGGAGGCCAATGGAGACGGTTCTTTTGGGGCCCGTCAAAGCACAAAACAGCCACTGTCCGGCAAGACAGTGGCTGCATTTGTGTTTTGGGATATTGTCCGTTTTATGCTGCGCCGTAGATCAGGGAGACAAGGCCCGTGGTCAGGAACGGTACATATGTCAGCAGGATCAGTTCCAGGATAAGGACAGCATAGAACGGTATCGATTCCTTGATGAAGTCCTTGATCGGACACCCCGTGACGTTGCAGGTTACGAACATCAGTGTTCCCATCGGCGGAGACAGCGCTCCGATCGACATATTGAAAATGAACGCCATCGCGAAGTTGATCGGATGAATGCCGTATTCGAGAGCGATCGGATAAAGCAGCGGGACCAGGATGATCATGATCGCGTTGCCTTCCATCAGCATACCGCAGATGAGAAGGAAAATGTTGACGAGAAGCAGGAATACATATTTGTTGCTGGTGACACCCATCATCCAGGCGGTCAGGTGCTGCGGGACCTGTTCCTTGGAAAGAACCCAGGAAAGCGCGGATGCAGCGCCGATGATCAGCATGATGGAAGAGGTGGAAAGAACAGTCTCTTTCATGCCCTGGACGAATTTCTTCCAGGTCAGCTCTTTGTAGATCAGGCCGAGGATGATCGAGTAAACGACCGCGACAGCACCGGCTTCGGTAGCCGTCATAACGCCGATACGGATACCGCCGATGATGATGATCGGCAGGCACATCGGAGCGATGGAGCGGCGAACGATCCTTCCGGCCTCTCCCTTCGGGAGATGCTGTCCCTTCGGACGGGTCGGCTTGTAGCCTCTCTTATGGGAAATGATGGAAACCGTGATCATTTCACCGGCGCAGAGCATGATGCCGACGCCGATACCGGAAACGAACAGTTTACCGATCGAATAGTTCGCGAGGGATCCGAAAAGGATCATAGCGATTCCGGGCGGGATCAGCGGTGTGATCATGGCGGATGCTGCCGTGACGACAGAAGCGAACGCATTGGACATGCCCTTTTCTCTCATCGGCGGAACCAGCAGTTTTGCTTCCATGGAAGCATCTGCGAGGTTGGAGCCGGAGAGACCGCCCATGAGGGTCGACAGAAGGACGTTGACCTGCGCAAGGCCGCCCCACAGTCTTCCTGTCAGCAGGTCGCACAGTTCCATGATACGGCTTGAAACACCGGAGTGGTTCATGAATGTGCCCGCCGCGACAAAGAATGGAATCGCGAGAAGCGACGGTGCCTGAATACCGGAGATCAGTCTCTGGCCGAGGATCATGGAGTTGACGCCCGGATTCATGAAGAAATATACCGCGCTGCCCGCGATAACCGCCAGGTATACCGGGATCTTAAGGAACAAAAGAACGAGCATTACGATCAATGCAATAGCAATCGCTGTCTTCATCAGTCGTACACCTCCTCTTCTTCCTCCGGTTCTTTGCCGAGGCTCAGTCCGAAGATCTCTCTCAGATAATATACGACCATGCTGACAAGCATAAGGACGTTGCCGATCGGAACGACGCCGTATACATATTTATAGGAAACACGCAAAAGAGTTGCGATTTTATTCGTACTCACAAGCTGCATATAATAGCGGTTGCTCTGATAGATCAGATAGATCATGATGAGGAGCGAACACAGAAATGCAAAAATCTCTGCCGCCTTTTTCGCATTTCCCTTAAGAGAATCGACGATAATTTCGATCGCAACATGGGAACTGTGCCGGAAGGCAGCGCCGGCTGAAAGATACACAATCCACAGGAACAGGAAAAGCTGAAGCTCATCAACCCAGGTGATCGGGCTGCGCATCACGTAACGCATAAAAACGTTGACTACCGTGATTCCTAGAAGCACCAACATAATAATACTGGCTACATAGATATCAAGCGAGCCAAGGAACTTGAGCACCTTGTTCTCTTTTTTATTCTCCATATGCCGGTCCTTTCTTTTTAACAGAAGACGGCTGCCGCCAAAGCGGCGGCCGTCTCTTATTGCGGGTTGCAAAAAGCTAGTTCTGGAAACTACCGCATCAGCCGATCGCGTTGACCTGCTCGATGATGATGTCACGGAGATTCTCTCTCCAATTCGCGGTAACTTCCGGATCGGAATACAGACCATCGACGGAATCGATGAATTTCTGCTTTTCAGCATCATCAAGCTCGATGACCTCGACGCCGTTGTCCTTCATTTCCTGGATGAACTTCTCGGTCAGTTCGACCTGTGCCTTGTTGTTGGCTTCGCCGCCGAAATCGCCGGCTTCGGTCAGCCACTGCTGCTGCTGTTCGGTCAGGCTGTTCCAGACATCGTTGCTCATGACGAACTGTGTCAGAACGAACAGGTGCTCGGTCATGGTGAGGTATTTCGCAACTTCATAATAAGTCTGGCCATAAAGAGTAGCGATCGGGTTTTCCATACCTTCGATGGTGCCCTGCTGGGTAGCTGTGTAGACATCGCCGAGAGCCATGCCGGTCGGAGCAGCGCCCATGTATTCGAAGGTCTTGACCTGGACGACGTTCTGCGGTGTACGGATGATCATGCCGGAAAGGTCATCAAATGTGCGGACCGGTTTCACAGTCATGAGGTTGCGGACGCCGTATTCCCAGTTCGTGGTGATGACATGAAGGCCGTTCTGTGCAAGAAGGTCCATCTGCTCCTGCCACCATTCGGTCTGCGGAACTTTGTGAAGGTCGTCATAGCTTGTGAACAGATACGGAGCACCGAAGATCGACATTTCCGGAGCGCCGTAGTCGCCGAGGAAGGAACCGTCGGTAATGTACGCAACCGGTTCACCCATCTGCATCATGTCCATCGCGTCAACTTTTCCGCCGAGCTGGCTGGACGGATAAAGTTCGATCTTGATGGAGCCGTCAGAGATCTCATCGAGTTTCTCTTTCCAGGCATTGCAGCCGATATCCAGCGGCTCACCCGGGTTGTTTTCGTAACCGACCTGGATCGTGATCACATCGCCGGTCGCTTCTGTTGCAGCTTCTTCTGCCGGAGCTTCTTCTTCCGAAGCAGCTTCTTCAGCCGGAGCAGCTTCCTCTGCCGGAGCAGCTTCTTCTTTGGATTCAGCCGGAGCTTCCGCCGCGGAAGATGCAGCGCCGCCGCCGCAGGCGACGAGGCTTGCCACGCACATAACGCTCATGACAAGTGCAAGAATTTTCTTTTTCATTAGTTGTCCTCCTTAAAATGACATATCGCCACACACCCTATTGTGTGATGGTTTCATTTTGCTGCTGCGGGCGGGATCATTCCGCCCTTATTCCCGGATTTTCATTTTTCAGGAAAATGCCTTCCGGATCAATAATCTTCTTCGAACGGGAAGAGAATGAATTTTCCGCCTTCTTTCTTGCGGAACATATCAAATGCCTTCTCCCAGTCCGCAAGCGGCATTCTGACGTCAGCAATCTTGTCGACTTTGACTTTGCCTCTCGCGAGAAGGTCCAGAGCCTGTTCCCAGCTGGCCTTGCGGGATCCCAGGGATCCGGTCACGATGGGTTCTCTGTAGTTCAGAGCTTCGACGTAGAACGGGATCTCCGGTCTGCCCATGCCGATCTGTACGAAGTGGCCGCGGCGTTTGATATTGTGAAGCGCGGAATTGATGCCGTACTGGTTGCCGGAGCATTCCAGGACGACGTCGACGCCGTATCCGCCGGTCAGCTCGTTGACGAGATCATCGAGCGGTCTTTCATTGATGTTGCAGGTATAATCCGCGCCGAGTTCCTTGGCAAGCGCAAGTCTTTCGACGTCAACGCCTGTACCGGAAACGATCACGCGCGCGCCGAAAGATTTGGCGACCTGCATGGTCATAAGACCGATCGGGCCCGGGCCGTTGACAAGGACGAGGTCCGTCGGAAGGATCGTCGCAAGATCGAATACCGCATGGCATACGCATGCAAGCGGTTCCGTCAGTGCTGCGGAAATGTCATCGACCGTTTCCGGGATCGCATGGACGCGTTCCGCGGGAACGACAGTATAGTTGGTGAAAATGCCGTTGTACCAGTAGCCGAGAGTCTTTCTCTCACTGCAGAGATTGTAGTAGCCCTCGCGGCAGGCTTCGCATTTTCCGCAAAAAGAATAAGCGGTCTCGGAGACGACGCGGTCGCCGACTTTCCATCCCTCAACGCCTTCGCCGACTTCCGCGATGACGCCGGAGAATTCGTGTCCGGTAACGACGGGCGGGCGGACCGGAATCGCGATGTCGCTGTCATAGATGTGCAGATCGGATCCGCAGATGCCTGCTGCAACGACTTTGATCTTGATCTGGCCTGGTCCTGCCTTCGGTTCTTCGACTTCTCGGATCTCCATATTGCCGGGTTCCGGTGCGTATTTCACAAGTGCGCGCATAATTTCCTCCTATTTTTGTGTGGCTGTTTATTCCTCAGATCCGGTCTGCGGATCTGTGTGATCCATTTCTGAAATCATTCTGCCGATTCATGCAGTCCGCTTCAGCATCAGATCCATCTCGCGGATTTGCGGTTTGATTTGTAGACCTCAAGCGGTGCCCAGCCTGTCTCCGTGAACTGGGAGAGGAGCTTCTGCATAACGCCGAAGGTGATGTACTCTTCCTTCTTCATGCCGTCCGGCTCATAAGCTTTGATGAACTCCGGCATCTTAAGGAGGCCTTCCATGATATCGTCTGCCACCGGCTCATTGATCCGCTCGACGCGTTCCGGATCGTCCGCAAGGACCATTTCCTGCACGCGGGTCGTGATGGAAAATGTCACATCCGCGCCGGCAAGCTGTACGAGATGGTGGGATCCGCGGAGTCCTGCCGGCATAATGATCGCGTGATAGCCGCGCTCTTTGAAAATGCCGTAGGAGCGCTTTGCAACGGCAATGCCGGCGCTCGTGATCGTGCGCTCGTCAAGTCCGAGCTTCATATCGGAGGCGACATCCCTCAGATAATCGTCGATGCGGCCGACCTGCTGCACCGCGTAGCACGGAGCGACTTTCACGCCGTTTTCGATCGCTTTCTTTCTGCCTCTCTCATAGGCCTCGGCGACGTCGATCGCCTGGGCGACGGAGACATTTAATGTCGCGCAGATCGGAATGCCTTCCGATGCGATCTGTTCCATGACTTCGATGCCGGAGCGTGTCGCCGGAAGCTTGATAGCGATGTTCGGCGCCCAGGAGCGGTATCTTCTCGCCTGCGCGAGCATATTTTCATAATCGCCCGCCCAGCTCGGATTCAGCTGTCCGAGAGCGTAGCCGTGCTGTCCGTTGGTCGCTTCATAGATCGGCCACACCTGTTTCGCGGCTGATGTAGCCACCAGTTTCAGGAGAGCTTCCGCTCTCTCTACATAATCAAGATCCTGGGAGATCTGATTCACTCTCTCCTCCCAGATCTCCGGCTGCATGTTGAATGTGCGGAAGGTAAGAACCGGATTCGTCGTGACGCCTTTTGCATGTCTCGTCAGCGCGAGTTCGATCTCATCGGGATTTCCCGAATCATGCCACCAGCGGGTAGGGGTCTCTTTTTCGAGCCAGTCAAAATAGGTATCTGCCATGTTTACTCTCCTTTGCAGCTGCCGGTTTGCAGGGGAACCTTCTGTTTCCCTTGTCTTTGAAACTTTTTTATTATCCGCAGTACATACCGCCGTTGACGCTGATCGCCTCTCCGGTGATGAAGTCATTTTCATCCGCCGCAAGGAACGCGACCGCCTGGGCGATGTCTTCCGGCTGTCCGAGTCTTCCCAGCGGGATCCTGTCCTTCAATCCGTCGATCTGATCCTGGGTCCATGCCTTCATGATCGGGGTCTCAATAGTGCCCGGGCATACGGCATTTACCGTAATACCTCTCGGCGCGAGCTGTCTCGACATGCCGTAGGTCAGGGAAAGAATACCTCCCTTTGACGCCACATAGGACATTCCCGACGCGTAGGAGCCCATTTTGCCCGCCACGGAGGAAATATTGATGATCCTCGGATGCGGACGGCCCTCAATGTAGGGAAGTACTTTCTGTGTGCAGAAGAAAAGACCTTTCAGATTGATTCCGAGCACGAGGTCCCATTCCTTCTCGGTGACTTCTTCAATTTTATTGGAGAACATGATGCCCGCGTTGTTCACGAGGATATCGATGCCGCCCCAGACTTCGGAGGCTTCTTTCAGGCTCTCTTCAATACTTTCGATACGGGAGACGTCACAGTATCCCGCTGC
Organism: Lachnospiraceae bacterium; assembly: GCA_015057835.1. Taxonomy (GTDB): domain Bacteria; phylum Bacillota; class Clostridia; order Lachnospirales; family Lachnospiraceae; genus Chordicoccus. The sequence goes on from SVDL01000008.1 coordinate 10,877, forward strand.
CGCGGTATATCCCTGTTCCACAAGGTGCGCCGCGCTCTCCTGTGCTTTCTCCTTATTGACATCAGAGAGAAATACCTTCGCACCTCTTTTGGCAAGTTCCGTCGCGATCGCGTACCCGATTCCCTGTGCGCCGCCTGTAACAACAGCGATCCGTCCTTCTACGCCCATAGCATTTCTCCTCCGTTCTTTTTTCTGCCGAATCCGCCATCTGGTCCTTTTATTCTTTGCCGGTCAATCCCGTTTTCATGCATATTTCGCAAAAGCGGCTCAGTTATAATAAGTATATGTGTTTAAAAAACAACTGTCAATTCTCAATGTTTTATCCAAATTTTACGAAATTCTTTTTTTGTTTCTGTTATACCGACCTACTTTTTCGGTGGTTTTGTCAAAGTGTTTCATTTTGCAACACCCCAAAGCGCCAGGCATTTAAACATTATCGTATATTTGCCCAAAAAAACGTCATGCTTCTTATTCATCGAGTGCAGTCTGCGCTGACCTTTGGAGATCCCCGGAGCATTAAAAAAGGGAGCGGAAATCCGCTCCCTGCTGTTTCTGTTTCCGTATTGACGCACAGCTCCCCGACTCAGAACTTCAGAATAACCTTCAGCATCTGTCCCGCGTTCTTGTCAAACTCCTCAAACGCGCGCGGCGCCTCGTCAAAATCATAGACGTTGGTGACGATCTTGCTGATGTCGACGCGGCCTTCCTTCACGGCGTCGATGAGTTCCAGGAAATCATCCTTCAGGGCGTTTCTGGAACCGTAGATATTCAGCTCTTTCTTCTGGATCGTGGAGAACTGGAAGTCCAGGTTCTTCTTGCCGATGCCGATGACGGCGATATTTCCGCCGAATGCGCAGGCGTCGATGCAGTTCTGGAACGTGGACGGAAGACCTACGGCTTCCACCGTGACGTCAAATCCCTTGCCGTCCGTGATCTTCGCGACTTCTTCGGTGAAGTGTTCCGGAGAAGTGTTCAGGATCTTTCCGTCAAGTCCGAAATTGTCTACCGCGTAGTCGAGTTTCGCGGGAGCGACGTCGGCGATATAGACCTTCGCGCCTTTCATCTTCGCGGAGATCGCCGCGAGAACGCCGATGGTGCCGGCGCCGACAACGAGGACGAGATCCCCTTCCTGTACTTTGCAGCGCTTGATGCCGTGATAGGAAATGCAGAACGGCTCGATCAGCGTCAGTTTTTCGGGCGGAAGTCCCTTGCCGTCGTAAATGCGCTCGATCGGCATGGTGATATACTCGCAGAACGCACCGTCGCGCTGCGCGCCCATCGTCTCGTTGTGTTCACAGCAGTTGACAAGACCGTGTTCACAGGGACGGCATTTTCCGCAGTTAAAATACGGATTGCAGGTAACGATCATGCCGGGTTTCAGGCCTTTGTCATTTTCATCGATTTCTACGATCTCCGCGGCGAACTCGTGGCCGGGTCTGCGCGGGTATTCGCAGTAGGCGAAAGTTCCGCGATAGGTTCCGAGATCGCTTCCGCAGATGCCTACATATCTCAGTTTCAGCAGCGCCTCCCCTTCCTTGCGTACCGGGACGGGGATATCTTTCATGATCGCGGTGCCGGGCTCTGTGATCAGCACGGATTTCATCATTTCACTCATTTCTTGCCTCCAATCGTATTTGTCGTTTTGTACTGCGTTTACATTTTCGTCAGACATTTTTATTCTGACTGATTCGTATTTTTTTGTCAATCGCGTATTTCCGTTTTATATGGTATACTTATTCTGTCCGTGTTTTGTTTTTTCTGAAAATTCACAGGATCTCTCCTGCAATTCTCAGAGAAGAACGCCCTCTGTAAAACCGAAAAAGCGTCTTCCGTCAGAACCGGACCGGCTCCCAGACATCCCGCATTCAACGAGTAGGATTTCATTATGGCAGATCAATTATTATTCAAAATTTCACCCAAAGACAATGTTGCAGTCGCTCTTGAAATCATTCCCTGCGGAACCGTCTGTTCCCTGGACGGGCAGGAGATCACCGTAAAAAGCGAGATTCCGTTCGGCCACAAGGTCGCGCTCACGGATATGGCGGAGGGACAGAACGTCATCAAATACGGTTATCCCATCGGCCACACGACCGCTCCCGTCGAGAAGGGGGCACACATTCACTCCCATAACCTGAAGACCAATCTCGAAGGATTCCTCGAGTACTCATACGAGCCGGACCCCGATGCGCTGAAGGCTTTCGACCAGCACCGCGAGGCGACATTTGAAGGGTACGTCCGTTCGGACGGCTCGGTCGGCATCCGCAACGAGATCTGGGTCATCCCCACCGTGGGATGCGTCGGCAAGACTGCCGAGATCCTCGCGAAACGGGCAAATGAAGAATTCGGCGGCATGACCGACGGCATTTTCTCCTACACCCATCCGATGGGATGCTCCCAGCTCTCCGAGGATCAGGTGCGCACCATGCGCCTCATCTCCGGACTGATCCACAACCCCAACGCCGCGGGCGTTCTGGTACTCTCCCTCGGCTGCGAGAACAATAACCTCGATGTGTTCCGCCCCTATCTCGGCGAATATGATCCCGACCGCGTAAAATTCCTGATCACACAGGACGTGGATGACGAATACGAAGCAGGCATGGCTCTTCTCAAAGAGCTTGCGGAAAATGCCGCCGCCCAGAAACGCCAGACTGTCTCCGCCTCCCACCTCAAGATCGGCTTCAAATGCGGGGGCTCGGACGCATTTTCCGGCATCACAGCCAATCCGCTCGTCGGCCGGATCAATGACATTGTCGTCCGCTGCGGCGGCAGTACCGTCCTCACGGAAGTGCCGGAGATGTTCGGCGCCGAACAGATCCTCATGCACCGGGCCGTCACCCGGGAAGTTTTCGAGGACGTCGTCGGACTCATCAACAATTTCAAGGGATATTACATCCGCTACGGCCAGGAGATCTATGAAAATCCGTCTCCGGGCAACAAAAAGGGCGGCATCACTACTCTGGAGGAGAAATCCCTCGGCTGCACGCAGAAAGGCGGTCTCGCACCGGTCGTCGGCGTGCTGGATTACGGCGAGAAACTGACCAGGAACGGCTTGAATCTTCTCATCGGCCCCGGCAACGACGAGATCTCCTGCACCTCCATGGCAGCCAGCGGCGTCCAGATGATCCTCTTCACCACCGGCCGCGGCAACCCCTTCGGTTCGCTCGTTCCGACCGTCAAGGTCTCCAGCAACAGCGGCCTCGCCGCACGGAAACCGCACTGGGTCGACTACAACGCGGGCCGGATCCTCGAGAACAGCTCTCTTGATGAGATCGGCGAAGATTTCTTCCAATACATTCTCGACGTTGCTTCCGGAAGGGTCAAAACAAACAACGAGACCTACGGGTACCGTGAGATCTCGCTGTTCCGCGACGGGGTAGTGCTGTAAATAGTAATTGATACATATTCTTGTAAAGGATGATTTTGTAAAAAAGCATTGCGGAGCCCGGCTCTGCAATGCTTTTTTGCATTACTTGTTTCCGATTGGAAACATATGTGAATTCAACAATAATTGACAACAAAACAGGAGCAAAAAGCTTGTTGCCGGTTGACAATAATCCAATATGGTTTTGTATTATGTCAACCATTTCCAGAAACAGGCCTTCTATTTCCAAATCCTATGAACGCCTCAGCGGTTCCGCAGCACCTCAACATCCTTAAGGATGCTCTCCCGCTCTTCTTCCATGATCTCGTCCCAGCCGTCCACGTAATCCACGGTCGTGCCGTCGGGATCGTTCTCGATTCTCTTTACATAGCCGGCGATGAGTTCAAAATCTTTCTCATAGCAATGGTAGCTGTTCGCGCGGTGCACGTATTCACCGACTTCAATACCGAGTTCATCCGCGATCTTTTTCTGCAACATAACGAGAGCAAACGCATTCATAAAAGATGCCTTCGTCGCGTCATTGGAGCGGAACAGGATCTTGCAGCAAAGCTTGTTCTCACGGATAAAATACTGGATATGCTGCAGACATGCAGGATCGTCGGATCCCATGTCGACTGCCTTGTCGCGGACAAGCATGACCGCGCGGCGCGTCGAAGGATTGCGTCGCAGTTCTTCAATAATAAATGGCAGCTGATCGGCGTAGCGCTGATGATACGTATAGGCCCAGTTTCCCTTTTCGACTTCAAAATCAAGAATGCCGTCCAGCATCTCCATCCGGTACTGTTCAAGTTCTCTCGGTCCGCCGATGAAGAGTTTGGAAATCATCGGTTCCTCGAGAGGATGTTTCACGACCATCGTCATGGAAACTTCTTTCTGCGTCGTGTTCCAGTCCCCGCAGTCCGTGATATCGCCTTCCTTATGAAGTGCCAGAATTGCCTTGTGATACGCCTCCGGCAGGGTGTTTCCTTCCACCAGGATCTCTCTCATCGCTTTTACTCACTTTCTTTTATATATTCAAACACTTTCTATCGTGTTCACTCATTCTCTTTTTGTGTTTACCTGTTTCTTCTTCTTGATCACCCTTATAAGATAAACTCCATCATCGTCTCTTTGACGCGCATTCCCATTTTTTCATAGAAATGCCGGGCGCTGTCATTTCCTTCCCAGACATTGAGCGTGACTTCGTAGCATCCCAGCCGTTTCGCCTCCTCTTTCACAAACGCGAACAGCTGCTGCCCGATCTTCATGCCGCGGGCTTTTTCGTCCACGCAAAGATCATCGATAAACATCGATGTGAACGGGATCATATTATTGGAAAATGGCTGCTCCTGGAGCGCGCAGAACGCGTATCCCAACACCTCATCGTCATCATCCACCGCCACATAGATCGGTTTCTGATCGTCCAAGATCATCTCCGCCAGTTCATCGTCTCTGTATTTCGTTGTGCCCGGGATGAAAATATCGGGGCGGATCGAAGCATGAAGCTCCAGTACCTGTCCGAGGAGATCATTGATCTTCGGGATATCTTTTTCCAATGCTCTTCGAATCACCATATCTCTTTCTGTCTTTCTTATAAATGCTTACGCTGTCTTCCGCCGTCCGGCTTCCTGAAGTCTTGATCTTCTTTTTTTCTTTTGTAAAGATAACATATTCCGCTCAAAACATAAACAGAAAAACAGAAGGAACCCTGCTACAACATGCAGGAATCCTTCTGTTTTCATTTCCTGAAAATTCTTTTGCTCTGTCTGAAAGAAGTTTCGCACCGCTGATAACGTCAATATCCGCTAACAGTTTATAGAATTTCTTTGCGTTATTATATTCCTCTTCAAAGCTTATAGAACTTCTTCGCGTTATTGTATTCCCGCTCAAAGTTTATAGAACTTCTTCGCGTTATTGTACATCACATCCGCCAGCTCCTCCGCGGAGAAGGTGCCGCTGTCTTCGAGGTAATCGCGGGTCATGGCGTAAGTGCTGCCGTTCAGGCCCTGCGGGAGGTCTGTGCCCCAGATGAGGCGCTTATGGCCGACAACTTCCGCCGCCGCGGCGACTGCTTTCGCGGTCTTCGGATACGGATAGTCGAATTCATGCATATTCAGCGGGATGCAGGCTGTCGAGAACCAGACATTTTCGAAGGGTTTCAGGATTTCCAGCGCTTTGACCATATCCGGGATCCGCTCCAGCGAATTCGGCATAAACAGATGTTCCTGGATGATTTTCAGGTTCGGATATTTTGCGGCGATCTCCGCGCATTCATCCACCTGGAGGCAGTATTCGCCGAAGGAGCACATATCGAAGCTGACCGGCAGGTCTTTTTCGCTGAGATACTGATAAACTTTCTGCATTCTGTCGGAGTTGATGCGGAAATCATCGTGATAACCGCAGACGCCGTACATACAGCTGATCTCGAACTTGAGGCCGATGACGCCGAGCTCGTCGATGAGGCGGTGCATGATCTTCTCCGCCTGGTTCGCGTAGGGATCAAAAGACCCCATTGCGTAGTAGCGGCCCGGGTATTTCTTCATGGCGTTGACGCTGTACTCATTGTTGAGTCCGAGCAGGCCTCCCTGCATGAGAACCGCGCTCTCGATGTTGTTCTCATCCAGGATCTGCAGACAGTCTTCCGGAGTCATCCGCTCAAGGCCTTCTTCAAAGATCTGCTGCTCAAACCCGTCCGCCCAGCGGATCCTCCCGTTTCCGAGGTTGAAGCAGTCACCGTGCGGTCCGAAGCCGCGGCCGAGTACTTCCACAAGATGAACATGCGCGTCGATGACAGGTCCCGTATATTTTTTCATAGAAATGCCTCCTCCATAATACGATTATTCGTTACTCCGATGATATTATAGCAAAAAACGGCTTTCCTTCCAACTTGAAAGGAAAGCCGTAAATATAGCTGCTTTTATCTTTTCTTTTTCCTTTCGGACAGTGAGTAGACCAGAAGGACTACCAGAATGATCACGCCGTAGATCACTTTCTTTCCGGCTTCTTCGATCTGAATCGTTGTCAGAAGAGCGGTAACAATCTGAAGGATAAGACATCCGGCGATCGTACCGGTGTAATTTCCTTTGCCGCCCATAATAGACGTCGCGCCGAGAACAACCGAAGCCACCGACATGAGGTCGTAACCGTCACCGACGGATAGGAACGGGCGTCCGCGGTAGCCGATCGCAACCCAGGACGCGAAACCGATAAACATGCCGCTTAAGGTGTAAACCGAGATCAGCACTCTCTTCGTATTGATGCCGGAATAATTCGCGACGGAGCGGTTCGCGCCGATCGCGACGAGCTTCCGGCCGTAATTTGTCTTCGAAATCAGGAAGATCGCGATGGCTGCCAAAAGACCCCAGAACCAGACGCCTCCCTTGATGCCGAGATAACTGGTAAGAATGAAGTTTTTCCAGGCAACCGGGGCAACGCCGCGGGGCGTTCCGGTCGTGTACAGGTTGACCACACTCTTAAGGATGTAGTTCATGGCATTGGTCATGATAATGGCGGGAATTCCGATCAGTGAGATACCGAGGCCGTTAATGAATCCGATGATGGTGCAGATCACCACCGCGAGAATCATTCCCTGGATAGTTTTGCCATCCTGGTCGAAAGCGGTAATAAGACAAACACCAAGCGTCAACGAATACTGGATTGTCATATCAATACCGCCGGTCAGAATAACCATCGTCTGGCCGATCGCTATGATTCCCAGAATGGAGGCCATCAAAGCCAGCGTATTAATGTAATCCCAGCTTAAATAGTTGGGCTGGACGATACAGGCCGCGACATACAGCAGGATCATGATCAGATAGACCTTGAATACCTGCGAACTCCACAGTTTCTTCAGGAAGCTGTTTCCAGATGCTTTCTTTGCGGAAGTATTATCAGCCATTGTCCGTCACCTCCTCCTGTTTGGTAGGGGTCACTCTGCGGATACGGCTGACGGCGTAAATCGTCAATACCAGCAGAAGCATCAAACCCTGAATCGCCGTTGTGTAGTAAGATGATACCTGAAGGAACGTCAGAATACCGACGAGCAGGGACAGGATCACCGATCCGGCCACCGACGCGATATAAGTTCCCTGTCCTCCGGAGAGCAGCGCGCCGCCCATGACCACCGCCGTGATGGAGTTGACAGCGTAGCTTGCGCCGCCGGTGGCGTCGCCCGAGGAGGTCTGGGATGTCATGATAATACCGGCGCAGGCCGCGAGGATACCGCAGAAAATATACGCTTTCATTTTTGATCTCTCTACGTTGATGCCGGAGAGGAAAGCCGAATATTCATTTCCGCCGATCGCGTAAATCGCGTGTCCCAGCCTGGAATTCCGGAAAATGCGCCATACAACCAGCGAAAACAGCAGAATGATGATGAAAGCCGTCGGAATATACTCAAATAACCGTCCGCTTAAGAATTTACTGAACGCGCGCGGGACGGTTCCTCCGGGGAGGGGGCACACATAAAGAGCTACTCCGGAATAAATGGAAGCTGTGGCGATCGTGACAATGATCGGCTGCAGCCGTCCGTAAACAATGGCGGCACCGTTTATAAGCCCGCAGATGGTTCCTACCGCCAGCGTCAGTAAAATCGCGAGGGCGATTCCGAGCGGTTCTCCCGCCAGATTGATCAGCGGCTCAAACGACATCGCCAGAACACAGTTGCAAAGAATGACCGTGGGTCCGATCGACATGTCGATTCCGCCGAGCAGGATCGCGATTGTCTGCGGGAAGGAAACCACGACCAGCGTGACGCACTGATTGCAGAGAGATGTGATCCCGAACTTTGTGAAGTCGTTCTGCAGGTAAATGAACAGTCCCAGAACGATGATCATCAGAAAATAGACAAGGACAACCTCTCTCTGTTTCCTGAATGTACGCTGAAGCTTACTCATTTTCCGCACCTCCTTCCTCTCCGATACCCATGGACAGCTTAATGATCTCCGCCTCATTGATATCTTTCTCATCCAGAATTCCGGCCACCCGGCCGGCCCGGAACACTGCCACACGGTTGGAAAGAGCTATGATCTCCTCCATTTCCGTGGAATACAGCAGCACTGTCTTGCCCATATCCGCGAGGTCATTTATCGTCTTATAGATTTCCGACTTCGCGCCGATATCGATACCCTTTGTAGGGTCGGCAAGCAGGATGACCTGGGCGTCCGTAAGAAGGATTTTCCCAATGACGATCTTCTGCTGATTACCGCCGGATAGCGCGTCCGCATCGATATCCATGTTTTCGGCTTTGATATTCATGATCTCCTTCATCCGCTCGTAATCTGCCTTTTCCTTCGCGTATGACAGGATTCCGGAAGGTGACCTTCTGTCAAGCGTCATGAGCATCATGTTTTCCTTTACGGAACGCTTCAGCATCAGGCCGTCGTTCTTGCGCTCGTCGGGAACCAGCGCCACGCTGTTTTTGATCGAACGGGCCGGCCTTGAAACATCTATTCTTTTTCCGTTAAGATACACTTCCCCTGCATCGGCGGGAGTGATTCCGAAAATCGTATTAAGGAACGGAACCTGGCCGTGTCCCTGAAGTCCGGCTATTCCCATGATCTCACCCTTGCGGACTTTTAAGCTTGTCGGGAAGAAGCTCCCCACTCTCTCAAGCCCGCGGACTTCAAGCGCGATTTCCTCACTCGTCACTTTGTGGCGTTCCGGATAAACATCGCTGACTTTCCGGCCGACGATCCAGTTAATAATCTGTTCGTTGCTTGCCTCTCCCCAGCGGAAGGAGGCGATATAGTTGGAATCGCGGAATACGGAACCGGCATCCGCGATCTGCGCCAGCTCACTCATACGGTGCGAGATGTATATAAGAACTCTTCCCTCTTCTTTCAGCTTGAAAATGAGGCGGAATAAAATTTCCACTTCTTCTTTCGAGAGTGAAGAAGTCGGTTCGTCAAATATCATTACTTTGGGCTGTTTAGCGAGGGCCTTGCAGACCTCGATCAGCTGTCTTTTGGAAACCGGCAGATCGCCCGCTCTCTCCTGAGGGTCTATGTCCAGTCCCACATAGTCAAGGATTTCCTGGGTATCTTTGTAAAGCTTCTTGTAGTCAATCTGTCCGTTCTTTTTCTTCGGTTCCAATCCGAGATAGATGTTATCAGCCACGCTGAGTCCGGAAATGATAGATAACTCCTGGAACACAGCCGCAACTCCCTTGGCCGCCGCGTCGATAGGGCTGTTAAATTTCACTTCCTGTCCGTCAAGTTTGATCACAGCGCCGGGATCCGGTTCGTAAACACCGCATAAGATTTTGATCAGCGTACTCTTGCCCGCACCGTTTTCTCCCAGGATACAGTGGACCTCGCCCGCGTTGCAGGAGAGCTGCACGTTGTTCAGCGCTTTTACCACACCGAACGTCTTGCTGACGTTGGAACATTCCAGAAAGGGAACTGTATTTCCCATACTCTTTCTCCCTGCCTTCCTTATAGGATAGAGCAAAAGCGCCTCGAGAGGCGCTTTTCAGTTGCTCTGCATGCTGCCGGCGCACGGCCGGCAGCATCGAATCATTTTTTACTTATCCGGGATAACATCCTCAACCTTGAGACCCCAGGTATTGTTATCGTCCGTCCATCCGCAGAAGAACGAATCGCCGGCGCCTTCTACATAGTAGTCAGCAGCATTCTCAGAAGTGAAGTACGTGCACGGAATCGTGGTGTACATCGGCGGATTCTCACCGTGCAGAGCAGCGAGGCAGACATCCACTGCAGCGCATGCGCCGTAAGGCGGAGAGTTCGTTCCGATCGCATGGAGGCCTTCCTCAACGATCAGCTGAGCAAGAAGGTTGCCCATGTCGCCCGCAAGGTAGAAATCCTGCGGATCCAGGCCGGCATTCTTGATCGCCTCGATCGCGCCCGCGCCGCCGGTGCAGCCGACGATACCGTTGATCTCGGTTCCCTTGAACGCGTTGAACGCGTTGGTCAGCTCGGTCTGGGTCGTGGCATCATCCCAGTCACCAGTGACAGTCGTAACGACGTTGACATCCGGATACTTTTCGAGGACGTTCATATAACCTTCATAACGGCCGTTATCAACCTCTGTGCCGGCTACGCCGCGTACGATGATGATGTTTCCTTTTCCGCCCATGCCTTCGCAGACATAGTTCATCTGCAGCTCACCGAACTCAACCTGGCTGATGTTGACGGTGTAGACTTTGTCGGAAGCGACCGCGTTATCAAAACCGCAGACCGGAATGCCGCGCTCCATAGCCTCTTCGCAGACATCGATGAGAGCGGTCGGGGAGTTCGCGTTGATGACGATCGCGTCATATCCTTTGGAGATGAAGTTGCGGACCTGATTGATCTGCGCGTCTGCTTCCGTACCGCAGCTGTCAACGACATAGTCAGCAATAACGCCTTCCTCTTTCAGCCTTTCGCAGTAAGAGGAGAACGTTTTGATCATCTGGGAACGCCATGCGTTTCCGAAATAGCCGTTCGCGAGAGCGATAACATAGCCGTCGCCGTCTGCTGCCGGTGCTTCTTCTTCCGCCGGAGCTTCTTCTTCTGCAGCTGCTTCTTCTTCGGAAGCTTCTTCCGCCGGAGCGGCCTCTTCTTCCTTCGGTTCTTCAGCAGCTTCTTCCGTCTTTTCTTCCGCCGGAGCTTCTGCTGCGCTGCTTGCTGCACCGCCGCCGCACGCTACCAGTCCGATGACCATAGCGAGGGTCAGCAGTAATGCAATCAATTTCTTCATACTTTTTCCCTCCTGTTACTTTATAGTAACGCTTTATTTGCAACACACTTTATTGTGTATTGTGCACTAATTGTACCAAAAATCAAAAATTGTGCAAGGCATATTTTCAACAAAATGACGGCAGATCGTTCAGTCCTCAAACTCCGCGATAACGCTCACCTGGGAGCTGTCCAGCTGCACGATCCGGAGCGGGGCAACGACCACTCTTTTCAGCTTCTTATCCGTCTCATAGAGCGGTCCGAGATCCATATCCTCGATCCCGGTGATGAATTTTCCGTTATAGCATCCCAGAAGCGTCTGGTGGGATTTCGGGGAAAGATCGTTTGCCGGCGATCCGATGGACAGGAAGTCGAATCCGATCGTCCTAAGATCCGGGAAATTGCTGACCAGATACTCACAGACTTCCGGGCTTAAGTACGAGCCGTGCTGCTGATAGACCTCCGGCTGTTCCTTCCGGAGCATAGTCTGGCCTGTCTTGAGAAGGAGCAGATCCGCTTTTGCGATTCTGTCCGCGTAAGGCATCAGATCTTCCGGGAAAATGCCTTCGTCCGGCCCCTTCGGCACGTCGAGAACGGCAACATTTTCAAACCAGAAATACTCGATCGGCAGTTCCGTGATCCTCGGGCCGTTCGGATTGAAATGCCACGGAGCGTCATAATGGGTCCCGCAGTGGTTCGGGAGCCTGCTCAGAAACGTGTTGCACGGGCTCGTCTCATCGATCTTTGTACACTGCGTGATTTCGATATTGGGTTCTCCGGGCCATACAAGATGTTCGGGATTCAGAATGTAGGACAGGAATTTTTTCATTTCCAACACCTCTGCTGCAATACTATTCTGCTCTGAAAAACAGAAATCTCTATCAAAAACACCCTTGTATCATATCACACGTAATACAGCTTTTCATCCTCAAAGGCATCCAAATTTTCGCATTCTTTTTTGTGAGACTTGCACATTGGAAACTCAAATTTATGTTTCCGTTTTTTGCAAATTGTACATTTTCCTTAATTCGAAGTACCCATTTCCGACCATTTCATTTCGCGTTCTGATTTCAAAAAGCAATAAAAAGCACAGCGGCTTAAAACCGCTGTGATGCATAGTATCTCTTTTGGGGATTCATCATTGACCCCCCTGATTTTCAAGTTCTCTGACCGGTCAGTCCGCCGGATCCGCAGCCGGAAGATACTCCTCCGTATGGGTATATGCTGCAATCATCCGCATCTCCTCATAGGTTTTGTCCAGAACCGGGACGCCCTCCTTGAGGATCCGCTCTCTCGCGAGAATTTCCTTCTCTCCGTGTGTAAAGATCCGGTCCTGTCCTTCCGCCTTCGCGGAATCCCTCAGTTCCTGCATAAGAACCGACAGGCGCTTTTCGATCTCCGCCTTTTCGCCGAACATGCCGTAATCCACCGCCATGAAGAAATGGGCAATATTGGAGTGCGGCGGATTTTTGTAGACATAATTGGAAGTCGTTCCGCCGGAGAGGATCGCTGTGCAGATCTCGCAGAGCATACCGTATCCGTACCCCTTATAGCCGGAGCCCTCTTCTCCCGCTCCGCCGAGCGGAAGGATCCCTCCGCCTGATTTTGCGATAATATTCTGAAGGACGCGGCCGGCATCCGTGCATTCCCGGCCGTTTTCATCCACCGCCCAGCCCGGCCGGAGTTCTCCGGTCTTCTTCGCGTAGACCTCGAGCTTTCCTCTGGGCACTACCGTCGTCGCGCTGTCAAAGGAAAACGGTACCGGTTCCGCGGGCATCGCAAACGCGATCGGATTGGTGCCGAGCATTGCCTGTTTCCCGAAAGTCGGCACCATGATGGCTTCCGTATTAGTCATGCAGATGCCGATCAGGCCTTCCTTCACCGCCATTTTCGTGTAGTAGCCCGCGATCCCGTAATGATTGGAATTGCGCACCGCGACCATGCCGACGCCGGCAGTCTTCGCTTTTTCGATCGCCAGCTTCATCGCTCTGACGCCGAGGACCTGTCCCATGGCGTCATGGCCGTCGATCACGGCCGTAAGAGGCGTATCTTTCACCACTTCGGGAACAGCATGCAGATCCACCATGCCGCTTGTGATCTCGTCGTGATAGCGGATGAGCCGCTGCACGCCGTGGGATTCGATCGCGGAGAGATCCGCCGCGAGCAGCACATCGGTGATGGTGCGGCTTTCCTCCTCCGAAAAGCCGTATCCGGCAAATACTTTCTCACAGAAATCTTTCAGCGCAGCGTAATCGATCCGAAAATATCCCATAATAACTCCTCCGGGGCCGCTTTCTGTTCAAAATCTTCTGCAGATTCCTGACGACCGCTCAGAACGCCTTGTAGATCACCGTCTCCACGTCCGATCCGTTAATGCTCACAGTAACCTCATCGGCAATATTGGCGACAATGGATTTTTCCAGATCATCCCACGCGTTGCTCGCTTCCGCATCCGTTTCACGGCTGCCGTCCACGCCGGATTTGTAATCTTTCATGGACCAGGCATAGGAAACGCTCCCGGCGCGGAAACCGTTCGGGCTTCCGAAACTCATAAGACCGATCGACGCCATGGAGGGGCCGGATTCCTTCGGCAGCAGAAGTACGGCGATCATTTCGCGGATCTTACCCATGAATCCCTTCGCCGCCGCATTTTCGCGGGCGGAGGAAATGGCGATCAGTTCTTTGCGCATTTCCTGGCTGAGCTCCACGTCCGATTTCAGATGAAGCCGGAAATTCTTTCCGTCATTCTCCACCCAGAACAGAGCTTCAACGCCGCCTACGATGCCCCGCATCATACCGACCAGTTCTTCCGCGAGAAGCCGGAGACGGAGGCTCTCTTTTGCCGTGAGCCCGGCCTGTTCTCCGATTTTCTCCGTCACGTTCATCGCCCCGCTGATCCCCTCTCCGAGACTGGTTACAATGACGTTATCTGTTTTCATATATTTTCCTCCTTGCGCCGTTATTCCGGGATGTCCTTCATTGCATCAGAAGTTTTTCAGCTTGCTGTTCTGTTTATTATAATTCATTTTTTGACGTTTTCCTATAAAAACATGAGACGGAAGAAAACTCTTCCGTCCCGTCTTCTGCCATTTGGCTTTTCATTCTTTTTTCCAGAGAGCAGACCCGAGAAACTCCTCCCAGGCCGGAAGGCTCCGGTCTTTTGTCTCCGTTCTTGTGTACAGATTGAAATAATAAAATGTCTTGCCGGACTTCACCACATAGGATTCCCCGTACATGCCGGTACCCTGTGCCTCATACGTGTAGCGGCAGCCGGTGCCTTTTTTCCACCCTATGTTTCTGTCGCCGAATCCCTCCGACTTGTAGCCGCAGGCCTTCATCGGCTTCCGGATCTTCGCCTCCATGCTCTTTGCGACGTCTTTCTGGCCGAGCAGAGCCGCCGCAAGGCCGCCCGCCGTCTTCCAGCCGATCGAAACGATCATATGCTTTTCGGGGTCCGAAAGGCACTCGCCGGGACCTTCTTCCAGAAAAGTCAGTTTGCTGCGCTCCTCTTCCGTCATGATCCGGAGCCCGTCCGGGCATTTCAGTTCCAGTTCCTCATTTAAAAACAGTTTTTCCATGCCGCACCTCCGTTTCTTTATCATGCCTCATCCGGAGATGCAAATCAAGTTTTCTCATTCTCCTGTTCCCAAATAATCCCGGACAGGATTCCCGCTTTTTCATTTCAGACAGAATCACGGATATGACTGCTTCATTTTCTCGCAACCAGATGCAGCCGGAACTTCTTTCCCCTCTCCAGCTTCTCCACACGCAGTCCCGCCTTTTTGCAGAAAGCGCGCACCTCATCCAGCGAATACGCGCCGACATCCCCGTGGCCGATCAGATTGGCGAGAGGCATTTCGGTGTGATTCATCAGCCACAGAATGGCTTTCGGAGCCGTGTAGTCCTGCAGGATCAGTCTTCCGCCCGGACGGAGTACGCGCTGCACACTGTCAAAGAACTTCTGCGGATTCGGATAATGGTGAAAGCTGTTCGAGCAGATAATGGCGTCAAATGAGCAGTCCTCAAACGGCAGGTTCTCGCAGTCTCCGACGACCCATTTCACACCGGCCAGATTTTTCGCTTCGGCGACCTCGATCATCCGGGGCGTAATATCAAGCCCGGTATAGTGCTTCGAAGGATCCTCCTCATAGAGCAGGGAGATCATCGGACCAGTCCCGCAGCCGCAGTCCAGAAGGTCCGAATAATTCTCTTTGGACAGCTCACCGGAAATATACGGATAGTCGTCTTTGCACATCTCATAGATGCCCGCGTGACCGCTCTCATAGACGTCCGCCGCTTTGGTGAATTCTTTAATTGTCAGATCTTTATACTGTTTTTCTGTTTTCATATTGCCTTCCTGTTATCCCTGACCGGTTCCTGTTTTCCGGGCTGAAACGATCAGACCTGTATTTCTTTCAGCCCGCCGTCTTTACCTTCCAGCTCGCCGCCTCCCGGCGCTCGCTGATGAAGTTCCGGTAGATGCCTTCCTGTTTCATAAGTTCCTCATGCGTGCCCTGCTGTACGATCTTCCCGCGGTCCACGACGAGGATCTGATCCGCATGTTCAACGGTTTTCAGGCGGTGGGCGATCATAATGACCGTCTTCTCCGCCGTCAGCGCCCGGATCGCCTGCATGAGTTCGTTTTCATTTTCCGGATCCACATTGGCAGTGGCTTCATCGAGGAAAATGACAGGTGCGTCTTTCATCATCGCTCTTGCGATGGAAATGCGCTGTTTCTCGCCGCCCGACAGACTCGCTCCGCCTTCTCCTATCACAGTGTCGTATCCTTCTGGAAGCGCGGAAATGAAATCGTGACAGCATGCCTTTTTTGCTGCTTCGATCACCTTCTCCAGCGGAGCGTCCGGCTGCCCGAAGCGGATATTGTTCGCGATCGTGTCATGGAACAGGTAAACGTTCTGGAACACGAAGGAGAAATTTTCCATCAGGGAATCCATGTCGTAATCTTTCACGTCCCTGCCGCCGAGCATGACCCTGCCCTCGTCGGCATCCCAGAATCTAGCCATAAGATTGACGAGCGTCGTCTTGCCGCCGCCGGAAGGACCGACGATGGCTGTCGTAGTCTTTTCCGGAATATGAACGGAAATGCCGTCGATGACTTTCCGTTTTTCATAGGAAAACCCGATCTCCTCCGCATCAATATTCCGGTTTTCCGATACAATATTCTCTCCGGAAATGTCCATCTGCGGCGTATCCAGGATCTCCTGGGCGCGGGAAACGCTCACGTCCACGACCCGAAGAAGCGCGGAGTAATTGCCCGCCGTCTCAAGGCTCGCGTAGACGATAAACGCGGAGATCACCATCACGACGGCGTGCAGGGCATCCATTGTCCCCGAGCAGTAGAAGAAGCAGGTAAATGCGACCATGCACACACCGGTCAGCTTCGCGATGAAGTTCTGGAAACTCATGTGCGGAATGAGCGTCATTTCCATATCCGTATTGACTTTCACATTGGCCGCGATCGCTTCATTGAGTTCTCTGCTCTTCCTTCCTGTCAGGTGATACGCCTTTACCTCGGCCATACCCTGCAGATATTCCAGCACTTTCTCCACCAGCCGCTCATCGGAGTCGACTTTTGTGCCCGCGAGAGTTCCTGCTGCTCTCTGCAGAAAGCGGTTCACCGTAAGGAACAGGGCGAATCCGATCAAAAGCACCAGCGCGATCCTCCAGTCAAAGAAGAAGAGCATTACGATAATCAGTGACGTGGTAAGCAGTCCCTCGCAGACCATCATAATGACACGGGTGGCTACATTTTCCAGATTTTCCATCACGTTCGTCGTTACGGAAGTGATCTGTCCGAGCGATTTTTCATTGAAATATCCCATCGGCAGATAGCGCATGTGTTCGGCGATCTCCACCCTTTTCAAGGCGCAGGTGTCATAACCGCCTTCCGTCTGCAGCATCATGCTTTTTGCCTTGACAAGACCCGCCCCGACGATGGAAAGGGCCATGATGCCGAAGGAAAGAAGAATATCCCGCACCGTCACAGTTCCGGCAAGAAGGGCCTGCACCATAACGGCGATCGCCGGTATTTTCAGAGCCTCAAAAATGGCCTGCAGCACTCCCAGAAGGATCGACACATGGAATCTGCGGCGGTTTTTCTCTCCGCAGAATTCAAAAAAGCGATTAATGATTTTAACCATTGTCTTTCACCTCCATGTGCGCGTTCCACATCTTCTCATAGAGCCCGTGCTTTGCAAGGAGCTCTGCATGTTTTCCTTCCTCGCAGATCGCGCCGTTTTCGATCACATAGATCCGGTCGGCGTCCATGACCGTGCTGAGCCTGTGAGCGATGACGATCAGGGTCTTTCCCTCCGTCAGCTTCGAGACGGAGCGCTGGATAACGGATTCATTTTCGGGATCGGTGTAAGCGGTCGCCTCGTCGAGAATGACGACCGGAGCGGCCTTCAGCATCGCCCTCGCGATGGAAATGCGCTGTCTCTCGCCGCCGGACAGATGTCCGCCCGAGGTGCCGACAACCGTCTCGTACCCGTTCTCAAGGCTCATAATGAAGTCGTGGCAGCCGCTCATCTTCGCAGCCTGCTCGACCTCTTCATCTGTCGCGGAAGGTTTTCCGAGACGGATGTTCTCCCGGACCGTCATATTGAAGAGGTAATTGTCCTGTGAAACAAACGCGACTTTATCCGCGTAGGCTTCCTGCGGAATATTCCGGATATCGGTCCCTCCAAGGGAGATGCTGCCTCCCGTCACATCCCAGAGGGATGCGATCAGACGGGCGATGGTGCTCTTGCCGCTGCCGCTCGGGCCGACCAACGCGACGAAGCTTCCCTCGGGGATCTCCATGGAGACGCCGTGCAGGACTTCTTTTCCGCCCCCCTCTGACTGCCCGGCGCTGTAGGAAAAGCGGACATCCTTCAGGACAAGATCATTTTTCTCCGGCGCGCCGCCTTCTTTCGGACGCTCCATTTCCGGAGCTTCCAGAATACTGCGTACTTCCCCGAAGATCGTCCCCATCGTGCGGATATCGTCGGAATAGCTCATCATCGTGACCAGCGGAGTAATGAGACCCACCGACAAAATGATCACCATGACAAAATCCTGTGCGGAGAGACTTCCGTTCCGCACGAGCAGCCCGCCGATCGGGAGGACCGATACCATCGTGGCGGGCATGAGGACCATCGCGAAGGTCATAGGCAGGATGCTGGCGCGCATCCAGTCGATGAAACTGTGCGCCGCTTCGTACGCGTCGTGAACGAAGCGCTCGTAGCTCGATTTCGTCTTGCCGAAGACCTTGATGACCTGAATGCCGTTGATATATTCTACGGCGGTATCATTGAGGGCTTTCGTCGCAGTGATCGTGTGCTGATAAAAATCGCCGCTTCCGACCATCATGAGCACATAGCAGAACATGCCGATCGGAACTGTGGCGAGACTCGCGAGCCCCATGCGCCAGTCGATCGTAAAAATGTAGATCACCATGATCACCGGGATCAGCAGATTCGCGGTGAACTCCGGCACAATGTGCGCGAGCGTCGTCTCAATACTGTCGATACGCTCGATGAGCGTGTTTTTCAGGGCGCCGCTGCTCCGGGTGAGAACTTCGCCGAGCGGCATGCGTGCCAGTTTCTCCGTGCACCGCTTGCGGATCTCTCCCAGCACGGCAAAAGTCGCTCTGTGAGAGGTGGCGGTAGACAGCGCATGACACAGGACCCGTCCGAGCCACAGTCCTGCCATGATAAGGCACCGGGTCAGATAGAAGGAAAAATCACGCTGCCCGTCCATGAGGCCGTGTACAACGCCTACTACCACAAAATACGGCAGGACGGAGAACGCGACGCCGATCACGGCGATGATCACGCTCAAAACATATTGTCCCCCGTGATCGCCTGTCTGTCCCAGCACCCAGGCGATGGGGGATGGGGCTTTCTTTTTTGTTTCCATTTAAAACCTCCGGATTTACTAAAACAGTGCCGCAATATGATAGACAATGCAGGAAAGAAGCAATATAAGCGAGGCAAAATTTTCTGTAATCCAGGCCATTACGGATGTCCTCCTTTACTATAATTAATTAACGCTAACCTCGAACCAAAAAATAACGGCCTTACTCCCATCCTGTTATTTTTTCCCTGTTAGCAGCGCTGATCCCGAAAGACCCATCCAGCCGGCCTCTCCCTTGCGGATCCATCTGCCGTCTGTCGTGTCGATCAGTTCCGCCTTCTCGTATCCCATCTCCTTCAGCTTTGCAAGAAAAGCGTCCATGTCTCCGTATTTTCCTTTCGAGAAAATATCGTGGATCGCAAAAGTTCCGCCCTTTTTCAGAGTTCTCAGTGTCTCAAGCAGAATCGCCTGACGGTCCTTGGAGGGAATATTGTGATACACATAGTTGCTTGCCACGGCGTCAAATGTCTCATCAGCGAATGCAAGCTTTGTCGCGTCACCCTGCCGGAAGATGACATTTTCCACACCTTCCGCCTGCGCGTTGCTCTCACAGAGGGGTTTGTTAAACGACGCATATTCTTTTCCCCAGCGGTCGATGCCTGTCACCTGTGCTTTCGGATTCCGTTTTGCGACCGCGATCGCCAGCGCGCCGCTGCCACAGCCCACATCGAGGCATTTTCCTCCTTCCGGGAGATCTACATATTCCGCGATCCCGTCGATGATCTGCTTTGACATTTTCCGTTTTCCGTTATAATCAAACGCGCGGTACATGAGGACAGACCAGACGGACACCCCGCTGAACACAGCCCCGGCCGCGGAAAACAGAACCGTCAGAACGGTTTTTGCCGTTCCTTTGGGCATAAGCATTCCGGAAAGCAGCGCTGCGATCCACGATCCTGCGGCACTTCCCAGGAAGGAAGCTACCATGCCCTTCGGCATCCAGTTTTTATAATCGGGTTTCATACTCTTTTCCTCCTTACCATTGTGCAGGCGTCTTTTACAGTCTCCGGTCAGATATATACCGATAGATAGTTAGTTATATTATACTATAATAATATATATCTAATTTCGGGATATGGCAAATGCTTTCGCAATAAAAAAAGGACTGCCTTTCAGCAGTCCTCAGTTTCGTATTCATCTGTTTATTCCTTGATGCTTTTCATCGTCGGGAAGGCCAGTACGTCGCGGATCGTCTCCGCGCCGGTGAGAAGCATGACCATGCGGTCGATGCCGTAGCCGATTCCGCCTGTCGGCGGCATGCCGATCTCGAGGGCGTTCAGGAAGTCCTCATCGGTGGTGTTCGCTTCTTCATCGCCCTGGGCGAGCAGCGCTTCCTGCGCCTTGAAGCGCTCACGCTGGTCGATCGGGTCGTTCAGCTCGGAGTAAGCGTTGCACATCTCCCAGCCGTTCATGTACATCTCGAAGCGGAGAACTTTGCCCGGATTCTCCGGATCTTTCTTTGTGAGCGGGGAGATCTCGATCGGATGGCCGGTGATGAAGGTCGGCTGGATGAGGTGCTCTTCCACGAATTCATCGAAGAACAGATTCAGGATATCGCCGACCGCATGGCGTTCTTCGTATTCCACGCCTTTTTCCTTCGCGATCGCGCGGGCTTCTTCCAGTGTTTTGATCTCATCGAAATCGACGCCGCTGTATTTTTTGACGGCTTCAGTCATCGTCATTTTCGCGAACGGCTCGCCGAGGTCCATCTCATTTCCTTTGTAGACGATCTTCGTTGTGCCGAGCACTTCCTGCGCGACGTGGCGGTACATATCCTCGGTGAGCCGCATCATGCCGTTGTAGTCCGTGTATGCCTGGTAGAGCTCCATCAGGGTAAATTCCGGATTGTGCTTCATGTCGAGGCCTTCGTTGCGGAACACGCGGCCGATCTCGTAGACGCGCTCAAGACCGCCGACGATCAGGCGCTTCAGATACAGCTCCAGAGAAATACGGAGTTTCTTGTCCTCGTCCAAAGCGTTAAAGTGCGTGACGAACGGGCGGGCTGCGGCGCCGCCGGCATTTTCCACCAGCATCGGCGTCTCGACCTCGAGGAATCCCTGCGCGTCGAGATAGCGGCGGATGGAGGAAATGATTCTGGAGCGCTTGATAAATGTATCCTTGACCTCCGGATTCATGATGAGGTCAACATATCTCTGACGGTAGCGGATATCCGTATCGGTCAGTCCGTGGAATTTCTCCGGAAGGATCTGCAGAGACTTGGACAGGAGCGTGAGCTCTTTCGCGTGGATCGAGATCTCGCCCATTTTCGTCGTAAATACAATGCCTTTGACACCGATAATGTCACCGACGTCCATTCTCTTGAATCGCTTGTAGCTTTCCTCTCCGAGGTCGTCCCTCGCGACGTAGATCTGGATATTGCCGTCGCGGTCCTGGACATCCGCAAAGCTCGCCTTGCCCATGACGCGCTTGAGCATCATTCGGCCGGCGACGGAGACTTCTTTTCCTTCGTACTGATCGTAGTTTTCCTTGATCTCGCGGCTGTGTGTATCCTGATCGTAAGTGACGATCTCATACGGATTCATGCCTGCTTCCACAAGCTCGGCGAGTTTCTCGCGGCGGACCCTGCGCAGCTGGTTGAGATCCTGCGTCTGTTCCTTTCCACCCTTGTTCTGTCCTTTTCCCTGCTGATTCTGTGCCATTGAATTCATCCTTTCAAATCAAAGACCCCGCAGATAGCGCCGGCGCATTCTTTCAGGAATGCCGGGAGCGGGATTTTTGCAGTTATTACTCTTTTTATCTCTCCGTTAAAGGTTAATCGCGGAGATTATAACACACATTTTCCGGTTTCGGTAGAAAACATCGGGATAAAGGGCAAAAAAATACCGCGTCTGTCCGGCGCGGTATTTTTCATCGGAAAATGATTTTTCTTTTCTTATGCAGGTTTCGGTATATTGCGTTCGATCTTGAGAACCTTGTATTCGGCTTCTCCTCCCGGCATCACGACGGTGACGACATCCTCCACCTTCGCCCCCATCAGGGCTTTCCCCACAGGAGATTCATTGGAGATCTTTCCTGAGCGGCTGTTGGCTTCCGTCGATCCGACAATGGCAAATTCCAGTTCTTCATCGTATTCAATATCGAAAACGGTGACTCTGCAGCCAATGCCTACCGCGTCCGTGCTGACTTCCTCTTCATCGACGACTTCCGCATGCTTCAGAATCTTCTGGATCTCCTCGATACGGGCCTCGATATCGCGCTGTTCGTCCATTGCTGCGTCATACTCTGCGTTTTCGGAAAGGTCACCCTGTTCGCGGGCTTCTTTGATCTTCTGGGAAACTTCCTTGCGCCGCACGGTGCGGAGCTCTTCCAGTTCATTTTCCAGTTTCTTCAGACCGTCATAGGTCATCAGATTTTTCTTCTCGGTTTCCGGTGCTGCCATTTGTTACTCTACCCTCCTCAGTGAATGGGTTATATCAAGCAAGCATTATAGCATTTTGCACATAAATGTCAATGTGGCCAAAGTATTTTTTAGAAAAAATACAAAAAGAAATTCTTATATGCCATTGCCTGCTTCCTCAAATGGCGTGTAGGTCGTATAAATCTTCTTTATATTCACGCCTTTTTCCGTCACCAGTTTCTGTCGGACCGTCATAAATTCCCTGTAAACAGAGAGGCCGATCACAATAAGATCCGCGCCGTCATAGTCCGCTTTCTCCGGATCGCTGATCCTCTGATCCCCGATCTTCCGGAATGCCGGGTCGACCCAGCTCACGATGTCACAGGCACCAGTCCGCTTCATTTTCCTCCAGACCGTATCCGAAATGATCCCGGCACCGTAAAGAATGACCTTGCTGTGCAGCGGAATCCCCTCCAGATCGATCAGCAGGCTGCTGTCGCAGTTCATCCGAACCGCTTCTTCGAAAATGCTGACGAGCTCCGGGCGGTAGTATTTTCCAAAACACTTTCTGAGAATGCACAGCTGTCCTGTCGTCGGAAAATACTCCCACTTAAGACACAGCGCCATGAAAATATTATCGATATGATTTATCGTGTCCTCCGTGATCCGGAGCGCCGCAATGTTCGGGTATTTTCTCTCATATTCAGAGGCGTCTTTGATGCTGTTCAGGTATTTGTCTCCCGTCACCGCCGATACCAGGAGGCCGCAGGCCATCTCCCTGCCTCTTGAGGGATGGGTTTGATGGAGATTCGTGTCGTGCACACAGACAACCGCTCCCTTTTTAAGATACGGAAGCACACTGAGAAAATCCAGAAGTTCGCCCGGCAGAAGATGCGCTGTATCCAGCATAAGGAAATCGTATGTTTTTCCGCTTTCCTCCAGAAATGCCGCCGCGATCGATCCCGTGTGCAGTGTCCGAGTGACGCCCCGGCTTCGGAAATACTCTTCCGCCAGCCCGTAGACATATCCGGTCGGCCGTGAGCAGTCGCCGTCGCAGTATTCCGCAAGATCGATCGATTCGATATCGCAGGGCACGGCGTCGATGTCACAAAGGCATTTTGCCATGATGACCGTCGTTGCGCCGGAATACACACCGATTTCAAGGATATGACGGGGCTTTTCCATTTTCAGCAGACCGCACAGAAAGGATGTCTCGTCCTCTCTCATCAGGGGATCATCCCATCCGCTGTCCTTAAGCATGTCATACATTTCATTTCTGGGGCCTTCATAAGGCTGTACCTGATCCCAGTAAAGCATTCATTTAACCTCTCAGACTTTCTTTCCAATCCGCAAGCAGCTTCTCAAGTTCCTCATACCGGGAGAGCTCATTGGCCCCTCTCCGGACCGCTGCCGCGTTCTTTCTTCCGCTCATGTACCAGGCGACGTGTTTGCGCATCTGAAGAATTCCCATGGATTCGCCTTTTTCTTCGACCTGCATCCGGGCGTGTTCGAGGATCGTGTCACAGAGGAGGTCTGTGTCCGGAAATGAAACCTCGCCATGACCGGTATCACGAAGCGGGCCTGTGTCCCGCACAGTCCCTGAAAAAGCATCTGCTCCTGAAAATGTATCCGTCTGCCCGCGGAGAGCCGCAAGGCACTGTCCGAAGATCCAGGGATTTCCCCGGGACGCCCGTCCGATCATCACGTAATCGCAGCCGGTCTCCTTCAGCATGCGCAGCACATTTTCGGGGGAATCAGCGTCCCCGTTGCCCATCACTGGAACGGAGACCGCTTCTTTGACTCTCCGGATCACGTTCCAGTCCGCATTTCCCGTATAGTACTGCTCCCGGGTCCTTCCATGGACAGCAATGGCAGACGCGCCGGCCTGCTCGCAGATTACCGCCAGTTTCGGTGCATTTATGTGGTCCGCGTCAAAGCCCGCCCTCATCTTCACCGTCACCGGCCTGTCCGTGGAGCGGACCACGGCCTCCACGATGCGTCCCGCGAGTTCGGGATCTCTCATAAGGGCGCTGCCCTCGTGGTTATTGACGATCTTCGGCATCGGGCATCCCATGTTGATGTCCAGGATGTCAAATGCGTACTTCCGCGAGACATATTCCGCGGCGAGGGCCATCGTATCCGGATCCGGTCCGAAGATCTGCAGAGAGACCGGATGTTCCCCGGGATCGATGGAAATGAGCTCTTCCGTCTTTTTGTTGCCGTACTTGATCGCGTTCGCGCTGATCATTTCCATGCAGACAATACCCGCGCCACAGCGCTTCGCCAGAGTCCGGAACGGCCGGTCCGTGATGCCCGCCATCGGGGCGAGGACCAGAGGATTGTCCGGGCGCAAAGACAGGAGCGGCTCCTTTTTCGGCTGCCGCTCCCTGTTCTGATCTGTTTCGGGATGATTCCGTGATTTTGCGGGTTCTGTCATGGTTCTGTCTGTTCTGTCCGGTGATGCCCTGTGTTTCTGCCTGTTCCGGCTGCATGATGCGTCTTAGCCTGCTCCGGCATTCTCCGGCCGTATTACCTGTTCTTCGCGTAAAGGATCTGCAGCCCCTTCAGCGTAAGCATTTCATCGTAAATGCTGATTTCGGGCAGCTCGTCCGCGATGATCTTGCCGAGACCGCCGGTTGCGACGACTCTGACATTTTCCATTTTCCATTCTTCTTTAAGCTTCTCTATAATATACCGGCAGGAGCCGATATATCCGAATACAACGCCCGCCTGCATCGCTTCCACCGTATTTCTGGAAATGATCGTTTTCGGCTTACGAAGCTCAATATTAGGCAGCTTTGCCGCTCTCTCGGACAGCGCGTGCGCGGAAATGGAGATGCCCGGCTGAATGACGCCGGAATAATAGGTCCCGTCTTCTCCCACAAGGTCATAGGTCGTCGCGGTGCCGAAATCGATAACGATCAGGTTGCCGCCGTATATCTCATGCGCCGCAACGGCGTCAACAATCTTGTCCGCGCCGAGCTCTTTCGGGTTGTCGATCTTGATGTGAATGCCGGTCTTGAGGCCGGGACCCACGATGATCGGCCGGACGTTGAAATATTTGATGATCGCGCTGGTCAGCGAATGCATGATATTCGGCACGACCGAGCTCACGATGCAGCCGTCGATCGGGGTAAGAAAATCAAATTTCTCCCTCATCAGGGTCTTCAGATGAAATCCGTATTCGTCCGACGTGCAGGTCTGTTTCGTCGTCAGACGGAACGTCCCGCACAGGGCTTCGTCATCAAAAAGTCCTACTGTAATATTGGTATTTCCTACGTCTACTGCGAGAAGCATATCTTTGCGCTCTTTCTTTCCTATTATTATCTCACTGCAGTTCCATGACCGGCCCGTCACCCTTTGCGCAGGGCTTGGTGATGAACGGTGCTTTTTCTTCCGGGCTGCCGCATTCCGGACCTTCGCATCCCGGTCTGCCCATCGGGTCGAAATCGTCCGGGAAGCCGCCTCTCACGATCTCCTCCGGCATCGGCTGATAGTCGCCGAGTGTTGCCACCATCACGGCTTTGATCGTGTGCATTCTGTTCTCCGCTTCGTCAAAAACGACGGACTGTGCCGACTCGAAGACCTCTTCCGTCACTTCCTTGCCTTTGATCGCCGGCAGGCAGTGCATGAAGATAGTAGAGCTCTTTCCGGTCTTTTTCATGAGTTCCGCGTTGACCTGATACGGTCTCAGGAGCGCTTCACGCTCCGCGGCCTTCGCCTCTTCGCCCATGGAAGCCCAGACGTCCGTATAGATCACGTCGGCGTCGCTCACCGCGTCCGTGGATTCGGAGAACAGGATCACGGAACCCGCTTCCGCTGCGTATCCGCGGCACTCCTCGACAAGCGCCGGTTCCGGCCACAGTTCTCTCGGGGCGATGATCACGAGGTCAATGCCCATTTTGCCGCAGCCGACCATAAGGGAATTGGCCATGTTATTGCGGCCGTCGCCGAGGAAGCAGAATTTCTTCCCCTTAAGTGCTCCCAGATGTTCCCTCATCGTCATGAAATCCGCGAGGATCTGTGTCGGATGGAAGTCGTCCGTGAGACCGTTCCAGACCGGGACACCGCTGTATTTCGCGAGCGCTTCCACTGTCGACTGCTTAAATCCTCGGAATTCGATGCCGTCGAACATTCTGCCGAGCACACGGGCAGTGTCTTCCACGCTCTCCTTGCTGCCGAGCTGGATATCATTTACTCCGAGATACTCCGGAAAACCGCCTTCATCCCGCGCGCCGACGGTAAACGCGCAGCGTGTCCTCGTGGAGGATTTTTCAAAGATCAGTGCAATATTTTTTCTCGCGAGCGTCGTCCCGAAAATGCCTCTTTTTTTCTTTTCCTTGAGCTTCACGGCGAGATCGAGAAGACCTTCGATCTCTTCCGGTGTGAAATCCCTGAGGGTCAGGAAGGAACGTCCTTTGATGTTCAGTTCTGCCATAATGTACCTGCTTTCTTTCTATTGCACTTCATATTGCTCTAAAGTTACTTCACTCTTCTCTGCCGCGCCGCCTCATACAGCAGGATTCCCGCTGCCATCGCCGCGTTCAGCGAATTGATATGTTCCGTCATCGGGATCCGGATCCTTACGTCCGCCGCTTCCGCGGCTGCCACGGTGAGCCCTTTGCTTTCATTTCCTATAAAAAAGCAGGTCCCTCCGGTGTAATCCGGAACGTCGTACACCGTCGATCCCGGAAGGTACGCCGCATAGCTGCGGATCCCGTGTTCCCAGAGCATTTCCGCAAATGCTTTTGCTTCCTTTACATAAAACACCGGCATCCGGAAAATGGATCCCATCGTCGCCCGCACGACCTTCGGATTGAAAATATCGACGCTGTCCTCCGTAAAGATCACGGCATCCGCTCCGGCCGCCTCCGCGGTCCTCAGGATCGTTCCTGCATTTCCGGGATCCTGCAGGTGCTCCGCCGCAAGGAGTAGCGGTGCTTCTTTCCGGAAGATCTCCTGCATTTTCCACGCAGGCTTCTCAAGCAGGGCGATCACCCCCTGCGGATTTTTTGTGTCGGAAATGCTTCCGAACCGGCTGTCGGCCACGACTTCGTATTCCTGTCCTCTCAGGAGATCGCCGTGCTCCTTTTGAAAGGATTCCGAGACGTAAATCGCCCGGACAGCTTCCTCCGGAACTTCCTCAAAGATCTTCAGCCCCTCAGCGGCAAAAATCCCTTCGCGGTCCCGTGCCTCCCGGCTCCGCAGGAGTTCCCGTACTTTCTTCAGTTGTGCGTTGCCGCTGCCTGTAATCATGCGTAGATTTTACCGCAAACCCGTTCTTTTGTGAAGGTGGAAAGATGTTGAAATATCATAAGGGACAAAACAAGGGGAGCGCGGGCTTACCACTGCTCCCCCCTATTTCATGAACCGGTTTTTTATATTCCTCAGCCCTCGTACGCCCTTGCTTTCTCAAGCAGTTCAATAATCGGCAGATGCTGCGGGCATACGCCCTCGCACTGTCCGCACTGGACGCAGTCACTGGCTTTTCCTTTATTAAGCGTGACCATTCCGTATTCGCGGATGGTGCGGAATTCCGGGCTTCCCTTCGAGCGGTTGACGACCTTGAAGATCTCCGGGATCGGGATCTCCATCGGGCAGCCCTCCGTGCAGTAATGGCACGCCGTGCAGGGGATGGATTTGTCATCTTCGATCGCCTGCATAGCTTCTTTGATCACTTCCTGCTCATGTTCATCGAGCGGCTTGAAATCCTTCATATAGCTCAGATTATCTTCCATCTGCGCAAGACTGCTCATGCCGCTGAGAGCTGTGATGATTCCATCCTGGCTCGCGACAAAGCGGACCGCCCAGCTGGAGTAGGACATCCCGTTATTTTCGCGGTCAAATATCGCCTTCACCGCAGGAATCGGATCAGCGAGAATGCCGCCCTTGATCGTCTCCATGACCGTCACGGGTTTTCCGTGCTTTCTGCAGATCTCCAGACACTCGCGGGAGGCAACACCCGGGTTGTCCCAGTCGGCGTAATTGATCTGAAGCTGGACAAATTCCACATCCGGATGTGCGGTGAGCAGCTGTTCAAGAAGCTCCGGATCCGCGTGGAATGAGAATCCGTAATGCTTAATGAGTCCCTTCTCCTTCTGCTCTTTCACAAAATCCCAGAGGTGATAATTGTCATAGTTTTTGTAATTTCCTCTCTGCAGGGCGTGCAGAAGATAATAGTCAAAATAGCCCGCTCCCGTCCTTTCAAGAGAAGTGTAAAACTCCGCTTTCGCACTTTCCTCATCATGACAGAGGTCGCCGAACGCGATCAGCTTGTCCGCAAGTGTATAACTGTCACGGGGATAGCGCTCCACCAGTGCTTTCCGGATCGCTTCCTCTGAACCCGCATATGCATAAGCTGTGTCAAAATACGTCCCGCCCGCCGCAATAAAGCGGTCGACCATCTCCGAGGTCTGCGCGACGTCGATCGTACCGTCCTCAAGCCTCGGAAGTCTCATGAGGCCGAAGCCCAGTTTAAAAGTATCTTTTCCCAAATAATCAGCCATGTTTTCCCCTTTCACTTGTGTTGCCTGTGGAATGGAATATGCCTGTAAATCCCGGCTTTTTCACATGTCTATAATTATATGGAATTTAGGCCTTTGATGCAATCAGTTCCGCCGCCAGCTCCCGAAGGCCCGCTTTTTTGATCTTGTTGGAAGCGGTGCGCGGCCAGGTCTTGCTGTCGGAGAAAAAGAAGTACTGCGGGATCTGGAATTTGGCCAGATGTTCTTTGCAGAAAGCGCGGAGAACTTCCTCCGTCACGGTCTCCGGATCCGTCACGTCCACAAATGCGGCGCCCACCGCGTTGCAGCGCGGGTCAGGCACGCCGACGCATTCAACGGCGACGACGCCGGGGCAGTCCGCGATCACGCGGTCGAGGAACTGCGGGGAGACATTTTCCCCGTTGATCTTGTAAACATCGCCGTAGCGGCCGCTGAAGTACAGGTAGCCGTTGTGGTCGATCATGCCGATGTCATTGCTCCGGAACCAGCCGTCTTCGGTAAAGGAAGCCGCCGTCACTTCGGGATTCTTATAATAGCCGGGCGTCGTCTGCGGCCCGCGGTACTGGATCTCGCCCTGTTTCCCGGTTCCGAGCACTTTTCCGGTGTCGAAATCGCAGATCCGGATCTCCATCGCGGCTCCGTATTCCGGATCCGTCTCGGTGATGCCGCCCAGTTTTTTCCTGCCGTTGCAGTGCGCGGCGCTGCCGACCATGTCCTCCGGCGAGACCATCGTCACCGAAGAAGCGCACTCGCTCATCCCGTATCCGTTGGAAAGATCGGTGACGCCCAGTACTTCCATGCCCTTCTTCCAGATCCATGTCGGGCAGTTCGTCCAGTAGGCCGCGTGCATGTCCGGCAGGTCGCCGGGCTTCAGATTGCCGTCATTAAGAAGCTTCTGGATCGTGATCGGCATGCACTGCATGTCGTTGATCCGCTTCTCCTTCATAACGGAAACAGCATAGGAAACATCAAATTTCTTTGTGAGAAATACCGCCGTCCCGGCCGCTATCATACAGGTCATAAGGCCGCCGACATAGGCCATGACATGGTACAGCGGCACCGGCAGAAAAACTCTCCTGCCGATCTCGTAGCACCTCGTATAGGCGGTGGCGAAGGAATCCCTCATGATCATATCGTGCAGCTCGATCACGCCTTTCGGCTCCGACGTGCTTCCGGAGGTAAATAGAATATCGCACATCGAGAACGGATCGCCGTGCTCTTTGGCATATTTATAAATATCATCGTCCGGCAGCTCTTCCGCTTCCCTCAGAATGTCCACGGAGCAGACCGTCTTGACCGCGTCTTCAAACGGCAGTTTCTCCCCGATCCAGATAAAGCTCTTCAGGTTCGGAACCGCGTCCGGATCCAGAGAGAGACGTTCCCGCAGGACAATATACTGCGCGTCGGAACGGGACAGAATGGAATGCAGCTGGATTCTGCCGATCGCCGGATTGACGGGGATCTTGACGGCGCCGATCGCCGCGGCGGCAAATGTCAGGAAGACAAATTCCGGACAATTTGTGAGCAGCAGGGCTACGTGATCCCCCGCCCGGACGCCGAGCGACATTAAAGCTTTTGCGTAGCGCAGGGATTCTCTGCGCACATCTTCGTAGGTAAAGACATCGTGGTCAAAGATCACGAATTCATTTTTCGGATAGCGGTCTGCTATATACAGAAACCGCTCCCAGATCGTGGCAGGGATCCATCTCGGATATAGGCGGTCCAGAGCCTGTCTGTTTTCTTCTACTGTCCCCTTCATAGTACTGGTATCTCCTTTAATATCTGCCGGAAGAACGCTTCTTTCATCTCCGAAATTTCCTGAAGAAGCGATCTTTCAACCGCAGGTTTTTCAAATCCTTCCCATAACCGCACAACAACTCACCCTCTTACATGCAGGGTGAGTCGTTTGAAAATGCATCCTCGGCCGTTTAGATTACCTTCTTCTGCCTGCCGGAAGGATCCTGTTCCCCGCCTCATCCGTGACGGAGAATGAGTAGTGAATGCCTCCCATAATAGAGGAAGACCCGGCGCTGTAATTTTTCAGCATTTCCGTCCAGCAGGGATTGATCTGCATTTTGGGCGCCTCTTTGAGCGCATCCTGCGCGACAAGTTCCGAGAGGGTCAGTTCTCTGCCATTTTCCGCGCGGAATCTGATCTGAAGCGCCGAACCGTCATTCTGTGTGATCATAGACTGCATGTTCTCCCCTTAAATTATAACAGGTAATCCTGCCGTATAAAAGCATTAATTGACTTTTATTCAATGACTTTCGTTTACTTGTCTTCCGTAAATTCACACTTGTACTCAATGCTGTCATCAAACCAGGCCTCGTGGTCCTTTCTGCCCGGTGTGAAGACGTCCATCGCCTGGCAGTCTTCCAGTGCGATTCCCGTGTGCATCGCCCATGCGGGGACGTAAATGGTATCGCCCGGTTCAAGGATATGAGTCTCGCCGTCAACAGTGTACTGCATTCTGCCTTTGAAACAGATCGTAATCTGTTCCGGCGCGTGATGGTGCTCTTTCCATGTGAAGCCTTCCGGATAATCGACCATGATGGCGCTGAAGCTGCCGTTAAAGCAGGACGGTCGCACGATGGCCGGCCTCTTTGTGCTGTCAGTTCTGTCCTGGTCGCTGTGGATGGGGGCTTCTGATAAGTCATAGTAGATCTGTTTCATGGTTGCACGTCCTTTCTTACAATACTTGTTTTCTTTGGTTGTGTATTATGCTGTTTCTGTCAGATACATGCACTGTGTTTTTATATACCGTTTCTATAAATGCCGGCCGATGCCGGTGTTTTCTTTATTACACCGGGAAAATGCCGTGTTTCTTGTCCCATTCCAGCACTTTTTTATTTTCGTAGAATTCCAGCATGCGGATGAGGACGCGTCTCGTCTCCTCCGGCATGATGATCATCTCGGTGTGGAAGTACTTCGCTTTGTCGTAGGGATTTGCGAAAAGCCTGTTATACTCGGCGGCTTCTTCTTTGAGGATCTTCTGATATTTTTCCTCGTCGCCCTCAGCCTTGGCTGCCTTCAGTTCTCTCGCGAAGAGGACTTCGACAGCGCCTTCCGCGCCCATGACGTTTTCTTCGGCATTCGGCCAGCTGATCGTGCAGTCGGTCTCGAAAGTTCTCTCGCACATTGCCGCTGTCGCGCCCCCGTAGAGCTTGCGGGTCGTCAGGCGGATCTTCGGGACGGTGGCTTTGCCGTTTGCGTAAAGAACCTTTGCGCCGTGACGGATGACGCCGCCCTTCTCCTGGTTGATGCCCGGAAGGAAGCCGGGGGTGTCGGCCACATAGATCAGCGGGATATTGAACGCGTCGCAGAGCATAATGAAACGGGCAGCTTTGTCGGAGGCGTCGATATCAAATACGCCGCCCATGAACTTCGGGTTGTTCGCAATAATGCCGACGGATTTGCCGTTCAGTCTCGCGAAGGAAGTAATGACGTTCTTTGCCCAGAGAGGCTGATACTCAAAGAGGCTGTCCTTATCAAAAATGAGCTCGAGCACGCTGTGCGCATCATAGGACTTATTCATCGATTCCGGGACGATGTCGTTGAGCTCCGGTACAAGGGCGTCCGGATCCTGATCGCACTGATAGACAGGCGGCTTGTCCTTGCTGTTCTGCGGGAAGTAGCTGAGATATTCCCGGATCAGGCGGATGCAGTCATAGTCGTCCTTTGCCAGCGCATGGCCGACGCCGGAGACCGTGTTGTGGAATTTGCCGCTGCCGAAATTCGCGTCCGGTTCCTCGTGCGTGACCGCTTTGATGACCTTCGGGCCGGTCAGGAACATTTTACTGGTCTTATCGACGCAGATGCAGAAATCCGTGAGTGCCGGGGAATAAGCGCAGCCGCCCGCACACGGTCCCATGATCGCAGTAACTTGCGGGATCACACCGGAGGCTTTTACATGTTCATTGAAGAGCTCCGTCAATTCCATGACGACGCCTTCCTGCAGACGTCCTCCGGAACCGTCCTCCAGCGCTACGATCGGGACGCCGGCACGAAGGGCGCCGCGCTGGACGCGGAGCATTTTCTGACCGGTCATCTCGCCGATGGATCCGCCCATAGAAGTGAAGTCCTGCGCGTAGGCGAAAACAACTCTGCCGTCCACTTTGCCGTATCCGCAGACGAGACCATCACCCGCGACTTTTCTCTTATCCATGCCGAAATCCATTTTCCGGTGCTCGACAAAGAGGCCGATCTCCTCAAATGTACCCGGATCAAATAACAGAGACAGTCTCTCGCGGCAGGTCAGCTTGCCGGATGCGTGCTGCTTCTCGATCCGGGCGTCGCCGCCCATTTTCATGAGTTCTTCTTTTCTCTTCAGGAAATCTTCCTGTTTTACGTTCATATCATTCATCCTTTCTGAAACGCGCTTAACGCCGTTTCTGCAAACTGTTGTTAACCTTCAGTTATAACGGTGCCATTCCTGTTGCCGGGTCGACAAAAACAATTCTTCCTTCTCACAGCCCGTACTCGAGGAATTCCACCTCGTGATCGTAGGTACTGAGGCTGAAGGGCTCCGCCGTTGAGTGTTCTCCGAAATACATCCGTGTTCCGTTGTCCGGATCGGTGTACGGCTTCCATTCCGGGATATTGTCGTTGTTCGGATCGCCGGTCTTCACGAACTGGATCAGGGTCGTGTTCATGATGTCGTTCATGTAATCGAATTCCGCCGGATGCGCGTCATGCGGGTCATTCTCCTGATTGCTCCGGAAATAGAACGGCAGATCGGAGAGATGGACCGGGCCGCGCTCGCCCTCAAATTCCCAACGGTACGCGTACGTCGGAATGCCGGCTTTCGCGAGCGCTTCCGCGAACTGCACGGATTCATTGGCATAGTTGAAGTGGTTCGTGACGTTCCGGAAGGCCTCATATTCCGCATTTTCCTTCAGCGCCGGCTCATAATAGGCGTCAATGAGATGCTGCGCGTTGCCGCCGAACTTGGAGCGGATCGACTGCCGTCTCGCTTCCGGATCTTTGCTGGTCCGGTTCCAGAAGCCGCCG
Source organism: Lachnospiraceae bacterium (assembly GCA_015057835.1). GTDB lineage: Bacteria > Bacillota > Clostridia > Lachnospirales > Lachnospiraceae > Chordicoccus. The sequence continues at coordinate 44,702 of SVDL01000008.1, forward strand.
CTCTCCTCACGGGTATAACCGATGTAGACAGCGTCCAGGAAATTTGCCTTTCCTTCCGCGATATACTGCAGCGGATGTTCCTCATACACGACGCCGTCGATCACCGGACCGTTGGAGTGTCCGTGCGTTTTTCTGTATTTTGCGGACATTTCGAGGAATTCCTCTGTCGAAACCTCAAGAAGCTTGTGCGCATCCTCGCGGGTGAGTCCGTTTGCCTCAAGAAATGCGTCGCGGATCCGGATGGCCGCATCCAGCGTCTTCATCGTATGCGCACAGCCGCTGATCATGACAGCTTTCCTGAAAAGGCCTTTCGCGAGCGGGCATGTGATGAGATTCCCGACCGATTTCGCGCCGCCGGACTGTCCCATGAGGGTGACATTTTCCG
>SVDL01000083.1 GCA_015057835.1 Lachnospiraceae bacterium
CACGCTTCCAAGGGTGTCCCGCACGGCGGCAGGCTGTTCGTGGATCTCCTTGATCATGAAATGCTCAAAGCCGCCTTTCTCCGCAGCTTCCGCGTCCCATGTGATCGTTGTCAGCTCTTTGCTGATCTCGTCGCCGTTGAGATCGAAGAAATGAACTTCTCCCGGAAGGAGCCTCACAGACTCCAGATTTCCGATATAATACACGTTCCGCGTATATTTCAGGATCGCCGGGACGTCGGAGGCGAGATAGGATTCTCCCTCCCCGGTTCCGATGATCATCGGAGAATCCTTGCGGGCCGCGTAGATCTCGCCGGGATAATCCTTAAACATCATCGCGATCGCGTAGCTTCCGCGCACGCGGACCATCATGCGGTTGATGGCGTCGATCGGTCCGATCTTGTATTTCTTGTAATAATAATCGATCAGCTTGACGACAACTTCTGTATCCGTCTCGCTGTAGAACTGATAGCCGTGACGCACGAGCTTCGCTTTCAGCTCATCAAAGTTCTCAATGATCCCGTTATGTACGCCGACGACATCCGATTCCACGCGCCCGGAGCCGGAACCCGTGCAGTTTCCGCTGACATGCGGGTGCGCATTGGTCTGGCTGGGCTCGCCGTGAGTCGCCCATCTTGTGTGGCCGATGCCGCACGTTCCGGTCAGCGCTCTGCCGTTGTCTGTTTTCTCGAAGAGATTTTTCAGCTTCCCGGTCGCCTTGACGACTTCTGCGAGATTCGCTCCGTCCCGGACGGCGATGCCGGCGGAATCATATCCTCTGTATTCCAGTTTCGCGAGCCCGTCAAGAAGGATGGGAGCTGCCTGTTTGTCACCAATATATCCAACTATTCCACACATAAAACTACTCCTGTTGGTGCATAAAACAATTGAAATATTATAGCATATTCCGTCAGACTGGAAAATATTTTTCTGCAATTTTTCCGATTCCGAAAAGGATCCGGTACTTTTTTTCTGCGCCTGCACTCGGAATATTTTCTTGTTATTTTCTTCTTTACAACCGGTTTTTCTTGTGCTACAATAGCCCATGTCGTTAAGGAACGTTAGCTCAGCTGGGAGAGCATTCGCTTGACGTGTGAAAGGTCACAGGTTCGAGCCCTGTACGTTCCATGAAGCTGGTGAAAGCCAGCTTCTTTTTTTATATCTCACCAAAGATTAAAATGTATCCCCCGCTAAAGCATCCTTTCAAAGCGGGCACTCCAAAGGATCATAAAAAACCGGACCGCAGGTCTGTCCTGCCGTCCGGTTCTTTTATATTATTTTTTGAAATTGCTTTGTGCGGCTTTCCGACACCTTACGCGGTGCTTTTCCGGAAAGCTCTCATCCTTTCAGGAATCAGTCCCGTCTTCCCATCAGATCCTGCTGGATCCTCATCGTGGTAGCCGCTGCTTCCTTCGCGCCTCTTCCTTTGTCCTCATCATCGCAGCAGTCGTCCGCTTTGAAAGCAGGCTTCGGTTTCGGGGAAGTGTCCACTTTGGTGGCGTCTCCGACGCCGAGAGCTTCGCCGACAATGCCGAGGGATGTAACAACACTTGCGATCTCCGAGGGCATATAGATCTTGGTCGCGCGGCCGTCCGAAACATCCTTCAGAGCTTCGATTCCCTTCAGCTTCAGAACGTTTTCAGAGATCGAAGCTTCATTGAGGCGTTTGATACCTTCCGCTTCCGCCTGATAGACAAGCTCAATACTGCGTGCACGGCCCTGTGCAAGAGCGATCTGCGCGTCGCGCTCCGCCTCCGCGGAGAGGATCTTTGCCTTTTTATCACCTTCCGCGCGGGAGACGACAGCTTCCTGGTGCGCCTGCGCTTCCAGAACGGTCTGGCGGCGCTCACGTTCCGCTCTCATCTGCTTCGTCATGACCTCTTCGATCTCACGCGGCGGCTGGATGTTCTTCAGTTCAACACGGGTGACTTTGATTCCCCACGGGTCCGTGGCCTGGTCAAGGATCGCCTGCAGCTTCTGGTTGATCGCGTCACGGCTTGTAAGCAGCTGGTCGAGTTCCAGTTCGCCGACGATATTTCTCAGTGTTGTCGCGGAGAGGTTCTGCAGACCTGCAATCGGGCTCTCAACGCCATAGGTGTAAAGACGCGGATCAAAAACTTTGCAGAACACGACGGAGTCCAGATTGACCGTAACGTTATCTTTTGTAATAACCGGCTGGGGCGGGAAGTCAAGGACCTGTTCCTTGAGCGACACTTTTTTCGCTACTCTCTCGAAGAACGGGATCTTGAGATGGAGTCCGGCATCCCAGACACATTTGAAGCGGCCGAGATTCTCAATAACGAACGCCTGTCCCTGCGGGACGACCCTGATATTGGAGATCAGAAGCCATGCGACAAGAACTGCTACAATGATCAGTGTGATAAAAGCACCCATGTTTTCCCCCTTTAAAAAGAATGTTTACAAGTCGCTGTTTTTTGCTGGTATTTATCATTGACTGCCGCTTACCCGGTTTTTCTCCGGTATCGCAGCAGGTTTATTCAGCTTTCTCAGCTTCCGCCTCGCAGCAGCAGGCCTCTTCGGTTTTCTCTGCTTCCGGCTCGCAACAGCAGGCTTCTTCAGCTTTCTCAGCTTCCGGCTCGCAGCAGCAGGCTTCTTCAGCTTTCTCAGCTTCCGGCTCGCAGCACGGCGCCGCGTCTTCGTCCTCAAGAGCTTCGTCCGCTACACAGCACAGATCTTCTTCGCTCTTCGCCTCTTCTCCCTGCGGATTCAGAGCTTCACCGATCTCTTCCGCTGCTTCAGCGAGATCTTCCGCCGCTTCACCGCGCGCTCTCTTGATCTCTTCCCCTACAGTGTCCGCTGCTTTTTTCGTCTCACGGACTACGGTATCCGCAGCTTTCTTTGTCTCTTTGGTGAGGATATCCAGCGCTTCCTTTGTCGCGTCCGCTGCTTTCTTTGCGAAAACATCGACGTCATCCAGAGCCTTGCGGAGCTTTGCTCTCTGCTCTTCCGTCAGCTGCTCTTCGACAAAAACATCTTTTTTCTGTTTTGCCTTCTCGGAAAAATCTCTCGTCACCGCTTTTCCCTGTTCGACCGTGCTCTCGCCTTTTTCGACAAACTTGTCGACGAGTACCGCTGCGGTCTCAATGCCTGTCGCCACGGCGCCGACGCCCGCGAGAAGAACTCGTCTCATAGATTCTCTAAGTCCCATTTCTTTTCCTTTCCGCCTCATTCGGCACATAAAATCAAATGGAATTGTTTTTTCATTTATGGTTTCTACTCTAAAGAAAAATTGTGTTTGATCTGTGACGAATTCAAAAACAGAATCTTAAAACAGACAGTCTGTAAATGAACAAACTATTAACAATGCAGCGCTCCCGCGGTCCTGTCCCCCTCTTCCTCCGCATAACGGATCTCCTCCAGGGTAAGTCCTTTCGCAAGCGCGGTATCTCCGGCGAGAAAGCGGTTCCGTGCGGCAATGATCGACGGGATCTCCTCCGGCGCTATTTTCCCGCAGCCGACGTTGATCAGGGTACCCGCAATTATGCGGACCATATTGTAGAGAAACCCGTTCCCGCTGACAGTGTATGTGATCAGGTCTCCCTCCCTTGTCACTTCCGAGCGGTAAATAGTGCGGACAGTGGATTTTCCGGAGAATCCGGAGCTGCAGAAACTGGCGAAATCATGTTCTCCGATAAAATACTGCGCCGCCTCATTCATTTTATCGCTGTCAAGATCATAATAATAATGAAGCGTATAGAGACGAAGCATCGGATCGGGAAAACGCCGGTTCAGAATGCGGTAAGAATAGGTCTTTGTACAGTCACAGAAGCGGGGATGAAAATCATCCGCTGTCTGACGGGAATCGACGATCCGGATATCCTCCGGGAGCCTCGCGTTGAGCGCAAGCGCAATTTTTCCCGGCAGAATATGGGTGTCAATATCAAAAACGGCGACATTTCCTCTCGCATGAACGCCCGTATCCGTTCTGCTCGCGCCGATCGTTTTCACGGGATGGCCGAACAGATCCGCAAGTGCGCCTCCCAGCACGTCCTGCACCGCCAGGGCATTTGTCTGCGACTGAAACCCGCTGTACGCGGTTCCGTCATAGGCGATCGTCAGTTTGATCCGCATTTCCGTCCCTCTTCGTCCTCTTGGCAAAATACGCGTTTTTTCTCACGAAACCACTTATTTTCAGGGCAGCATCCGTTTCAAATGCTGATAGACCTCGGCCGTCGGAAGGCCGACAACATTATTGTAGTCCCCTTCGATCTTTTCGATATATCTTCCGAAGATCCCCTGGATCCCGTACGCGCCGGCTTTATCCATCGGTTCCCCCGAGCGGATGTAGCTTTGTATCTCTTCCTCCTCGAGGGGATAAGCATAGACGTCCGTCCTGACAGAAAATGTGTCCGCTTTCCGGATCTGTTTCTGCCGGATATAAAGAAGCGTCACGCCCGTATATACTGTGTTCATTGCCCCGGAGAGCATTTTCAGCATCCGGCAGGCGTCTTCTTCATCCGCCGGTTTCCCGAGAATCATCCCCTCCGCCGATACGACCGTGTCCGCGCCGATAACGACGCATTCCTCCGCGGCTTCATCAGGAAGCTCCTTCGCCGCGGCATGCGCCTTGCGGGAGGACAGTTCTTCTACTGCGCGGTCGGGGGAGATGCCTTCCGGGATCGTCTCGTCGGCATTTACCGGCCGCACTTCCGCATCCATGCCGATCCGGTGCAGCAGTTCGATTCTCCGCGGTGATGCGGAAGCAAGGATCAGTTTCGTCATTTACGTCACCACACGATCCGGATCACGATACACAGCGCAAGAAAGACCAGCATCAGGATATACGCGGCGTAATCCCCTTTTTTATAGATCAGCGGATTCATCTGCGTCCGTCCCTCTCCGCCGTGGTAGCATCTCGCTTCCATCGCCAGCGCGAGATCGCTGGCTCTCCGGAAAGCGGAGACAAACAGCGGGACGAGAAGCGGTACCATATTTTTGACTCTTGTAATGATGTTTCCGTTCTCAAAATCCGCTCCGCGCGCCATCTGGGCTTTCATGATCTTATCGGTCTCCTCCATGAGGATAGGGATAAAACGAAGCGCGATCGACATCATCATGGCGATCTCATGTACGGGAACGTGCAGCTTTTTGAGCGGTGAGAACAGCATCTCCATCCCGTCCGTAAGCTGGTTCGGCGTTGTCGTGAGGGTCATGATCGACGATCCGATCACAAGGAAAGAAAGCCGCACCGCCATCTTGACCGCGAGGAGCAGTCCTTCTTTGGATACGTGCAGGAACTTCCACTGCCACAGGTATTCTCCCGGCGTGAGAAGGATGTTGAAGATCATCATGATGATCAGGATCACCAGGATCGCCTTCATTCCCTTGACCATAAACCGGAACGGGACCTTTGACAGGATGATCAGGGCAGCGAGGGTCAGACCGGCAAACAGATAGCCGACCGCGTTGTCCACGACAAACAGTCCCGCGATGTAGACCAGCGTCCCCACGAACTTGACTCTCGGGTCAAGCCTGTGAAGGACGGAGTCCGCCGGATAATATTGTCCCAGAGTGATTTCTCTTAACATAAATCAGTGTTTCTCCCAAAATCCGCTGCCGCGGGCTTAAGATACCTGTTCCCCGTTCCGGATGTCTTCCCGGCGGTACAGTGCAAGAACGGCTTTTTTCGCTTCTTCCACTGTTGTAATGCCCGGGTCCGCTTCGATGCCCTTCTCCCGGAGAGCTCTTATAAAATACGCCATCTGCGGTGCGGAAAGACCCATGGATTCCAGTTCTTCCGCATGGGAGAAGACCTCCCTCGGCGTGCCGTCCAGCGCAGCGGTTCCGCCGCCGATCACGATCAGACGGTCCGCATACCGGGCGACGTCTTCCATGCTGTGGGAGACCAGGATCACGGTGATGCCTTTTTCACGGCACAGTTTTTCCGCCTCCCCGAGGATCGCGTCCCTGCCCTGGGGATCCAGGCCTGCCGTCGGTTCATCGAGGATCAGCACTTTCGGCTGCATGGCCAGAACGCCGGCGATGGCGACGCGGCGCTTCTGCCCGCCGGAAAGATCGAAGGGCGACTGCCCGAAATACTTCTCTTTGACGCCCACGCTTTTCAGCGCTTCCTCCGCCCGTTTTTTCTGTTCTTCCTCCGAAAGCCCCTGATTCTTAGGTCCGAAACATACGTCCTTGAGAACCGTTTCCTCAAAGAGCTGGTTCTCCGGATACTGGAAAACAAGCCCCACTTTCGTCCGGAGATCTCTCAGGGAATAACCGTTCGCGTGAATATCGTCTCCCTCAAAGAAGATCTGCCCTTCCGTGGGCTTCAGAAGTCCGTTCAGCATCTGGATCAGCGTCGACTTTCCGGACCCGGTATGTCCGATCACAGCGATGAACTGTCCCGGACGGATGTCAAGATTGACATGCTGCAGTGCCTTCACTTCGTACGCGGTACCCTGCGAATAGGTGTAGGAAACATTTTTCAGCTGAATGACCGGAACATCCTTTGCGGGCTCCTGATCCGCTTTGACGGCAGCATTTTCGTCGTCCGGAGTGATCTCATCCGCTGTGGGCGGCTCTTCCGTCAGTTTTCCGATCCCCGGGATAAACTGGGATTCCGGCTCAAGCTGTACAACAGCATCTTCCGCCGTGTTCTCCTCAAATACCGGATCCATCATGCCTTCCGGAAGACCCACTTCTTCCGGCATCAGCACATCGTCCTGTCCCCGGTCATCCGTAACCAGATCCGTTATTTCCTCCGAATCGTCTTCGTCAATGATCAGGACCCGGTTTCCGGGAACACTGTTCTTCCTTTCTTCCGGGGGCGTGAGCAGTATTTTCGCCGTCTCCTCCGAAAGTTCTTCGATCGTCAGGATCCCGTCGGGAAGCGGTACGCCTTCTTTCCTGAGCTCATGCGCAAGAAGCGTCACTTCGGGAACGTCAAGTTCCATCGCGCGGAGCTGTTCAGCTCTCGAGAACACGACTCTCGGAGATCCGTACATCACAAGTTTTCCCTTGTCCATGACGAAGATCTGATCTGCACCGATCACTTCTTCCATGTAATGGGTGATCAGGATGATCGTGACGCACTCCCTGCGGTTCAGCTCATGCAGTACGGAAATGACTTCCTTTCTTCCGCTGGGATCAAGCATGGCAGTCGGTTCATCGAGAACGATGCAGTCCGGCCGCATCGCCACGATCCCGGCAATGGCCACTCTCTGTTTCTGTCCGCCGGAAAGACGGTTCGGGGACATGTGCCGGAAAGAGGTCATACCGACTTTTTCCAGCGCGTCCTCTACCCTTCTCCAGATCTCGTCCCGCTCGATTCCGATGTTTTCCGGACCGAATCCCACGTCTTCCTCGACGGTGGTCGCGATGATCTGGTTATCCGGATTCTGGAAGACCATTCCGGCTTTTTCGCGCAGCTTCCACAGGTCCGGTTCTTTCGTGGTATCCTCTCCGTCGATCCAGATCGTTCCCTCCGTGGGCATGAGGAGCGCATTGATGTGTTTTGCGAGAGTGGATTTTCCGGACCCGTTGTGCCCGAGGATCGCCACAAAAGAGCCCCTCGTGACCTCGATCGAGACATCGTCCACCGCGCGGACCTTCTCGGGGTTCGCTTCGTCTTCCGTATATTTCAGGTAATCATATGCGAGATGTTCGGTTTTTACGATACTCATAATTCCGTAACCGCGTCTTTCATGATCTGCCAGACATCGTCCAGGCCTTCTTTGGTGACTGCGGAAAATGCCGCCATCGGGGCATCTGCCTTTATATGCAGCGCTTTTCTGATCACAGAGAGATTCTTTGCTACCTGCGCTTTTTTGAGTTTGTCCTTCTTTGTCGCGATGATGATCGGCGTGAACCCGTTCGCGCGGATCCACTCGAACATCTGAATGTCGTTGCGGGAGGGCTCGTGGCGGATATCTACGAGCAGAAATACTGCCTTCAGCTGTTTTGACCCATGAAGATACCTCTCGATCATGGGTCCCCATTTCGCTTTTTCTTCCTCCGGGACACCGGCGTAGCCGTACCCCGGAAGATCTACGAGATAGCAGTCGGGAGCAAATCCTTTTTCATCAGATTCCTCTTTCGTCACGCCCTCATTGATATGATAAAAGTTGATGGTCTGGGTCTTGCCCGGCTTCTGGCTCACTCTGGCCAGCGCTTTCCGGTTCATGAGCGCATTGATGAGGGAGGATTTGCCGACATTGGATTTTCCGGCAAATGCGACCTCCCCTTTAGCGTTTTCCGGCAGCCGGCTCGTGATGCCGCAGACGGTTTCCAGTTCTGTTTTTCTGATCTTCATACAGTATTCAGTAAAGCCGGCAGGCAGTCAGGCGTTATTGCCCAGGATAGCCGCACCGGCCACTTCCTCCATGGTCTTTGCGTAAATGATCCGCATACCATTCGTGATTTCGGCATCAATATCGCTGACGTTCGGCCGGTTTTCCTCCGGCACGATCACCGTCCCGATTCCGGCCATCTTTGCTGCCAGCAGCTTCTCCTTGAGTCCTCCGATAGCAAGAACTCTGCCTCGCAGCGTTATCTCTCCGGTCATGGCCAGATCCGCTTTCACGGGTCGTTCCGTGACCGCGGAAAGGATCGCGGTCGCCATCGTGATGCCGGCGGAAGGACCGTCTTTAGGCACTGCCCCTTCCGGCACATGGATATGCAGGTCATGGCTTCGGAAATAATCCTGAGCTATGGAATACTTCTCCGCGACGGAGCGCACATAGCTGATTCCCGTTTTTGCCGATTCCTGCATCACGTTTCCGAGCTGCCCGGTCAGGACGAGATCTCCTTTGCCGGGAAGCGAGCTTACTTCCACCGGCATGGTCGTACCGCCCACGGCCGTCCAGGCGAGACCGCGCACGACGCCGACCTCATCACGGTCATTCTTTTTCTCTTTGCGGTACAGCGGCGTACCGAGCATTTTTACAGCGCTCTTTTCCGTTACCCGGACGCGTTTTTTCCCGTCTTCCAGGATCTGTCTCGCAGCCTTCCGGCAGATCTGTCCGAGCACCCGCTCAAGCTGCCGGACGCCGGACTCCCTTGTATAGCACTGAATGATGGCGGTGACCGCTTCTTTCGTGAAAGACAGCTGGCCCGCCGTAAGTCCGTTGTTTTCCCGCACTTTCGGAATCAGGTGATTCCACGCGATATGCATCTTTTCCTGTTCCGTATAGCCGGCGATCCGGATCACTTCCATGCGGTCCAGAAGCGGCGCCGGGATCGTTTCCGACGTATTGGCGGTGGCGATAAAAAGGACCCTGCTGAGATCAAGAGGAAGATCTATGAAATGATCCACAAACCTGCTGTTCTGTTCGGAATCCAGCGCTTCGAGAAGCGCGGAGGCCACATCGCCGCGGTGGTCGGATCCCACTTTATCCACTTCGTCCAGCATCATCAGAGGATTGCTGACGCCCGCTTTTTTCAGGGCTGCCGCGATTCTTCCCGGCATGGCGCCGATATAGGTCCTGCGGTGGCCGCGGATCTCCGCTTCGTCATGCACGCCTCCCAGAGAAACGCGGACATACTGCTTGCCCAGTGCTTCCGCGACCGATCTCCCGATGGAAGTCTTTCCGGTGCCGGGCGGTCCGATGAGGCACAGGATCGGACTCTTTCCCTGTCCTGTGAGCTGCCTTACGGCGAGGAATTCCAGGACCCGCTCTTTCACGTCGGCAAGACCGTAATGATCCCGCTCAAGGATCTCTTTCGCATAGGAGAGATCGCTTCGGTCTTTCGATTCTTTATTCCACGGCATGGAAAGAAGCGTATCCAGGTAATTATACAGGACATTGCTGTCCGGTGAAGACACCGGCATCTTCTCATAGCGGCGGATATGTCCCCGGATCGCCTCTTTGACTTCTTCCGGGGCATCCAGTTCTTCCGTTCTTTTTTTAAGATCGGCGATCTCTTCATCTTCGTCCGTCGTCTCGCCGAGTTCTTCTCTGATTGCCCGCAGCTGTTCCCGCAGAAGATAATCTTTCTGATCTTTGTCGACCTTCTCGCGGATTTTGTCCTGCAGTTCCTTTCTAGCTGCGCCGATCTCGATCTCCGACTGCAGCAGTTCCGCCAGTTTCTGCACAGTATCCCGGAAAGATCCGGTATCGAGAAGACTCTGCTTCTGATCCGCGGTAAAAGTCACCACCGCGCAGACCTTGTGTACGAACGCGGGAAGACTTCTCAGTTCCAGAACCGTGTTCAGCACCTCCTGGCTGAGCCCCCCGTTCCTCACGGCATAGGAAGTCACCAGTTCTTTCAGAAGCCTGATCGACGCTTCCGCTTCGGCCATTTTCATTCCGTATACAGCGGGATCTTCCGACGCGGCGTCCTTCAGAATAAGCGCAGGATCCCAGGGATCCTCCCCGTCATCAAGGCCGGCCTCAAGACCATTCCCGCTCTCGATAACAGTGTCGATCTTTGCAGACCGGAGCCCCTCCACCATCACTCTGAGCAGCCCCTCCTGTACACGGACGATATGTATGATCTTTGCGATGACTGCCGTGTCAGCAAGGTCTTTCCGGGCGGGTGTCTCGACCGACGCTTCTTTTTGAAGAACCAGTGCGATCTCCCGCTCCTGTGAGCGTTTCATGGCTGTTTCAACCGCTTTGACGGACATTTTCCGGCTCAC
>SVDL01000084.1 GCA_015057835.1 Lachnospiraceae bacterium
CTGCAGTAGATGAGCGGCAGGGACGGGCTCGCGCTGATCAGCACTCTGTACTGGTCTTTATAGTGCCGGACCGTGAGGATCAGCTCGTCTTTTTCCGGCTGTACGATCCGGCTGATCACGCCGCCGGCAAGGCTGTCATTCAGTTCCTTTGCGAGGGCGGCGACTGTAATTCCGTCGAATGCCATAGGGGTTCCTCTTTATTTCGGATGCCGCGTCCGGACAGGATGCACGCTGCACCGGTTTTCCGTGGGCGGCAGGTCTATGCGTTTTCATTTTCCGGGGGCGGCAGGTCTATGCGTTTTCATTTTCCGTGGGCGGCAGGTCTACACGTTTTCATTTTCCGGATCCACGGCGGAAAACGGAGTCTTTTCACTGATGGAGGTGCGGATCAGAGAGCGGATCGACGCAAGATACGCTTCCTGCATCCCGGGATCGTTAAGAAACTGATCCGTCACGGTGATCCTGGTAAAACAGTTGTCCCACGAGGCCGGGATCTGCCGGTCTTTGGGCATGAAAGCGGCGACGGATTTGTGGACGGCGTAACCCTCCTGCGGAAGATAGGCGTAATTGCCGTAATCCGGATAATAATGCCGCACGGTGCCGTTCTCCATCCGCACCGAACAGGAGACGGTGTCCCCGTCCGCGATGAGGTAATACGGACCGGCGGAATAGGAGATCTTCTTCGGAACGGCACAGGGCAGAGCGATGGTCATATAGAGATAAGGCTCTTCTTTTGACAACTTCACAAGGCGCGGCGACGCTTCTTCCGGGATCACATCCGCCCCTGGAAAGACCAGGAACGGAAGAAGATGCGTGAGGGACGGCAGGGGTTCGTCGTAAAATTCATTGCATCCGGTAAACGGCAGATAATCGCTCATGCGCCGGGAAGGAAGACGGAGCATATAGTAGAGCGGCTTCAGGATCCGGTAGAGATCCCGGTGCTGCGCGCTTTCGAGCGGATAGGGAAGATCGTACGCCTTCAGCTTTCTGCCGAGGTACGGCAGGACAAAGCTCGTCCCGTTAAAGGTGTAGAAAATGCCGTCGCCCCGAAGGAGCGGAACGAGAGCTTCCAGCAGCCGGAACTCGTCATCTTCCCGGGACGGATCGGCCGAAAATGCGTGCTTCCGGTATTCTCCGTCCTCAAAGACGATGTAAACGGCGGACAGAATCGAACTGGTCCTCCAGAAATGCCCGTCGCTGACGATGTCGAGGTACGCGGTCTTCTCCGGATCGCCCGCGAGGGGATGCGGAAGAGGATGACAGGGAAGAATGCTGTGTTCCATGGAAATGCTCCTTTCTCACTGACAAAGAATTATAGCATAGAATATAGTAGAGGAGAGACCAAAAGTCTGATATAATCGATAAAAACGTTTTGGAAGCAGATCCGGAGGGAGAACATTTTGATAGCCTATATCAGCGGAGAGATCACGCAGATCGAAGACGGAAAACTGGTGGTGGAGACCGGAGGGATCGGATACCTGCTGCTCGTGCCGTCGGGACCGAAAGCGCCTTATCTTGAGATCGGCGACAGCGCGAAAATATGGACGCATCTCTCGGTGACGCAGGACGGCGTGACGCTGTACGGGATGTATTCCAGGGAGGAGCAGGAACTGTTCCGCATGCTGATCACGGTCTCAGGGATCGGACCGAAAGGCGCGCTCGGGATCCTGTCCGTGCTTTCGCCGGACGAACTGCGGTTCGCCATTCTCTCCGAGGACGACGCGGCGATCTCAAAAGCGCCGGGCATCGGAAAGAAAACCGCGAGAAAGCTGATCCTGGAGCTCAAGGACAAGATCGATGCGTCGGATGTCTGGGGAAACCGGATCGGCGGGGAGATCGCCGGCGCGGTTCCCGTCCCGGACGACGGCGGGGCGGTCGCGGAGGCCATCGAAGCTCTCACGGCGCTCGGATACAGGCCGTCGGAAGCCCGGACGGCGCTGAAGAACGCCGGCATCACGGCGGACATGAGCGTCGAGGAGATCCTGAAAGCGGCGCTGAAAGAACTGTAAAAAGACAGAGAAAACATGTCCTGCCGCGGACAGATAACGGCAGGAAGCGGTCGAAATATATAGAAGGAGCAGCATGGCGAGAAGGATTATCGAGACAGAGAGCAGTGTGGAGGAGGAAAAGTATGAATCCGGCCTCCGCCCGCGCTTTTTAAAAGATTATATCGGACAGCAGACGATCAAGGATACGCTGAAAGTGTATATCGACGCCGCAAGGATGCGCGGCGACGCCCTCGACCATGTCCTGCTGTACGGACCGCCCGGCCTCGGAAAGACGACACTGGCGGGGATCATTGCCTCCGAGATGGGATCAAATCTCAAGGTGACGAGCGGCCCCGCGATCGAAAAGCCCGGCGAGATGGCGGCGATCCTGAACAATCTCAAAGAACATGATATTCTCTTTGTGGATGAGATCCACCGCCTGAACCGGCAGGTGGAGGAAGTGCTGTATCCCGCGATGGAGGATTTCGTCATCGACATTCTCATCGGAAAAGGCGCTGCCGCCAAGTCGATCCGTCTGGATCTTCCGCATTTTACGCTGGTGGGGGCGACGACGAGACCGGGAATGCTTTCCGCCCCGCTCCGGGACCGTTTCGGCGTCGTGGAACATCTTGAATATTACAACGTTTCCGAACTGAAGGAGATCATAGAGAGGTCCGCGGACGTTCTGCATGTCGGGATCGAGGAGAAAGGCGCCGCCGCTCTCGCGAGGCGCTCCCGCGGCACGCCGCGTCTCGCCAACCGGCTTCTGCGGAGAGTCAGGGACTTCGCCCAGGTGCGCTATGACGGCGTGATCACGGACAAAGTGGCCTCGGAGGCACTGGATCTCCTCAACGTGGATCAGTACGGCCTCGACCAGACGGACCGGAGGATCCTCGAGACGATGATCGTGAGGTTCGGAGGCGGACCGGTGGGTCTTGAGACGCTGGCGGCCACGATCGGAGAGGATTCCGGTACGATCGAGGATGTCTGGGAGCCGTATCTTATCAAGAACGGATTTATGGTGCGGACGCCCCGCGGAAGGGTCGCGCAGAAGAGCGCTTACGATCATCTCGGGTACGCGTATCCCGAAAAAGAGGTTTGAGATAGGTCTTGTCCTTTCCTTTCCTTTTGATTATAATAAAAAAGTCTGGACATAACGCCGGGCACAGGGGGAAGCTATGGCATCGAAAAATACAGTCGAAGTACTGATCGCCGGAAAGATCATGAGAATCTCCGGATATGAGAGTGAGGATTATCTGCAGCGCGTCGCGTCCTATCTGAGTCACAAGACGACGGAACTGCGCGAACTGCGCGGATACAATCACATGTCCTCGGAGCTGCGCAGCCAGCTGCTTTCGCTCAATATTGCCGACGACTACTTTAAGGCCAAAGAGCGTGCGGACCGGTCAGAGGAATCGCTGCAGGAAAAAGACAGCGAGATCTATGACCTTAAGCACGAGATCGTGGAACTGAAGGTCGAGCTCGAGAAGGCGAAAAAACAGGCTCAGAACGGACAGCGCCGCTAAGCGCTATCCGCGAAGCGTAAATGAATGGAGGACGGGAGATTGCAGTGGGTGATCTCCCGTTTATTTATCCCGTAGGCGGGAATAATAAAAGCATCCCGGAAATGACAGCAGGGCAGGAGAAATCAGTAAAAGAGAGATGACAGACCGATACGAAAACAGACGGATACCGGAACTTCTGGCTCCGGCGGGATCCGTGGAAATGATGAGAGCCGTGATCGGAGCGGGAGCGGACGCCGTCTACATCGGAGGCACGAAATTCGGCGCCAGGGCCTACGCGGACAACCCGGATACGGATGCTCTGTGCCGCGCCATCGATTACGCGCATCTGCACGGCGTCAGCGTCCACATGACGGTCAATACGCTGGTCAAGGAGCGGGAGATGGGAGATCTGTGCGAGTATCTTCTTCCCTATTACCGGTGCGGCGTAGACGCCGTTCTTGTGCAGGATCTCGGAGTGCTCTCGGTGATCCGCCGGAATTTCCCGGATCTTGCCGTTCACGCGAGCACGCAGATGTCCGTGACAGGGCCGGCCGGGATCCGGATGCTGCGCGAAATGGGCGTGCGCCGGGTCGTTTTTGCGAGAGAGCTCTCCCTGGAAGAGATCCGGGAGATCCGGAAAGAGACGGATATGGAGCTCGAGGTATTTGCCCACGGCGCGCTCTGCGTGTGCTATTCCGGAAGGTGCCTCATGAGCAGCATGCTGGGAGGTAGAAGCGGGAACCGCGGGCGCTGCGCGCAGCCATGCCGCCTTCCGTATGATCTCTATCTTGAAGGGAAGAAGATCAATCCGGAAAATGAGCGGTATCTTCTGAGCCCGAAGGATCTGTGCACGCTCGATCTGCTTCCGCAGCTGATCCGTGCCGGCGCGGATTCCCTGAAGATCGAGGGGCGGATGAAGAAGCCGTCCTACGCCGCCGGCGTGACAGCAGTCTACAGGAAATATCTTGACCGGATCGCGGAAGGCAGGCCGTGGAAAGTAGAGCAGGAGGACCGGGAGGCGCTGTTTGCCCTTTTCAACCGGGACGGCTTTACGGATGGATATCTGACCGGCAATACCGCGGGCATGATGGCGCAGAAAAACCTGAAGCTGACGTCCGGAAACACGGCCTCAAAAGCCGGAGAGGAACGTCTTCCGGAGCCGGAAAAGCTCCGGGCGGAGGCGAGAGCCGTATGCCGGGCGGGAGAACCGCTGACATTTACGCTGACCTGCCGGGATTCCACCGCACGTGTCACGGGAGACATCCCGGAAGAAGCGCAGCGGCAGCCGGTCACGGAAGAGAGGATCCGGCAGCAGCTTGAAAAGACGGGCGACACGGAGTTTATTCTTGAGAGCCTCCTCGTGGATACGGACGGAAAATGCTTCCTGCCGGTCAGCGCCCTCAACCGTCTTCGCAGAGACGGCCTCAAAATGCTGGAGGAAGAGATCCTGGCCCCGTACCGGAGGGATGAAGAAGTCTCTTCCGTGGTCAGTTCCGATAAGGAAAATGGCAGCGGCAGCGGGGAACCGGTGCTGGAGATCCTGGCAGTGACCGGGGAACAGATCGACGCGGCGCTCCGGGAGCCGGCCGTGGGAAGGATCATTGCCGAGTGGTCCGCTCTCCTCGGAGACGGCCGGGATGAGGCGTCCTTTGTGTCGGAATGCCGGAAATACGGAAAAGAAGCCTGGCTTGCCCTGCCGATGGCAGTCCGCGGCGGCGCATCGTGCGGAAGAAAAGGGATCCGCATAGCCGGCAGCGGAATGCTGGAGAAGGCGGCGGAAAGCGGGATAGACGGATTTCTGGCCAGGGATCTGGAAGGCCTCGCCATGCTGAAGGAGGCCGGCCTTGCGGACAGGACCGCGGCGGACAGCTCTCTTTATACGACCAACAGGGAAGCCCGGAAAACAATAAGACAGTCCGCCCGTCTCGGCGATACGGCGTCCTTTGAGCTGACCGTCCATGAGATGGCCGAACTCGATAACAGCGGGAGTTCTCTGTGCGTTTACGGGGCGATCCCCCTTATGGTGACGGCGCAGTGTCCGGTCCGGAGCTGCGGAGGGTGCCTCGGAAAGCCCGGGTTCAGCCGCCTTTCGGACAGAAAGAACCACATGTTCCCGGTGCGCCGGGAGTGCGCATTTTGCTATAATGTTATCTACAACGCCGTTCCGCTCTCTCTTCTGACGGAGATGAAAGAGATCCGGAAAATGCATTTTTCCTCGCTGCGCCTCATGTTCGCGGAGGAAAATGCCGAGGAGGTCCATAGGATTACGGAATCCTTTGCGGAAGCGATGCGGGGCGGAGCCCCGGCGCCGTTATCCGTCTACACGAAAGGTCATTTCCGGAACGGCGTGGAATAAACAGACTGAGAAAAGAACTGACTGAGACAAAAGAACAGACTGAGACAGAAAAAGACTGAGACAGAAGTACAGACTGATACAGAAGGAGTCATGAATTGCTGATCGTAACACAGCTGGCAAAATATCTGTTTATCATATTGCTTCTCCTGTTCTCCCTGCGGGATTATACGTATTTCCGGTACCGCACGGAGGAGAAGAGAAGGAAAGCGGAGAGCCGCCAGCTCTTCGATATTTACGTGTTCGACATACTCGGGTTCGGGATCATTTTCATGAACACCTGGGACATGAAGGTCGCCCTGCTTCTTATGGGGATCTTTATTTACATGGCCTTTACCTCCGTCTTCTACCGGGTGCTTTACCCGAAAGCGTCGATCCTGCTCGTCAATAATATGCTGATGCTCCTGTCCGTGGGCTTCGTCATGATCGCGAGGATCAACCTGACACAGGCCATCAAGCAGTTCATTATCGCGGCGGTGGGGACGGCCCTGGCGCTCCTTGTACCCGTTATCGTGCGCAAAATGCGCGTTCTGCAGCGCCTGACCTGGCTCTACGCGATCCTGGGACTGGCCGCTTTAGGTGCGGTGCTCGTGCTCGCGACGATCAGCGGCGGCGCGAAGCTGTCCCTGGAAGTGGGAGGCATCACCATCCAGTTTTCCGAGATCGTCAAGATCACCCTTGTGTTCTTCCTGGCTTCGAAGCTGGCAAGAGACACTTCCAGGACCAGCGTTGTCGTGGCGACGCTGGTGGCCTTCATGCATGTGGGTATGCTGATCCTTTCGAGGGACCTCGGCACCGCGGCTGTATTTTACATTGCGTATCTCGCCGTGCTGCTCGCCGCCACAAGAAAAGTCCATTATACGGCGATCGGTGTTCTGGGCGGCGGCGGAGCGGCTGTCGCGGCCTATTTCCTGTTCGGGCACGTGAGACAGAGAGTGCAGGCCTGGAGGGACCCCTTCTCACTCTATGACGGGGCGGGCTATCAGATCGTCCACGGCCTGTTCGCCATCGGAGCGGGAGGATGGTTCGGCACCGGCCTCTGTCAGGGTTCCCCGGGCAGTATCCCGGTCTCTACCAAAGACGAGATCTTCGCTGCGATCTGCGAGGAGTTCGGGACGGTCTTCGGGATCTGCCTGATCCTCGTGTGCATGTCGATGTTCATTCTGATCGTCAACATGTCCATGCAGATCCGCAGACGCTTTTACAAACTGATCTCCCTGGGGCTCGGCGTCGAATACGCGTTTCAGGTGTTTCTTACGATCGGCGGCGTCACCAAATTCATCCCTCTGACAGGGATCACGCTGCCCCTCGTAAGTTACGGGGGAAGCTCCGTTGTCAGCACGATTCTTATGCTGGCGATCATTCAGGGACTGTATATCCTCCGGGAAGATGAAGAAGACGAACTGACCAGGGCGGTGGCATCCCAGGCACAGCCGGGCAGAGGACAACAGCATTGAGCAGAAACAGAAAAGACGAAAGAGAAATCAATAAGACGCAGCGACGCGGCGGAGGAAGCGACACGCAGCAGCTGGAGCGGGAGCTCGGGGCGGATATCCGCGCCGTGATGGGCGGCCGCGCCGTCGTACCGCCTGTCCGGTCCTCCTATGAGGAGAGCGGCGGCAGAGTACCTCCCCGCCATGGCGCTGAGGAGCCAATGAGAGGGCAGGAAAACAGAAGGGGCGTTCCGGAGGCACCGGATGATCCCGAAGCAGTCAGGGCAGCGAGAAAAAAGAGGAGGAAGCGCAACTCGGTCTATTACGCCGTGACCTACTTTTTCGTACTGATCTTTCTTGCGCTGATCGGCTATATGGTCTACTTTAACCTGCGCCTTCGGGACGACGTAATGAGAAGCCCTTATAACAAGAGGCAGGACGCGCAGGCCAAGTACACGACGAGGGGCAGGATCGAGACCATAGACGGAACCGTGGTGGCAAAGACGGAGCGGGACGGCGAAGGGAAGGATTACCGGGTCTACCCCGAGGGACGGGTCTACGCCCATGTGGTGGGGTTTGATACCCACGGGAAGAGCGGTATCGAGAATATCGCGAATTATGAGCTCCTCACATCCAATGAATCCATCGTACAGCAGGTCCTCCACGACTTCTCCGGTCAGAAAAATAACGGAGATACCGTTATCAGCACGATCCGGGCGGATCTTCAGCGCTCGGCGTACCGGAATCTGGGAGAATACCAGGGCGCGGTCGTGGCGTTTGACCCGGATACCGGCGCTGTATACGCGCTGGTGAGCAAACCGGATTTCGATCCCAATACGATCGCATCGGACTGGAATGAAATCATCAGCGAGGAGAACAGCAGTGTTCTTGTCAACCGCGCTACCCAGGGACGCTATGCCCCGGGCTCGACGTTCAAGGTCATTACGGCGCTGGCCTATCTTCGCAAATACGGGGCGAC
This sequence comes from Lachnospiraceae bacterium, assembly GCA_015057835.1. Taxonomy (GTDB): domain Bacteria; phylum Bacillota; class Clostridia; order Lachnospirales; family Lachnospiraceae; genus Chordicoccus. Next base: position 8,259 of record SVDL01000084.1, read on the forward strand.
GTCTGCATTTTCCTATGAATGTACCGGAGAGATCGAAGTGGACGGGCGCACCATACACTGCTCCAACGGCGCGGTCCACGGGACGCAGACGCTGGAGGAAGCATTTACGAACAGCTGCAACTGCGCTTTTGCCTATATGGGAAAAGAGGTTGGGGCCCTGCAGCTGCGGAGAACAGCGGAGAGCCTGCTCTTCAATACGTCCCTGCCGGCTGCTTCCTTAAGCAGCAACGGGAGCTCTTTCTCCCTGACCGCGGACGCGGAAGATTTCCTGATCATGCAGACGTCTTTCGGGCAGGGAAAGACACTGACATCGCCTATGCACATGGCTCTGATCGCTGGAACCGTGGCGGGAGGCGGCGTCATGATGCAGCCGTATCTCATCGATCACGTGGAAAATGCGGACGGCCTCGAGGTCTCCCGCACCTCGCCGAAATCCTACAAGAGACTCATGTCGGCGCAGGAAGCGGCATTTCTCAAAGAACTGATGAGAAAGGTCGTCACGGAAGGAACGGCTTCCGCGCTCGCTGACCGGAGCTATACCGCGTATGGAAAGACAGGATCGGCGGAGTACGGGAAATCGGACGGGTCCATCGGGACGCATTCCTGGTTTATGGGATATGCGGAAAAGGACGGGAAGAAGCTCGCGGTAGCGGTCCTCGCGGAGGGAGCCGGCAGCGGCAGCGGCACCGCGGTCCCGATCGCGCGGGAACTGTTTGATACCTATTTTGAATAAGACTATGAAATTTGGGGTTGCTTTTTTTCTGCAGCCGTTATATTCTCTATATCAGTTTTATTTAACACTTTAAATGAATAAAGGCCCAGGATGTCCGCAGGAAAGTTGGTACGCCCATGCCGAAGGGGAAAAACTCTCAGGAGCTGATGAAGAGCGAGACTGCGGAAGGAGGCAACTCTGGAGAAGCCTGCCTTGCGGCAGGGGCCGAAGGGGCAAGCGCGGGGACGCGTCAATCTCTCAGGCAAAAGGACAGATCACTGCATACGCATTTTTTGCGTATCCTTGGTTTGTGTGAGACTTTCCGGAGAGGCGCCCGGGAGGTCTTTTTCATTGAGGGAGAGAGTGAAAAGGAGAGGAATCTATGGAAGCTTTTACAAAGTTTGTCACCATGCTCGATGATTTCGCGTGGGGCCCGGTCATGCTCATCCTGCTGGTCGGCACGGGCGTTTATTTCACAGTCCGTACGGGAGCCCTGCAGTTCCGGAAATTCGGCTACGCGATGAAAAATACGCTCGGCAAGGCATTTACCAGGCAGAAGGCGGGCAAAGGTGAGATCACGCCGTTCCAGGCGATGACGACGGCTCTTGCGGGAACGGTCGGTACCGGCAATATCGCCGGCGTAACGGGAGCCATCTTCATCGGCGGCCCCGGTGCGGTCTTCTGGCTGTGGATCTCGGCATTGGTCGGCATGGTCACGAAATACTCGGAAGTCGTCCTCGCGGTTCGTTACCGTGAGAGAAACGAAGAAGGGGACTGGGTCGGCGGACCGATGTACTCCATCAAGAACGGTCTCGGAAAAAACTGGGTCTGGCTCGCTTATATTTTCGCGTTCTTCGGAATGGTCGCTTCTTTCGGTATCGGCAATACGACGCAGGTCGACTCCATCGCGACGGCACTTAACACAGCAGTGAATGCGTTCGGCGGCGTGACGGGCAATGCCTTCCGCATCGCGATCGGCGTCATCGTGGCGATCGTCGTAGCGGTCGTTATCATCGGCGGTATCAAGAGAATCGGCGCCGTCACGGAAAAACTGGTTCCGTTTATGGCGGTCATCTATATTATCGCGGCGCTCGTCGTCGTATTCGGCAATATCGGACAGATCGGCGTTGTCCTCGGCGCGATCTTCAAGGGCGCGTTCAGCCCGAGAGCGATCGCCGGCGGCGCGCTCGGCGTAGGCATTATGACAACGATCCAGAAAGGTATCGCGCGCGGCGTTTTCTCAAATGAAGCCGGTCTCGGTTCCGCACCGATCGCCCATGCTGCCACATCTCATGTGGATCCGGTCAAACAGGGCTTCTATGGTATCTTTGAAGTCTTCATGGATTCCATCGTGATCTGCACGCTGACCTCTCTGTCGCTGCTGATGGGCCTTGCCGGCCAGGTCGGCATCGACGGGATCGAATGGGGCGTAAGCCACGGCAGTGAGATGGTTGTCGCCGCTTTCACCGGTATTTTCGGAAATAAATTAAGCGCGATCATCATCGCGATCGGACTCAGCCTCTTCGCTCTGTCCACGATCCTCAGCTGGTCGCTCTACGGCGCGCGCT
>SVDL01000085.1 GCA_015057835.1 Lachnospiraceae bacterium
GGACGCGTCTGTACAAGACGCCGCCCGGCTGTTTTCTTACATGCACGACAGGCTGTCACACCCGTCATTTTTTTTTCCTGCACGACAGGCGCTCCCGCCCGTCGTTCTTTTCATACCCGGCAGGCGATCACACCGGCCAGGATTTTCGCTCTTACGGGAAGAGAATCGATCTGTGCTTCTTCTGCGGTTGTGTGAACAAAATCTCCCACCGCGCCCATCGAACAGACTGTCGGTATCCCGATCCCCGTGGTAAATGCGGAATCGCTGCCGCCTCCTCTCACGATGGGTCTCAGCTCCTCGAGCCCGTATTCAGCGGCGAAATCTGCTATTTTCCCAAAGAGTTTCCGGTTGCCTTCCGTGTCTTCCATCGCCGGAAGGACATGGAGGATGCTCCATTCGGCGGATGTTCCCGGTACATCCGAGTGACCGGCGACCCGCTGCACGATCCGCAGTGCCTCCTCATACTGCTCATTGCTCAGGAACCGGATATCGATCTCCATATGGCAGGAAGTCGGGACGATATTGACCACGGTTCCTCCCTCGATCCGTCCGCAGTTGAAGGTCAGTCCGTCCGCTCTGCTCTCTTTTTCAAGCGCAATGATCTTAAATGCCATCTCCCGGATCGCGGAAGCCCCTTTGAAATAATCATTCCCGGCGTGGGCACCGATACCCTTCACGTCGATGGCGACCCTGAGGACGCCTTTTCTGCCGACGGTCATGCAGCCGGCACATCCGGTCTCACAGTTAAAAGCAGCTTTGCAGCCCCGGGCGGGTTCCACGAAAAGATTATTCCTTGCCTCTCCACCCAGATGCTCGCCGCTCTCCTCGTCCGGATTCAGGATCAGTCGGATCTCCGGGTGCGGGATGCCTGTCTTCCGGAGAGCTTCCAGGGCGAGCAGCGCCACACAGACGCCGCCCTTCATATCCGCGACGCCCGGGCCGTAAAGAGTGTTCCCTTCTCTCCGGACGACCGGGTCTCCGAACGCTCCTTTCTCATGGACGGTGTCCATATGTCCGAGGACCGCGACCGGGGCCCTCCCTGTCCGGCCTTCCCCGCAGTTATCCTCCGGGGTTTCCGCGGTATCGGATGTGTTATCTCCGGCATAGATCCCGTCCGGCGTCTTCTCCGGAAGAACCAGCACCAGGGAATCCCCCGCGGCCGGATAGGACGTCCGTCTCACTTCAAGTCCGTGTGCTGATGCGTATTCCGCAAGATAATCTGACTGGATATTCAGCGTCTCAAAATCGTCGGACCGCGTCTCAAAGCTGCAGAGCCGGATCCACAGGTCCGTATACTCCTTCGCCATGCCGTCGACCGCCGAAAACAGAATGTTCATCATTTCCTTTTCATTCATGATCCGCACCTTCCTCTCTGTCCGGATACCGGTACTCCGCTTCTTTCGTCACCGGATGCTTCTTCGTGTAGTCAAATTCTATGGTGACGCGTTCTCCGGCCTGCGTCTCGAAACTGTCCCTCGCCGCCATTCTCCTGCTGGGATGAAAATGCAGCCGCTCATCAAATCGAAGCAGTTCCCGGAACAGTCCCGCATCAAATGTCTCCGCTTCCGCAGACAGATCTTCCCCAGGACCAGACAGGATCTGTCCTTCCCTTTTCCGCAGTACCGTCTCCGCGAACTCCGCAAGAAAAGCTCCTCTTAAGCGGGGCGAGAGGGCTCCGTTTCCTTTCTGCTCTCTATAGTATACGGCCAGGGCGTCAAACATTGCAAAGGGAGAGGCGAATAATTTCTCCAGATAAGGCAGCGCATGGCGGAACAGTCCCGCGTTCCAGAAGATCTCCACCATATCCGCAATTCGACGGATGCCGTCGATTTCCGCCGGAGTGATCCATTTTGTGGAGAGGACCGTATAAGGCGGACGGGATGACGAGATGATCCCGTACTCTTCCGCCCTCCTCGCCATCTCCGTGCCGGACAGAACTTTCAGAAATCCCACCTGGAACTGATGCGCCCGCAGACGGTATACGTCATTGAAGGACTTCTGGAAGATTTCCGCCGTTTCATAGGGAAGACCGACGATCAGATCCGTATGCAGGGCAATATTCTGATTTTCAAGCAGTTCCGATACTGCCCGGAAGATCTTCTCATTGTCGGCGGTCCGCCTTATAGCTTCCAGTGTGGGCCGATTTGTGGACTGGATCCCGATCTCCAGCTGCACAAGACCCGGGCGAAGGCTTTTCAGGAGATCAAGGTCCTCCCGGCCCAGAAGGTCAGCGCCGATCTCAAAATGAAATCCCGTCACGCCGTTGTCATTTTCTTTTATAAAAGACCAGATCTCCCGGGCTCTTTTCGCATTCGCGTTAAACGTCCTGTCCACAAACTTCACAAGCGCTGCCTTTTGATCCAGGAAAAAGCGCAGTTCTTTCTTAACCGTTTCCATTTCCCGGAAGAGGACGCCGGCAGCCTCGGAAGAGAGACAGTACGTACACCGGAAAGGACAGCCCCGGCTCGCCTCATAGTACACGATCCGATGTTCAAAATCTTCCGTCCCGTCATAGAGGAATGGCAGTTCTTCCGCAAAAGTATGATATGCTTCCGCCGCTTCCGGTACCCGCTGCAGATTCTCCTTTACCTGAAAGACCGCACCGGGAAGATCTTCCCAGGAAGCCGCATCTCCTTCCGTGAGTTTCCGGCAGAACAGGGAAAACGGATATTCTCCGGGACCGCACATCACGAAATCGCAGAAAGCGAGATACTGTTCCGGATGCGTCTCCGCCTCCGGACCTCCGGCAAACAGCGTCAGGTATCTCCTTGTATCCGGTTTTTCCCCTGTGCCGGACGGGCGGCCAGTTCCACAGGAATCTCCGGATCCGGGATGATCCGGAAACGGAAACAGGCTCCTGAGATCTGCAAGGAGCTGCAGACAGGGCTGCGCGTTCCAGATATAGACGGAAAAACCGATCACATCCGCATCCCGGGAGAGCAGATCAAAAAGAATGTCCTCATAACGGTCGTTGATGGTATATTCCGCAATCTCGATCTCCGGAAACATTTCTTCCTCCGGTGTTTCACACACAGGAGTATCCTGCCGGCCGGTGATGTTCCGGCGGAAACTGCGCAAAAACTTATATGCACTTCGGCGAAGTGCATATACGGCGGGATTGGAATGGATGAAACTGGCGTTCAGTGCTGCCAGTATGATTTTTTTGTTCTTATTCATTCGTCCTCTTCTTCCGGTTCCTGTTCAAGCATCGCTTTTCGTTTATTATAACTCCTCGCGAGAATAGACAGAGCGGCGAAGCAGAGGATGAAAACAGACGCTCCGCTGATCAGACCTGCCGCGGCGGATCCCGTCGGGTGTCCGGGGTAACGGATCATAGAGAAGACCGCGACAATGATTCCGAAGGCCGCGCCGGCGATAAGGGATGTGAGCAGATTTGTCTTTCCGTCCGCTTTGAGTCTTCTGTCCCAGATCCCGTTTTTCAGGCACGCGGCGGCAAGATAAAGGGCCAGAGCCATGAATATGATCCACTCTCCCGCGATCACTTTGAATTCAAATCCGAAGACAAACTGTTCGATGATCAGCGCGGCACACAGTGCCCAGAACGCGAACCAGCATCCGTTGTGCTCTATTTTAAGAAGTGTCTGTTCCTGTCTCTCATCAAGGTTGTTCTTACTCATTTTCTTCCTCCCAGAATAAATCATTCAGTGTTACGCCAAGGGCTTTGCAGATCGAGATACACAGTTTAATGGATGGATTAAACTCTCCGGATTCGATCAGCCCGATCGTCTGTCTTGTGACTCCTGCCTTCGCGGCGAGCTCTGTCTGAGACATGTTCAGCTCGATCCGGCGGAATTTCATTTTCAGGTTTCGCATTTCTTTTCCTCCTGTTGAAGACAGTATAGATCCTCTGTTTGCATTTGTCAACTATATTTTGCATTTATTTTTTATAAATTACTTTTCAATATTAAATTCTGCAATTGCAACATTCCATCCGGGGATTCTCCCTTGCGCGTCAAGAGCACTGCCTCTAAAATAGAAATAGTCAGTATCTTTACAGAACATCAGTTCAGATAACACGTACCCGATGCTATAAAATGCTTCCGCTGCCCGCACGGATCCGGCAGCCGGAAGGAGGCTCCCATGGCAGAAAATGATCTCTTCATAAAAAACGCCCTTCTCTACGACGGCACCGGCGAAGCTCCGTACTACGGGGCGGTGGCCGTAAAGAACGGCAGGATCAGGCATATTTATTCCAGAGAAAAAACGGATAACAGAGGGAATTCCCTGTGGGAAGGGGATCCTGACAGAATACAGGTCAGTTTCGCGGAACTCGACGCGGAGGCAGCGTCTTCCCGGGAGGTTATAGATGCTGACGGTCTCTCCCTCTCCCCCGGTTTTATTGATTCGCACACCCACTCGGACCAGGCCGTCTTCAGCAATCCGGACAGGACGCATGTCCTCCGCATGGGCGTCACCACGGAGATCGGCGGCAACTGCGGCCACTCCAGCTCTCCGTTTCCCCGCGCAGTCTCCGATGCGGAAAGAGCAGGCCTCGCCCGCGCGTCCGGACAGGCGGAGATGTTTCCCTCTTTCCGGGAGGAAAAAGAAGCCGTGAGCCGTCTTCCTCTGGGGACCAATCAGAAATATTTCACCGGTCACAACACCCTGCGGACCTTTGCCATGGGGCTTGCGGACCGCGCTCCGCAGCCGTCTGAAATGGAAGTTATGAAAGAACTGCTGCGGGGAGCCATGGCGGAGGGTTCTCTCGGTCTCACCACGGGACTTTCTTATGAACCCGGCATTTACAGTGAGACGGAAGAACTCGCGGCGCTTGCCAAAGAAGTGAAGCCGTTCGGAGGCATTTACGCCTCGCACTCCCGCTCGGAATCCGCCGGTCTGTACGACGCCGTGCGGGAATGCATCGATATCGCCCGGATCGCGGATCTCCCGGTGATCGTCTCCCATTTCAAAGTGGTCGGAAAAGAATTCTGGCCGCGGTGCGAGCAGGCACTTGCGATGTTTGACAAAGCGCGTTCGGACGGCCTGAACGTGACGATGGACTGCTACCCTTACTGCGCGGTCTCCACGACCACTACTTCCGCGATCCCCCCGCAGTTTCTCACCGGGGGAAAAGAGGCGCTCGCTCAAAAAATGCATGATCCGGATATCGTCAGGGCGATCTATAAAGAAATCTATGAGGTCGATGATCCGTCCTGGGACAACAGCATGCTGCACGTCGGGCTCGAAAATTTCCTGATCGTCGGTGCGGACCGGACTCCGGAATATGTCGGCATGACCTATGCGGAAGCGGGAAAAGCGCTCGGCCTCTCCCCGTTTGACGCCATGATAAAGATCATGCGGGAAAACGGCGCCGCCGTGCGGGATGTCCGCTATGCCATGTGTGAGGAAAATGTCGAAGCGATCCTCTCCCATCCGCTCTGCGCAGTCGGCTCCGACGGGATCTATGTGCCGGGGAGGGATAAGCTCTGCCATCCGAGAGCATTGGGAACTTTCCCCCGCTATCTCGGGAGATATATCCGGGAGAAAGGGATTCTCAGCAGAGAAGAGGGGATCCGCCGCATCACAGGGATGCCCTCGGACCGCTTCGGATTGAAAAATAAGGGATATATCCAGACGGGAAAAGATGCCGATCTCGTCCTGTTTGACTACGACAGCATCCGGGACGGCGGCGATTTTCTTCATCCGTTCGTCCCGAATACCGGGATCTATAAGGTCTTTGTTGAGGGACAGAAGGAGCTGGAGGAAAATGAATCCACCGGCATTTTCTGTGCCCGATATCTTGACTGATCACAAGGCCGGCAAAGCCATCCGTCGTCCACCTGCATCAGTCTCATTATACAAGTGTCTTCATCCAGGCCGCAATGCGCCGCACGCCTTCCTCGATCTTCTCCACGGAGGTCGCGTAGGACATGCGGACAAATCCCTCTCCGGAGGGACCGAAGGCTGACCCGGGCGAGAGCGCCACATGTCCTTCTTCAAGAAGCCGCTCCGCAAATTCCTCCGATGTCAGGCCGGTCTCTTTTATATTGACAAACAGGTAAAACGCGCCTTCCGGAATCACTGCGTGCAGCCCCGGAATGGCGTTGATCCCCGCCGCGATCGCATCGCGGCGTTTTTTATATTCCGCGTTCATCTTCGCGACGTCTTCCGCGCATTCCCGGAGGGCGCACACCGCTCCGTGCTGGACAAATGCAGGAACGCAGCTGCACAGATTCTCCTGAATTTTCGGGATATTGGAAATGATCGCTTCCGGGCCCGCGGTCCAGCCCACTCTCCAGCCGGTCATGGCGTATGTCTTGGAGCAGCTGTCAATGACGACCGTTCTTTCTTTCATGCCCGGGATCCGGGCGATATTGAAGAAGGGCTCTTCCCCGTAATAAAGATATTTATATACTTCGTCAAAGATCACGTAGAGATCGTATTCTTCCGCGATCCCGGCAATCTCCCGAAGGAGAGATTCCGGTGCCACCGCGCCGGTCGGATTGCAGGGGGTGTTGAGCATGATCACCCGGGTCCGGTCCGTGACCGCGGCGCGGATCGCTTCCGGCGTCATGTTGAATTGATTTTCTTCCAGAGCCGGAACCGGGACCGGAACGCCTTTCGCGATTCGGATCTGATCAAAATAATTGCCGTAAGCAGGATCGGAGAGAATCACTTCGTCCCCGGGTTCGATCAGTGTGAACAGCGCGAGCGGAAGTGCTTCCATGCCGCCGCTCGTGACAGAGATCTCCGTATCCGGATCATATCGGATCCCGTCATAGGACAGCAGATTCTCCGCGATCGCTTTCTTCAGGACCGGCAGGCCCGCATTGGGAGTGTAATGGGTCTCCCCGCGGCGAAGAGATGCCATCGCAGCTTCGATGACTCTGTCCGGCGTCGTAAAATCCGGTTCCCCAAGGCTGAAAAAGATAACATCCTCCATGAGGATCGCTTTCTCATAAATACGCCGGATCGGAGAGCGTTCCATGTGGGCAATGGCAGACAACGGTCTCATTTCTGTCCCTCCTGTCGTCTTCTGATAATTCTCCGGTTTTTCTCATTTCGAATGCCGGGCTGTAATCCCCCGGCATTCTCCTATTTTCCGATTATACTTTTTTACAGTTTTGCCAGCATTTCGCTGAGCTGCCGGATATACTCCGGCGTCGTGCCGCAGCAGCCGCCCAGGATCCCGGCTCCGGCTTCCCGCAGCGTCTTCATATGAACGCAGAACAGTTCCGGGGACATATCATACTGCGCGATGCCGTGCTGATCCATGACGGGTTTCCCGGCATTGGGCTTCGCGATCACCGGTATCGTCACATTCCCGGCGATCTTCGCAATGACTTCTTTCAGCTTATCCGGGCCGGAGCAGCAGTTAATGCCCACTGCGGAGGCGCCGGCCGCCTCGAGCTCCTTTGCGGCGTGGAAAATGCTGCCTCCGAAGAGCCCTCTTCCGTTTTCGTCGACTGTCATCGTGCACATGACCGGAAGATCCGTCACCGAGAGGATCGCCTTAAGGCCGATCAGGATCTCCTCTTCCGACATCATCGTTTCTATGACATACAGATCCACGCCGGCTGCCTCCAGGGCTTCCGTCTGTTCCCGGTAGACTTCGAAGACCTCTTCCGGTTCCGCTTCACCTCCCGCGGACTCCAGCATAAGCCCGGTCGGAGACAGATCTCCCGCCACCATCGCCTTTCCTTCCGCTGCCTTCCGGGAGATCTCCACGAGTTTCCGGTTCAGTTCGCCGGTCTCGTCCGCAAGTCCGTATTCCTTCAGTCTTGTGCGGTTCGCCCCGAACGTCGGTGCGTAAATAATATTGCTCCCCGCTTCCGTGTACTCTTTCTGCAGCCGGATCACGACGTCCGGATTGTCCGAGATCCATTTTTCCGCGCACACTCTCCTCGGCATTCCCCGAAGGAAGAGATTGGTGCCCATCGCGCCGTCAAGAACGACCGGTCTTTCCGATGCCATTTTCAAAAAATCTTCTTTTTTCATTTTATTCCTCCGGCAGCGCGAACCACTCCCCGTCCGTCAGGATCGTGATCTCATCGCCTTCCTCAACCAGCATCATCTTGATCACATCGGCGTATTTCGCCTTATAGATCGTATTGTTTTCATCCACGATATACAGATAGGTGTCGCCGCCCTCTACGATCGCCTCGCGGTGCACGACACGGATCAGTTTCTCTTCATACCCGGATGTATCGCGCTCCGATGCGGCCGCGGCTGCGGACGGATCCTCGGAAGTGGCCTCCTCCGCCGTGATCCTGCCTGAGAGAAGCGCCTCGTATTTTGCGATGCATTCCTTCTGGTTGGAGGCCGTCGCCACGATATTGTACTGCTCGACGTTGACGCAGGCGTACATTTTCACAAGGCCGCTGTTGTCCTTGAGGACCATGATATACGCCGGTTTTTCGTCGATCCGGATCAGGGACGGGAAAGAGGCGGCGTAGCGTTTCTCCTGCACTTCGCCCTCCGCAGCCGCCATGGCGGAAAACTCGTCCGCGCCGGCGCAGGTGATATAGATCGTCTCCTCTGTCCTCTCGTTGGAGAGAATGAATCCGAGATTCGAACTGTCATTGTTGAGGGACGTGACGCCGGTATAGATCCAGATATCGCCGTCTTTGGCCACATAGCCGTAGTCGGACATGGTCCCGTCATCCCCATTTGCGTATTCCGTCACTTTCCGGCAGCCGGTCTGCCCGAAAATGGAGTTGATGAAACCGTTCTGCAGCTGCGCGTAATCATTGAACTGTGTACAGATGAGGTCTCCCGGGAAGACCACATCGACCCACTGGGGAATGTCGCCGGTCTTCCTGTATTCCATGCTGCCGCTGACCGGATCCGCGATAATGGCGCCGATCACCTGCGTGCCGCCGAAAAGGCCTATGGTGTGATCATAGACGGAAGCCACATAGAAAGGATTTCCCTCTTCGTCGATCTCAAAGTGAATGTTGTCGAACATTTTCGTCGGAAAATGAAAGCGCATCCGCCGCTCAAGATTCTCCCCGAAATAAGCGGAAGGCACATATCTCATTCCGCTGCCGAGCGCCTGATAGTCCGCCCGCATTTTCACAGGGTCAACAAGAACATATCCCGGTACGCCCGCCGAGCGGTTCCGGTACCATTTAAAGAATCCCGCATATTTGAGCGGCGCCACTTTTACCGGTTTTCCCTGGGAGTCGATCTGGGTATAGCTGCTCACGTTGTACTGGCTGACCACCTGGGAGAGGGTGCCGATCTCGCGGTCTCCCAGCATGGCGGCGGAATTGGTGTCCATAAGGGCGATGGAATCCGTGCCCTGCACCGACGGGATATCGTCGACGCTGCCTTCCCGCACCGTCAGGATCGTGCTGTAGGTCCTCGCGTGAAGAGGTCTCGAGCTCAGGATCACCGACAGAATGATCGGGACGATCAGGATCCCCATAGTGATATACAGCGGGATCTTCGCTTTCCTGTCCGCCGGGAGCCTGGCCGCGTTTTCGGCGGCGTGCCGGGTATAGTACAAAAAGCTGAACAGCCCGGAGATGATCAGAAGATACGTCCAGAATCCCCTGTTTTTCAGATTCACGGCCGGAAGCCACCTGTAAAACAGCACGGCCGCCACAAGAAGCGTGATCACAATGATCACAATATTGCTTTTTCTGTGCGACATCCTGGAAAAGACCTTTTTTCCGGGCATCTCGACGGTCTTTCCTTTCCCGCTCCCGGGAGCGTTTCCGAAGTTGAACTGTCTGAATTCGATCTTTGCCATTTTCCTGTCCTCTCTAAAGACGGATCTGCAGCCGCGCAGGCCGGCGCATTTAACATCCTCACGCGGGCATATTCACGGGCTGCTTTCCTTAAGAAGTTCCGCGACGGCGGCCTGATACTGCGTGTCGGTCTCCCCGGTGTCCATGACGCCGTCCTCTTCCATTTCCACTTCCAGATCGGGAGTGATCCCGGTGCCGTTGATATTGACGCCGTCCGGGGTGTAATAATAGGCTGTTGTGATCTTGACGGCGGAATTGTCGAAGAGGGGCAGGAAGGACTGGACGATTCCCTTTCCGTAGGTTGTCTGCCCGACGATCACGCCTGCCTTCCGGTCCTTGACCGCTCCGGCAAATATCTCCGACGCGCTGGCGGAGTTTTGATTCACAAGAACCGCGAGCGGTACTTCCAGCGGCTCTTTGCAGGAAGACTTATACTCTTTTCTGTTTCCCGCCTTGTCGACGGTATAGACAAGAAGTCCCTCGGGAATAAATGTTCCCAGCATCTGGGTCGTCGCCGAGACGAGCCCGCCCGTGTTGCCCCGGAGGTCAATCACGAGCCGCTGCATCCCCTTTTCCTTCAGGTCCTTCAGGGCGCTCTCGAAATGCGTCGCGGTCGTCTCCCGGAAATTGCTCACGGCAATGTAGCCGGTACCGTCCTCTTTCAGTTCGTACGCGACGGTCCTGAGATCGACCTCTTCCGGTTCCAGCGTGACCGTA
>SVDL01000086.1 GCA_015057835.1 Lachnospiraceae bacterium
AACAGATTGTCATTGAATAACAGAAGATAATCTCCCGCCCGGTATCTCTCCCCGAAGCTGCCCCCGGATTTGACGGCAGGCAGGTCGAATTTGACAAATCCGTCATCATAGACGCCGTCGCACAGCCAGATCGCATTTTCATGACTGCGCACCAGGATCTGCGCCCTGTCCTCAAAAGTGTTGATGAGATCCATTCCGTCGTTGTCATATTGAAAATACCGCAGCTCCGCCAGACGTCCCTGCTGCTGAGGATCGTACTGTGCGATCCGCCCGTTTTCCAGCATGAAGTAGAACACACCTTTACTGAATGCCCTCACTTTTACGATGGAACCGGTGCATTCAAGGGTGTCAAGCACCACCCCGTCGGACGCCCTTATAATAACGGCCTTGTTTGCCATCGCGGATGCGATCAGGAGCTCCCTGTTGTTCATGAAGTTCCACTGCAGGCCCTCCCCGTCCGAAAGCATACCGACCTGCGGCGTCGTGTAGGAAACTTCCCATTTGGAAGTATTTGCCTCCGGATCAAATGCCTGCACGGCAACATCCAGATCCATCATCACAATATAGGCGCCATTGTAAAAGCTGTTGCCGCCGTAGACCAATCCGGGGTTCTCATGCATGCCCATAATCACAAGCTGTCCGCTTTGCGGCCAGGCGATAGAATCGATCTGCCCGAACTGCGCCGCAGTCAGTTCCGTCAGGGAGCTGTCATTTTCCCGGAAAATGAAAACGCGCTCCATCCCGCCCTCTTCCCCGCTCAGGAAGGACGTCCCAATGGAAAATGCAAACGCATCCCCATCCGGGCTTGGCACGATCTGGGTCACGGAGGAGTAATCATTGTCGACGGGGATCGGCGCCGAACTGGCGAGAACCTCACCGGTAGCACTGTCGAGCACCACTGCCCTGTACTCATTCCCGCCAGTACGCACAGCCAGATACAGTTTGCTGCCGACGGCGCTGCAGCAGATGGCGGAGTAGTACCACTCAATATTCGGGTCCTCGATCTCCCAGATCTTTTCCCCCGACATATATTCATAGGTGACCAGCCTGTCAAATGTGTGGATCAGAAGCACGTCCGTAAAGGGCATGATCATTTTTTCGATATTGCCGTCTTCGCTGTAAGAGCAGGAAAAGATCTGCGTCCGGGAGTTCATATCCCATCCGTAGACATTTTCAAAAGAATCTCTCGCAAAGAGGTATTTTCCGTCCGGCGTCGCGAAAAAATCCTCCACATTTCCTTTTGTCTGGAACTCCGCGATGGTCGATACCGATTCCCAATACTCCATCGTTCCCGGAGCAGCATACGCGTTCAGAGACTCCGAAAGCGCCTTTTCCGCCCGCGCGGACAGGGGCCGTTCTCTGCCTTCCTGCGGGAGGGCTTCCATCGCCAGTGCGATCGCCCGCAGACGGTCGCCTTCCTCAAGGAGGCTCCCGGATTCCGAGCTCAAATAATCGGACTGGTTCATCAGCGCCGCATTGAGATTTTCCTGAGCTTCTTTGTAGTTGGCCTCCGCGAGCTGATAATTGTCCTCCGCTCTCTGATAATTCTCCTGGATCTTTGCGCGGCTCCACAGCAGATAGCCGATCGCGACGGACATCAGCACCGCTGCCGTGATGCCGGCCGCCGCCGCCCGCTTCACCCGGTACTGCCTCTCCCGCATGACAAGTTCATCGTAGGAACAGCCGATCAGCGCGGACGCGAGTCTCGGGATCTCCGAGCGGGAAGCCGTCCGGATCCCCTGCCGGAAATCGCAGGAGAGAGGCTCATACTCCACTGTTTTTTGAAAAATACGGCCGTCCGGAGCGGTCTCATTTACCCTCTCTCTGAGCAGAATCTCGGGAATAACATCAAACGGCTCCCCGTCGACAAGGACCGTGAGGATTTGTTTTCTGGAATGATTTTTGAGGAAAAAATCGATCTCGCGCGTGACCCACACCGACTCTCTCGTCGACGTGGAACAGATGACAATAAGATATTCCGCGCTCTGCAGCGCGGACTCGATCTCTTCATTGAGATCACTTGTGATCGACAGCTCCTCCTTATCACGGAAAATCCTGCCGATCTTCTTTTTACCCGTTTTATTCCGGATCGCCGCCGGAATATGAAAGTGCTCGAGCCTCTTCTGCACCGCGGACGCGACGGCGATATCCGCCGGTGCGTGCCGGTAAGAAATAAAAGCGCTGTAGTGCGGCGCCAACGGGGACGGTTCTCTTTGGCTCCCCGGCGCCAGCGGGGACGGTTCTCTTTGGCCCCTTGGATCCAGCGGGGACGGTTCTCTTTGGTTCATTTCTCCAGTTCCTCTTCGTTAAGAGCCGTCGTCTGCCCCTCTTCGATCCCCTCCGTACTCTCCGGAAGGAAAAGGATCGCAAATGTCGCGAACATCAGCTGCAGATCCGTCAGGACGCTCATGTGGTTGATATAAAGAAGGTCAAATTCGAGCTTCTCATAGGGATCGGTGTTGTATTTGCCGTAGACCTGGGCGTAGCCGGTGAGGCCTGCCTTGACCTGGAGCCGGAGGCGGAAATCAGGCATTTTCTTATAGTATTCCTCCGCGATCTCCGGGCGCTCCGGGCGCGGCCCGACGATGCTCATATCGCCTTTCAGGATATTGAAGAGCTGGGGGAGTTCGTCGAGGCGGCATTTCCGCACGATCCGCCCCACCGGCGTGATCCGGTCATCCCTGTCGCCGCTGCTCAGTCTCGCGACGCCGTCTTTCTCCGCGTCGACGCGCATGGAGCGGAACTTGTAAATGTTGAATTTCCTGCCGCCCTTCGTCAGTCTGACCTGTTTGTAAATGGCCGGGCCGCCGTCATAAAGCTTTACCGCGAGCGCCGTGATCAGCATCAGCGGACTCAGGATAATGATACCGAGAAGAGACGCAAAAATATCAAACGCCCGCTTCACAAACGCGTATTCCGGCTTGAGATAGGACCGCTGCACGAACAGCACCGGCGAATCAAAGGACTGGATATGCTGGGCCTCCTGCATGATCACGTCGCCGACATGGGGCAGGAAAAATCCCGGAATATTCTCTTCCTTGCAGTATTTGGCGATGCCGTTCCGGCACCGGGAATTGACTCCCGCCACAAAGATCGCGTCAAACCCTTTCAGGCGCTCGCGGATCTCCGGAAAGCTGTTCCCGTTGTACTGAAATTCCTCCGTGATTTTGTAAAGCCGCTCTGAAGGTTTCCCCTTGATGGTGCCGAAGCGCTTCTTATCCAGCTGATTGCGGTAGATCAGAATGGTCTTTCTGGTCGGATTGATCCTGAAAAAGTATTTATTGGCGAACCACGACCAGACGACGTCCACAACAAACTGCAGCGGCAGCAGGATCAGAAACACCCACGGACTGCGTATCTTCTGCCAGCCGATGGAAACAGAAACAAAAATGAGCAGAACGCTGAAGATCTGGGAGATGATCTGGGCAAATACCATCGTCCGGATCCGGGTATATCCAAGCAGATAGGCGTTATAGGTCCGGATGAAGAAAAACAGGATCGCCGCATACGCCCCGAGAATGAAATAGTTATAGCGGAACCGGCTGTTCCGCACAACATTGAGCCTGTGATAGCGGAACAGGAGCCAGAACACATAAAACAGCGCCAGCGAAATGCCGAAATGCAGCAGTTTCAGCGCTGTGATCTTCAAATGCGTATTATTATTTTCCATTTCATGCTTCATAAATCGACTCCTGTGCCGCGGACGGCGGGGCCAACGGGGACGGTTCTCTCCGGCTCCGGGTCCAAGACGGTTCTGTTTGGCCCCGGGTCCAACGGGGACGGTTCTCTTCGGTCCCCTATCGTTCAATTATATCATAGTCCTGCGGTCTTTAATCAGGTGAAATATCGTATACAGCACACATCCGCAGAGCACGCCCGCCGCGTCAATACACATGTCGCGGAACTCGCAGCTTCTTCCCGCCACAAAGAACTGGTGAAATTCATCCGTCACCGCGTAGCAAGCGCCGATGCCCCACGCCAGCACTGTTCCAGCAAATGTAAGCGTCCCCGGCGTACCGGTCAGAGCCTGCAGACGGTTTTTCCATTTGCTGCCGCCGGCATTTTTCCACGTCCCATACCGCACCGTCAGGCTAAGACTCACGCCCAGAACCAGATATTCCGAAAAATGCGCCAGTTTCCGGATCACGAGATGCAGCCCCTCTTCCGGCAGTCCTAACACGCGCACAAGGAATCCGACGATAAATCCGCTCTCCGCGCCGGACAGGTCCGAAGGAAGCGCTGACTGTATGAAAATAAAAGCCATGATGGCTATGGTGAGGATAAGATATCTTCTGCTTTTCATCATGACTGCATTATAACATAATCCTGATGAACGAAGTACAAATCCGCCGCAGGAGTAACCGCAAAAAGAGTCCTGATAATCGAAGGAGCTAAAAAAGCAATATTTTGAAGGAGTTATTCTATATGTGTCAGAAAACAAACACTCTTTTTTGAAAGGAAAGGAAACGATAATGAAAAAGACACTGAAAAAACTCCTCGCCTCCGCATTGCTTATGGCTGTGCTTCTCGGCTCTTTCCATACGAATGCCCAGGCCGCAAACACCTGCAAATCCATCAGCGGACACCTGAGAGGAAAAGCCGTGACTTTCGAAGTCACCACAGGCTCCGGATGGCTTTTCGGCCAGTATCTCACGCTGTCCCAGTCGAAAGGCGTCGCCTACTCCGGGAACTACGCGTTCCGCAGCGGTACGACTTATAAAACGTACGGCGCCTACAAGGTAACCATTAAAAGACTCAGCGGAAAAGGTGCGGTCCCGAAATCTTTTGTCTGGACAGGCGGCAGCACAAAGATCAAGCTCGGCAAAAAGACCAAGTATCAGATCACTGTCACACCTCTGACGGATTCTTACTATTACAACAAGGTTCCGCACTTCCTGAAATACCAGAACAAGAACCAGTTTGACAGAAACTGGAAAACGACGCCAATCTGGAACGTCAAGAAGACGAAAAACATCACTCTTTGCAGAAAATAAAAAAACAGAGCCAAAGGGGACGGTTTTCTTTGGCTCCCCAAAACAAAAAATCCCTCCCGGAAACCCGGAAGGGATTTTTCATGTCTGAGACTTTTTTCTTACAGATCGCTCACGTGCACGATCATCTTCATGTAATCAAGCGGGTGCGTGTCGGCAAATTCAAATGCCTTCGGATAATCGTCGAACTCCCATCTCTGGGAAATGAATTTCTCCGTGTTGATCTTGCCGTCATAGAGCAGGCGGATCGCGTCCTGGTAGTCCTCGCGGACATACATCATGTGGCCGATGAGGCTCACTTCACGGCGCTGGATCTGCGGGATGAACAGCGAGACATCCGCCTTGTAGTTGCCGGTCAGGATCACTTCGCTGTCCGGTCTCGTGGCGTCAAGGATCGACTGGAAGACCGGAGGCGCCGCGACACAGTCGACAATGACGTCCGCTTTCTGCAGTCCGTAGGTCTGTTCAATAGCTTCCTTCAGGGAAATGTTCTTTGTATTGACCGCGTAGTCAATGCCGCATTCCAGAGCATAATCCAGTTTGTCCTGGTTGATATCCGTCACCATGACATGACCGGCGCCGAGGCCTTTCGCGGCCTGCGCGACACAGTTTCCAATGGTGCCGGCGCCCACGACGACGACATTTCCGCCCTTGAACTTTCTGCTGCGCTTGATGGAGCCGACGCCGACGGAAAGCGGTTCCACGACTGTGATGTGGTCAATGGACATGTCCTGAGGCACCTTGTGCAGATATTTGGTGTGGCACGCATAGAATTCCGTATTGAAGCCGTCTCTGTGAACACCCATGACTTCCAGATGTTCGCAGACATTGAAGCGGCCGGAGATGCAGGGATAGCATTTTCCGCAGTAGACCTGGGGCTCGACGGCAACTTTTTCGCCTACCGAGAAACCGGTGACATTTCTGCCGAGTTTTTCGATGACACAGCTCACTTCGTGGCCCATGACTCTCGGAAGTTTGTCCTCTGTCACGGATTTATGCATGCCGTGATAGATCTGGATATCACTTGCGCAAATGCCGAAGCTCAGCACTCTGAGAAGTACTTCCTCATCGCCGACTTCCGGGATCGGATCATCATCAAAACGAAACGCGCCGGGATTGATCTTTGTCACTTTTCCGGACTCATCTCTCTCAAAGGAAGCAAACTTGATCAGTTTTGCAGTTTTCATCTCCCTGTACCCTACCTTTCTTTTGATGCCGTGTGTATTGCTGATCGGAAATTGCCGCGCAGATTCCGACAGAGCATCTGCCGAAATGTCTCCGTTCCGGCAGTTCATAATCTGCGTTGTCATTATAACATAGACGGCAGAAAAAAACCGATTTTTTCAATGTTATACTTTATCCATCAACAAAAACACCTGTTCTAACGGAGGTAACCAGAACAAAATGAGTGCCCTTATGATCGTTGTATTTTCACTGCTTGCCATTTTTATTATCTGCGCTTTCAAAGAAAGCAGCACGACGGCAAAATACCAGTTCTTCGGGGTTTACGGCCGCTTTAAGGCCTACCTGTTCACAGATCTTCTTCTGGTCGGGATCCTCTGCCTTGCACAGCCGTTCATCCCGGCGATCGCAGACGATCACTCGAATCCGGTCATGAACCCGACGTTCGGACTTATTTACCTCGGGATCTGCGTGCTGATCTATGTTCTTACTCTCGCGAAATGCCCCTCCGGGCTCCGCGGCGGACTTCTCATCAGTATGCTGATCACCGGCCTCGGCATTTCCATGAAGTTCTGTCTGTTCTTCATCGGCACGATATGGGATCTCATAGGACCGCAGGAATACATCGATTCCGACGGAAACCGCGTATACGCTTTCCAGAATGACGTCTACGACGGCAACGGAAATAAGATCGGTCACACGAGCGATTACCGGACCTATACGAGATACAATTACTGATCCGTATATATGGTGCAGTCACTGATCCGGTTCTATACAGCAGCTGACATTATTTGCTATAATAAAGGAACCATCGGGGCAAATCCCGCTGGTTCCTTTTCTCAGTTTTTTCTGTTGGGCCGTCGTCTGTGTGCGGCAGAATGGAGTTTCAAATGATTTTTTATTTTACGGGAACCGGCAATTCCTACGCCGCCGCCAAAGCGCTCCTTAAGAAAGACGAAAAACTCGTCTCCATGGGCGAAGCGATCCGAAGCCGCTCCTATGTTTACCGGATCGAAGAGGATGAGACGATCGGCTTTGTCTTCCCGGTCTATTTTTACGGACTCCCGACCGCGGTGGAATGGTTCACCCGCAAGCTCCGCCTGATGGGCGGCCGCGCGGGTTTCACCTATGCTGTCATCACCTGCGGCTCCTCTCCGGGCGGTTCAGATGCCGCGCTTGGTAAAATTCTCGCTGAAAAGCAGATCTCTCTTGATCAGTGCTACCGCCTTGTCATGCCGGATAATTATTTCATTATGTTCCCGATCCCTTCCGAAGAAGAACAGGATGAAATTCTCGCAGAAGCTGACCGCACTTTGAAAATGATCCGGCTCGATATCGGTGCCGGTCCGGCTGAGCCGGAATCCGACTGCTGCTGTGAGAGCCCTGCTCATTCGGAAAATGCAGACGCAGCGGATCCGGAAGAGCTCCTCGCTGAGATCAGCTCCTGTACTTACCGCTCAAATGCGGCCGTCCGGGCGGCTGCCATTCCCGCACACGCTGTCTATACGAGCGGGCTGGCCAGAAAAACCGAACCGTTCTGGGTAGACGACCAGTGTGTCAGCTGCCACGCCTGCGAGAACCGCTGCCCCTGCGGCGCCATTTCTCTGATCGACGGCGTCCCGACCTGGATCAAAGAGACCTGCGTCATGTGCCTCGGCTGCGCAAGATGCGGAGCGATCCACTACGGCAGAGCAGACGAGAAAAACGGGCGCTACAAGCATCCGGTCTTCCGCAAGAAAGCGTCTTCTCATCACCACTGAAATACAAAACCGTCCGGATTCCGGTCCGGACGGTTCATTTTTGTCTCTTTTCTGTATTGTGAATTCTATTTCATCACTTGGAGGAGAAACCTGTTCATCAGCGGGTTTCGAATTCGTCAGCTGACCCGGTAATGCCCTGTTATTTCCCTTACATAGGTATAACGGCTCTTTCCCTCCAGAATATCCTCTTCATATTCCGTCTGGCTGACGCCGGCGTGATGGATCACATAGGGGACGCCCCGTTCATTTTTCCGGTCGGAAATGATCCCGATATGCCTCTCCCACGTCACGATATCCCCCGGAAGCCACTGGCTCAGGTCATCGAGACTTGTCGGAAGCACTTCCGCAGTGTGCTGAAAGAAGACATCCAGATTCTTGACTCTCCGGAAATCGATCTTCGGATCGGGCTTCTCCATCTCGGAATAATCCTCGATATTTTCCTCAATATCCGATTTCACAAGCATCTGCAGATTGAATCCTGCCCCAAGGAAGGCAAACCCGATGACATCCGTGCAGACGCCGTATCCGTCGTCGGGGTATCCCGTCTGATAATAGCGGTCTTCATAGACCGGCTTCGTGGCGACATAGTCCTTCGCGCTTTGGAAAATATCCTGCTGATTGGCAATGCCGTCGCCGTCCACATCTTCCGGGTCGTCGGCCTTGATCTTGGCTGTCGCGATCACCCCGCGCATTTTTCCGGCTTTTTCGTTATAAGCAGCTGCCTTCTCTTCTGCTGTCTGTTCTGCGGTCGATACGGTTTCTTCCGTAACGTCCGCTGTATTCATCCCGTTTTTTGAGTCCGGGCTCCAGCCGGAAAAAATGCCTCTCTCGGCGACAAGTTTCTGTGAGATCTCCCCGCCGTCCAGCCATCCCGACTGCACGGCACCATACGCGGCTCCGCCGGTAATTGCCATAATAAGCAGTATGCTGACGGCTGTAATGCGTCCCCGCATCTGCTTTACCCTGCGTTTTTTATCACGCGCAACAGTCTGTCTGCGATTTGCTTCGCTCTGCCGCATTTCCCGGATGGTCGCTTCGGCTTCCCGGTCCCGCGTTCTGCGGCTGCGGTTCCCGGCATTCTTTTTTGTGCTGTTCTGTCCCGATTCGTGCGGACGCGCTCCCCTGCTATCTGACACGATTGTATTTCCCCTTATTCCCGGTGATTATTCTGCGTTTCCGTCGATTTTTTCAGTCGTTTTTCCTGCTTGAAGCTGTTTTTTGCTTCAGGCCGTTTTTGCTTCAAGCCGTTTTTTGCTTCAAGCTATTATTTTATGCATCTCTTTCGGAAAGCCACTGCCGCCCGGAAGAGATCCCGTCTTTCAGAAAATCACTGTTTCTTAGCATTCGCCGCATCAACGATCTGCGCCAGTTCCCCGATATTCCGGCTCGCCATCGCCTGGATCTGCTGATTGAATCCCAGAATGATACCGGGGTGCCGCGGCTTCAGAATATTGGCAAGCGTCAGAATATCCTCCTGCATCGGATTCTGTTCTTTTCTGTTCTTCCGCGCGTTCGGCGACGGGAGTGTGCTGGTGCCGCCGTTTCGGCTGAGCACCTGAATGGAATAATCTTTTCCTGTCGGAATAACGCCATACAGTTTATGGGTAACAGTCTTTCCATAGATCCAGAGAATATCTTTTGCAGCCAGCGCAAACGGTCCCTGTCCTCTTTTAATGATGATCGCGTCCGAAGTAATAAGCGCGTTTCCAAATGCCGGCGCGCTCATGGCTTCCGCGTCGATCCGGCTCATTTCCACAGCGTCAAGCCGGGACCAGCTCTCAAGACCTTCTTTCTTCTCCTTCGGGATGGCTTTAATAAATACAACCGTCACAATGCCGAAAATGACCGCAACGATCGCCGCGCCGATGCCGCCGCCGGAGAACAGTCCGACAAGGCCCGCCAGCGTAAACATTCCGAATAGACCGATCAGAAGAAACTCTCCGATCTTTGTGCCGCCTTTCATGCTGTTCAGTTTGTTCTGAAGATTCGCGTACATGGAAAGATTCATCTCATTAACCTCCGCCCACATTTAGAGTATATATTGGACAATTCCGCAGAAACATCCATCTATATTTTTATCACAAATATGGATTCTTGGGAAGGGTCCAATGGAGGCCAATGGGGACGGTTCGCTTTGGCTCCGTGAGATGCCGCCCTCACCCTCCATCGCTCGCGCGTCGTCCCCCGGAGCCCATGCAGAACATTCTCAAAGCCGGAACACAAAAATCCCGGGGAATCCCCCGGGATTTCTGTGTTCTTAAATTGATAGATCAGAACAGGCCGCTGACCTTGCCGGTCTCGGTGTCGACGTCGACCTTGCGGTACGCCGGATTCGAGCCTGTGCCCGGCATCATGGAAATGGTGCCTGCCATCGGGCAGAGGAATTTCGCTCCGCCGTACTCCAGAATGTCGCGG
>SVDL01000009.1 GCA_015057835.1 Lachnospiraceae bacterium
GTACGGAAGCTGGTGGTACCCGGGCGAACCCTCCTATGTGGACACCGAGCTTGCGCAGAAAGGCACGACCGTCGAGGAATACTGGATGAACCTCATCAATGTGAGCGGCACCTGGTATTTCAACGACGCGAACTACGATCTCGTCGGCATGTATCCGGACTGGCTGCGGGGCAAAGTCGGGTATATTGTGGAGTATGAATGAAGAAGAGACAGAGAAAAAGACTGATCACAATTCTTACCGCGCTGCTGATCGTATTTGTGATGCTTTCCGCGTACCTCGGCACCAGGGTGATCACGCTGGAGAAGCAGCTTAAGGAGGCAGAACAGGCACTCCGGGAGTCAGCGGAAGGTCAGACAGGAGATGAGGAAAATAACGGCCAGCCGGTCGTCCTCATGACGGAAGAAGAAGCTCAGGAAAATACCTCCGCGGATCTCTCAGCAGACCCTGCTTCTCAAACAGAAGGCAATACTTCCGGGCTTCCGGGAACAACTTCTGCGGGAGAGAAAAAGGGTGCCGGGCTTCCGGAAACAGCTGCTGCCGGAGAGAAAAAGGATACCGCGCAGACGGCGGATCCCGCATCCCCGGACTCCGCGCTCGAAAAAGAGATCGAGGCGGAAGCCCGCTCCGTTCTTGAGAAAATGACGACAGCGGAGAAGGTCGGGCAGCTTTTCTTTGTGACGCCGGAAGCGCTGACCGGAGCCGGTCAGGTGACGAGAGCGGGGGACGCGACCCGTGAGGCGGTCCGCCGGTATGCGGTCGGAGGGATTATTTATTTCCAGCAGAATCTGGTCGAGCCCGGGCAGACGAAAGCGCTGCTGCAGGGAACGAAAGATATCTATGCCGAACTGGGGCTCCCGGAGCCGTTCCTCACGACGGACGAAGAGGGAGGAACCGTGGTGCGAATCGCGGATAACAGCGCGTTCGGCGTGAAGAATGTCGGCAACATGCGCAGCATTAAAGACGCCGCGGAAGCCGGAGCGGCGGGACATACCATCGGCGCCTATATGGCGGAACTCGGATTCAATATGGATTTTGCGCCGGTCGCGGACGTCATCACAAATCCATCCAATACGGTGGTGGCAGAGAGAGCCTTCGGATCGGATCCGCAGTTCGTGAAGGACTGCGTCACCGCGCAGTCGGATGCCCTTCTGGAAGAGGGGATCCTGCCGGTCTGGAAGCATTTTCCGGGGCACGGATCGACGGAAGCGGATACGCACGCCGGATACGCATATACAGACAAATCCATGGAGGACCTCCTTGCGGAGGATCTCGTTCCTTACGAAAATGCCGGAGAACACGCCCCCTGCATCATGGCGGCGCACATCTCTCTCCCGAACGCGGGCGGGAATGACCTCCCGGCGACGCTGTCGGAAAATATCATCACCGGGATTCTCCGGGAAAAACTCGGTTACGACGGCGTCGTGATCACCGACGCCCTGAACATGGGAGCGATCGCGAATACTTATTCCTCTGCGGACGCTGCAAAGAAGGCGATCCTTGCGGGCTGCGACATGCTCCTTATGCCCTACAGCTTTTCATCGGCTTACGAGGGCGTGCTGGCCGCGGCGGAGAGCGGCGAGATCACGGAAGAGAGGATAGACGAATCTGTCATGAGGATCCTCAAGTGTAAAATCCGTATGCAGGAGAAACGGAATGGTTGAAATCAGAAAATCCAGCGACGGTGTGATCCGCACCGTCTCCAAAATGAGCGCGGGCAGCAAAAAAGCTGCTATGGACGCTGTGCGCGAGAGAAGGGAGCGACGGAAAAAGATCCGGAACGCCTACAAATACCTCTTCTCCGCCATTGCCGTACTGCTTGTCATTCTGATCATTGCGGCAAGTGTCCGGTTCGGCAGGAACTCCTCCGGATCCCAGACCGCAGAAGGCGGAAAGGCGGGGACAGGAGAGGAGTGGAATGAAGGAACGGCAAATGAGCAGCGGATCGCCAGCGCTCCCGCACACCCGGTGGAGGATGAAAACCATGTGTCATTTACGGCGGTGGGCGACAATCTGATTCACGGATCCATTTACCAGCAGGCGAAAGCCCGGGCGGGCGGAGACGGATATGATTTTTCCTACAGCTACGAACCGGTGAGATCCTTTTTCCTGAACCATGATCTCAACTGGATCAATATGGAGACCATCTGCAACGACCAGTTTCCGGCTTCCAATTACCCGAGATTCTCCACGCCGGGACAGGATGCGAAGGACCTTTACGACATCGGATTCCGCATTTTTTCTGTCGCGAGCAACCATACGTATGATTACGGAAATGCCGGCGTCCGCGCCATGAAATATTTTTACCGCGACGAGATGCCGGAGGACATTCTCACGACGGGCCTCTGGGAGGATACGGATTATATCCCTGTTTACGAGTGCAAGGGGCACAAGATTGCATTTCTGACATATACATACGGTATGAATGAGGATTCCAACGAGGAGAGCGGCAGAGTCATTTTCCTGAGTGAGAAGAATCTCATCAAATATCAGATCGAGAAAGCAAAAGAGAAGGCGGACTGCGTCATTGTGAGCTGCCACTGGGGCGACGAGGACAAGCACGCCATTAACGACGAGCAGCGGGCGACCGCCAAAAATATCGCGGAATGGGGCGCGGATCTCATTATCGGGACCCATCCCCATGTCGTACAGGATTACACCCGGATCGAGACGTCCGACGGCCGGCAGGTATTTGTCGTCTATTCGATCGGCAATTTCATTTCCGGGCAGAAGGATATGGACCATCTCGTGGGAATGGTCCTTGAGTGCACGCTTTCATTTTCCATGGACGCCGACGGAAATTCCGTCGTTTCCGTGGAGAACCCGAAACTGATCCCGACGGTCACGCATTACGACGAGGCGTTTACCAATCTCCGGGTCATGCTCCTCAAGGACTATACGCCGGAGCTCGCCGACAAGCACGGCGTTCATGAGTACGATGAGTTTGATTACGACGATATTTTCGAAATGCTCGGAAAATATGTGGTCGGTGACGTGCTGGAGCTGCCGGAAAAGCGGCCGCGGATCAGCGGATGATCTGATTTCCGGGCTGCCGCGAAGGAGACAGGCTATCAGCGGAAATGTCGGGATCGTGCCATCGGAGCTGTCGATGAAATACAGGATTTCGTGAGAAAGGAAGGTCGAGAAATGTTTTGCCCGAATTGCGGAACCCCGATCGAGAAGGGCGGAAGATTCTGCCCGAACTGCGGCACATTCGTGCCGTCGGAAGGCGCGCCCGGCGGAGCGTCCGATCATGAGATGCAGACCGGCGGACAGCAGTGGAATCCCGGCGGCGGCCAGCATCCGGGATTTGACGGACCGGACGGCTTCGAAGAGGATCCCCTGATCAGAGGGGTGCCTTCACCTTCGGACAGAAGAAAAAAGGCGATCCTCATCGGGATCATTGCGGGACTTCTTGCCCTGTGTGTCGGGGCAGGAGTTATGCTTCTGCTGCGAAACAGAAATAGAGATACCACGTCGGATACTTCCGGAAATGAGAGCCTGCCGGCTATCGCCGGACAAAACGGGGCGCCGGGCAGTCAGAGCGGTACCGCCGGACAGAACGGCTCAGCGGAAGGGCAGAACGGCTCGGCGGAAGGGCAGAACGGCTCGGCGGAAGGGCAGAACGGAACCGGGGAACCCGGCAGTCCGCAGGGCGTTCTCCCGGGACTCGGAAACGGCAGCGGGCAGGGCGCGGAAGGAACGCCCGGAAACGGCGGGACTTCTCCCGGAGGCATGACCAATCAGGAAGCCGGACAGGTCCTGAGCGGCGCGGCGGAGTCGCAGGGCAGCAGTGAGATGACAGGCGCGTCCCTGAGCGGAGCGCCGAAGATCACGGACCAGGACATCACGATCTCGAACGGAGATCTCGCAAAGCAGATCGCGGAACTGAATACGGGGGCGACGGCGCAGGTCATTGATATTTACGCCAATAATTACACGCCTGTCCGAAATGCCTCTCTGGCCTGGGACAGAACTCTTTTCTACACGCTGGAGGATGTGTACCCGGACCGCTCGACGGACGGGAAGATCAACAGCTATCTTGTGTCCAGAAAGTCATTTGTCAACGCGGCTACCGGCAACAAGATGGAATATGAGATCTATACCAATCCCGGCAACGGCGCGGTCAATAAGATCGTCAGTATCGAGTATTTTCAGGATCATCTCGAGATCACGGACTATTACTATACTGACAGCGGGAAGGTCAGTTTCGTGTTTGTGAGGGATGACATTAACTACGTCCCCTCTTACGCGGTGCCGACAAAGGACGGCCAGCGGTTCTATTTCAACAGCGACTGCATGGTCAAATGGAGGATCGTCTCCGGCGGAAACATCCGGAATTACTGCATCGGATCGGCATCCATGAGCGAGAACAATAACGGCGGTGAGACGCAGTACGACCAGCTCGACGCCTCCTCCAAATCCGCTTATGACGAGGCGGAGAAAAATATTCTCAACGCGGCGTATAACACCTATAATACGGTGCTCGGCGCGGCCAGCATCAGCTGGATCACGGGCCTTGTCTACAATCCCGATGAGACGGCGAGGACGGACGCGCACATTTACCTGTGGAAAGACAACGAGTATCTGTATATGTGCACCCCGGCGGAGGACGGATCCTATTATATCGCGGTCCCCGGAAATCCGGATTCCTACCGGCTGGTCATTGTGACGCCGGGATGCGACACGATCATTGTTTATGACATTACCATTATCGTCGGCGTGCTCTACACCTACGTGGACACGATTTATGTCACGCCGCAGAGCTCGGCGGTCTACCAGCAGGTGCTGCAGGTCAGGGACGCGCTCAACTATGCGGCGAACGGCGTGGACATGATGGCGGTCCCGGACGCGCAGATCAATATCCGCTACGGCCTCAACGCGAAGGACACGGAAATTATCGCGAGCGGCACGACGGATTCCCTCGGAAACTGCAATATTCAGCTTCCGCCCGGCATGTATACGGTGGAGGTCATCAAGTCGGGATACGATATTATTTACGTCAATATCGTGATCCGGATCGATCTCGGCACCGTGGAGATCCATTTCTCGCCGTCGCTCCCGGCGGGCGAAATGAGAATCGTCCTCTCCTGGGGAGAGTGGCCGTATGACCTCGACTCCCACCTGTTTACGCCTTACGACAGTTCGCTCGGGGACGAGGGATATCACATTTTCTACAGCAATCCGACGGATGCCGTCGGCGACAACCTCGACGTCGACGACACGACAAGCTACGGACCGGAGACGATCACGATCCCGGTGGTGAAGGACGGACTTTACAAATATTACGTCGTGGACTACACCAACTGCAGCCACGGGACGCCGACATCCTTCGACATGTCCAATTCCGGCGCAGTCGTCAATGTCTACTCCTCCTCCGGCCTCATCGCGACATTCCACGTGCCGACAGGCCAGTCGGGCGTCATCTGGGAGGTCTTTGAGATCCGGAACGGGCAGATCATTCCGAACCAGAGATATTATAATAATATTGATACGACGGACTGGTGGTACCGGTAAGGGGATTTATTGACTGGATTGACGGATGCCGAATCCAAAAAGGCATCATACTTTGAAACACAAGAACAGAATGGCTGAGAAATCCCGGAATTCCGGTTACGAAAATGAATTCGGCACAGCGCCCATGTGGCCGCTGATCATGAAGATGGCGATCCCGTGCATTACGGCACAGATCGTCTATCTTCTGTACAATATTGTCGACCGGATCTACATCGGCCATCTCCCGGAGGTCGGGACCGACGCTCTCGCGGGCGTCGGCGTCTGCTCGCCGGTCATTATGCTCGTTGCCGCCTTCGCGATGATCGTGGGCGGCGGCGGAGGCCCTCTGACTTCCATCGCGCTCGGACAGGACGACCGGAAAAAGGCGGAGCAGTATCTCGGAAACGGTCTGACGCTTCTGGTCATTTCCTCTGTAGTGATGATGCTCATCCTGTATCTCTTCATGGAACTGATCCTCCGGACGGTCGGCGCATCCGATAAAACCATCGGCTACAGCACGGAGTATCTCTCCATCTACCTCATCGGTACTATTTTCGGAATGGTCACGATCGGTCTGATCTCCTTTATCAATGCGCAGGGAAGGCCGGTCATGGCGATGATCGCCGTGCTCCTCGGGACAGTCACAAATGTCGTCCTCGACCCGATCCTCATGTTCGGCTTCCATATGGGAGTGCGCGGCGCCGCGATCGCGACGGTATTTTCACTCGCTTTAAGCGGCGGCTTTATCCTTTGGTTTCTGTTATCTCCCAGGGCCTCGCTCCGAATAAAGAAAGAGAATCTCAGGCTCCGGAAAGACATGGTCGTATCCATGCTCTCCCTCGGCATCTCTCCGTTTGTCATGAGCGTTACCGAGAGTCTGATCGGATTTGTCCTGAACGGGTCTCTCGCGCATTACGGCGATATTTACGTGAGTGCGCTGGCCATCATGACAAGCGCGATGCAGTTCATCAGCATTCCGCTGACCGGCTTCTCGCAGGGGGCAAATCCTGTCATCAGCTACAATTTCGGACACGGTGACGCCGGGCGTCTCAAAGAAGGCCTGAAAGTAATGGGCACCGTCATGGTCGGCTACAATTTCGTCATGACGCTTCTGCTCATGCTGTTCCCGGCCGTCTTCTCGGGAATGTTCACGAGCGACCCCGAACTGATCCGGACCGTCAGCGCGGTCATGCCCGTATTCCTTGCCGGCATGCTGATCTTCGGGCTGCAGCGCACCTTCCAGAACATGTTCATTTCCATGGATGAGGCGAAAATATCCCTGTTTATCGCCCTGCTCCGCAAAGTGATCCTTCTCATCCCGCTTGCTCTGATCCTGCCCCGTTTCCTGGGCGTTATGGGTGTCTTTTGGGCAGAAGCAGCCGCGGACGCACTGGCGGCGCTGACCTGCACGGGACTCTTTATTTTCCGGTTCCGCAAGATCCTTTCGGAAATGGAATCGCGGGAGGACGCATTTTCCGCAGATCCGGAAAATGCAGCCGCAGCAGCCACTGCAGCGCCTTCCGGGCCTGCATTTTCCGAAAATGAAACAGCGCTGAAAGTATCCCTTCCCTATAAAAAAGTGACCGGATTCCGGCTCCGCTACGAAAACAGCATCGCCCGGAACCATATCGCCGCTTCCGGCAGCAGATATTATTTCGGCAGAGGCGTGATGCGTGCTGTCTCCGCCCGGAATAACCGCTATAACGGGCAGTTTGATCCCATCGACGGCTATATCGGAAAACAGAACGGCGGGGGACCGGCGGATCTTCTGCGCTATGGCATTTACCGGATGCGGTTCAACGGGTGCGAAGTGATCGCCGTCTATAATCTTTTGCGGTACCTCGGGGGACGGAGGGATATCCGGGAGATCGCGGAGGCATTTGAGAAAAAAGGCCTGGCGCTTTTAGGGAGCTTCGGGACGACGCCGGACGCGATCCGGGAGTATCTCAACGAAGTGCTCCGGGAAGAAAGAAAATATAACGGAATTTTAGCCAGATTTAAGGCTGAGGCGGTAATGTATCCCTCAAAGGACGCCGAACGCTACGATGAGATCCTCGCGGAAGCGGGATGCGGCATTCTCACCTTCTGGAACGGGGAGCGGAAATGGTCGATCCATACCGTCATGCTGCACTGCCTCGAAAACGGCGGGATCCGCGTTTACAATCAGTACACCAATGTTTTATACAATGAATATGCATCTGTTGAACATTTTCTGATAAATCAGGGGCGGCCTTATCCGCCGATCTCCCTGATCGTGATTCAAAAGTGAGAGGAGTAGGGTATGTTTTCATTTAACCATTTCAATTTCAACGTGCTTGATCTCGAAAAAAGTCTCGCGTTCTACAAGGAAGCGCTGGGACTGGAACCCGTGCGCGTCAACGACAAGCCGGAATTTACCATCGTGTTCCTCGGCGACGGCGGAAGGACCAATTTCCGTCTGGAACTCACCTATATGAAGGACCGCACGGAGCCCTACGACCTCGGCGAGATCGAATACCACCTCGCGATGCAGGCCGAGGATTTTGAGGCGGCGCACAAAAAACACGAAGAGATGGGATGCATCTGCTTCGAGAACCACGCGATGGGCATTTATTTTATCGAGGATCCGGACGGATACTGGATCGAGATCATTCCGGTCAGGGACCGGTGACGGAAAGAAGGACTTATGAGGCTTTTACTTGCGGAGGATGAGAAATCCCTGTCCAAGGCGCTGGTGAAGATCCTCGAGCACGGCAACTATTCCGTGGACGCCGTGTACGACGGGGAGGAAGCGCTGGATTATCTCGAGGCGGAAAATTATGACGGCGTCATTCTGGACATCATGATGCCGAAAAAGGACGGCCTGACCGTTCTCAAAGAACTGCGCGCGAAGGGAAATACGATCCCGGTCCTGCTTCTCACGGCAAAATCGGAAATCGACGACAAAGTCGCGGGCCTCGATCTCGGGGCAAATGATTACCTGACGAAGCCATTCGCCCCGCCGGAACTTCTGGCGAGAATCCGCGCGATGCTGCGAACCGGGGCAAATGCGCAGGCCGTGCCCGACAATGACCTCCGTCTGGGAAATGTGACGCTGAATCTCGCCCGGTTCGAGCTCTCCACGCCCACGGGGCATTATCAGCTGGCAAATAAGGAATTCCAGATCATGGAGCTGCTCCTCCGGAATCAGAACCAGGTGATCTCCGCGGAGCGCCTTCTCGAAAAGATCTGGGGATATGATACCGAGGCGGAGATCAATGTGGTCTGGGTCTACATTTCCTATCTCCGCAAAAAGCTTCAGGCGCTGAACGCCGACATCAGGATCAGGGCGCAGCGCAACGCGGGGTATGTACTCGAGAAAATGTGAGCCCATTCGGAAGTGTGTTGGAAACGAAAAAAACGCGTCTCCGGGCTCCTTTGGCAAAAGTCGTTCGGGCGATGCCAGGGCTGCTGTTTGCTGCCCGAAAGGAATCTATGATCAGGAAACTTAGAAGACGATTCATACTGACTGCGATGCTCGCTGTGCTTCTGGTCCTCATCATCATGATGGGGAGCATTAACCTGTTCAACTATCGGAGCGTCGCAAATGACGCCGACACGCTGCTCGCCATGATCGCCGACAACGACGGGGAAATGCCGGATAATAACCAGTTCCGCCCGAACGGAATGATGCCGCCCGGAAATCCGGGAGGATTCGGCGGGGAGCAGGCATTTGACGACGATGCGGACGATGACGGCATTGACGAAAATGACGCGAATGACGAAGACGACGCGTATGATGCAGATGACGCGCACGATGAAGACGACGCGTATGACGAAGATGACGCATTTGACGACGACGCATTTGATGAGGACATCCCTCCTGACAGGAAAGAGGCATTTTCCAGAGACAGCTCCTTCTTCCATAAAAGAAATATTTTCTCCGAGGAGACGCGCTTCGAGTCCCGTTATTTTTCCGTGACGGCGGATGAGACGGGGAAGATCCTGTCCGTCTCGACAGCAAATATCGCGGCAGTTTCCTCCTCCGAAGCGAGAGAATACGCGCAGGAGGTGCTGGCGGGAAATAAGACCTCCGGATTTCTTGATGATTACCGTTACCTTGTGAGAGATACCGGCAGCGGGCGCGTGGTCGTGTTCCTCGACTGCACGAGATCTCTCGGAAATGCCCAGTCTTTCCTCCTCACGAGCCTCCTCGTCTCGCTCGCGGCATTCGCGCTGGTGACGGTCCTGATCGTGTTCGCCTCGGGTAAGATCCTGCGACCCGTGGCGGAGAGCTACCAGAAGCAGAAGGGATTTATCACCGATGCCGGTCATGAGCTCAAGACGCCGATCGCCGTAATTGAAGCGGATGCGGCGGTCCTCGAGATGGAGATCGGGGAAAATGAGTGGGTCAATGACATCAAAAATCAGACAAAGCGGCTTGCGGATCTCACCGGAGAACTGACCTATCTTGCAAGAATGGACGAGGGCCGCACGGATACCGTGATGATCGGATTCCCGATCTCGGACGTCGTGGAGGAGACCGCCTCGTCATTCCAGTCGAGAGCCATTGTGGCGGGAAAAACCTTTACGACAGATATCGAGCCCATGCTGGAATACACCGGCGATGAGGCGCAGATCCGGAAACTGACGTCGATCCTTCTCGACAATGCGGTAAAATACAGCACGGAAAACGGGAAGATCGCCCTGAAGCTTTTCCGGAAAAATAAAAATATCATTCTGACAGTCAGCAATACGGCGGAAAATGTCACCGCCGACATGTGCACCCACATGTTCGACCGCTTCTACCGCGGCGACGAGTCGCGTTCCTCGGAAAAAGGAGGGTTCGGCATCGGCCTGTCGATCGCGCAGTCCATCGCGGAGGCTCATCGCGGGAAAATAACCGCGTCCCCGAAAGGAAGCGGTGAGATCGAGATCACGGCGCAGCTGTAGAAAGCACGGCTGCCGGATGGAAGGCATCGATGCTGCGTCTGACATTTAAGGAATGCGGCAAAAATACAATCAGCATAAGCTGTGCTGAATCAGCAGAACTTTGTGCAGTGACATTAAAACTGTGCTATAATCTACAAGCACGGCTGTATATAAAAAAAGCGGCGGAGCGGCCGCTTTTTTTGCGGTATAAAGGTATTTGCAGCGCAGAGCGATCTGCGGAATAAAGAAGTTTACCCGACCCGGAGGAAGAACATGTTCTCAGAGGAAGATAAATGGGAAGATATCCTCGAAGAAAATGAGGAGACCGGAAGCGAAAGAAAAACATCCCGCCAGCGTGGGGAAAATGCGTCCCGTGAGAAGAGCGGAGCGGCGGCCTCGCAGCGCGAAGAAGATTCCGTCCTGACGGAAGAACAGCGGATCCAGAGAGCGCGGGATAAAAAGCGCAGACAGCAGCTGAAAGCCCGCAAAAAACGGGTCATGCAGATGGAGATCGGCATTGCGGGCGTTCTGTTCGTGCTGCTCATGGTCATCCTTCTCGTCAAGGGCTGCGGCTCGAAAAAAGAGAAGACCGGGAACTCGAAGGCCAATACGGAAGCAGCGGCGGATCAGAACGCGGAAGGTATGGAAAATACCGCCGAAGGCGCGCTTGACCCGGAAAATCCCGAAGCAGCAGGAACCGGTCAGGAAAATGCCGCCGCCGCGCAGTCCGAAGTAAAAGCGGAAGCGATCCCATTTGAGCCGTATTCCACGGAAAATACCAAACCGTCCAATTACATTGAAAAGACAGAGACAAAATGGAACGACGACTCCGCGACGCCCAGAGAAGAATATAATCTCTGGTACAATATCGACTTCGGCCTTCCGGAGGACTACACGGACGTTAACGGAATCATCACGTTCCGCGGCAATAACTTCCGCAACAACCCGACCTACGGTCTCGCCAATATGACCACGTTCAACTTTAACAAGGTATGGAGAAGAGAGACCGGCACGCTGGAATACGAGGGCAAGACCTGGAGCGGCAGCGGATGGACCGGACAGCCTCTGATCGTGAAATGGCCGAGAGCGACCAAGCAGCACATGAACATGTATGACTGGGCGAAGGAAGACGATGAGCTGGTCGAGGTCATTTACGCGTGCCTGGACGGCCGCATTTACTTCACAGATCTTAAGACCGGGGAGGCGACCCGCGACACGATGAATGTGGGATTTGCCTTCAAAGGCGCCGGCGCGCTGGATCCGAGAGGCTATCCGATCATGTACGTCGGCTCGGGATACGATTCCGACAACGGGCGGTCGAGAGCATTTATCATCAATCTGCTGGACTGCTCGGTCATGTATACCTTCGGATGTGTGGACGAATACTCCTGGCGCGGAAAGCTGAGCTATTTCGACTCCTCGGCGCTGGTCGACGCGGATTCGGACACGCTGCTCTATCCGGGCGAGAACGGCATCATTTACATCATGAAATTGAATACGAAGTATGACGAGGCGGCGGGCACGCTCTCCATCGACCCGGGCGACACGATCCGCTGGCGGTATAAGGGCACGCGCTCCGGTTCCGAGAAATACTGGCTCGGTATCGAAGACAGCGCCGCGATCTACAAGGGCTACATGTTCGTCACGGACAACGGCGGAAACCTGATGTGCATCAACCTCAACACGCTCCGCGTCGTGTGGGCGCAGGATACGCTGGATGACTCCAATTCCACGCCGGTGCTTTCGATCGAGGATGGGCACCTGTATCTGTATGTCGGAACGTCGTTCCACCTCGGGTGGAGATCCGACTCGACCGCGATGGTTCCGATCTGGAAGATCGACGCCGAAAACGGCGAGATCGTGTGGAAGACGGAATATGAATGCTATTCGCAGAGCGGCCTCTCGGGCGGCGTGCAGTCGACGATTGCCTGCGGCGACAAAGGGCTTTCCGATTACATTTACGCGACCGTCTCCATGACCGGCGGCGAGTACAGCGGCGTGCTGGCCTGCATCGACAAGAAGACCGGCGAAGTCAAGTGGGAACACGAGGCCGTCTACGCCTGGTCCTCCCCGGTCTGCGTCTACAACTCGGACGGCAGCGGAAAAGTCATCTACGCGACGGGCGGCGGCAAGATGTACATGCTCGACGGCATTACCGGCGAGACCGTCACGGACTACGTCCTCAGCGAAGAGGGCAGCCCGACCGAGGCGTCGCCGGCGGTCTACGAGAATTATCTTGTAGTCGGTACGCGCGACTGCTATATCTGGGGATTTAAACTGGAGTAATAATCAGGATTGCTATTTCTGGCAGGGGCCAATGCAGGGGCCAAGGGGACGGTTCTCCTTGGCTCCTTATTTTTGGCCTTTCTCTTTTGTCTTATTATCAGTGAAAGCGGAGGAATGCCTCTCGGCGGAGCTTTGATTCAGGCCGAGGCATGTCAAATCAAGATAATCTTCAAAAGCAATGCCTGCCGCCGGCACGTAAAGCCAAGCCAAGGCATGTCAAATCAAGATAATCTTCAAAAGCAATGCCTGCCGCCGGCACCTTGAGCCAGACCAAGGCATGTCAGATCAAGATAATCTTCAAAAGCAATGCCTGCCGCCGGCACCTTGAGCCAGGCCAAGGCATGTCAAATCAAGAGGAAGCTTGACCGACTGAAGAAGATGGCTGTCTGTGACTGAAAAATAGGACGAAAAGCCTGAAAGGAAGCTGGATCGACCGAAAAAGATGAAAGCTTCCGTCAGTCCCGTGTCACAGCCCGGTCCCGATCAGCGGAATCACATTGATGACCGGTTCTTCATAAGGATGCACAGCCTTGATGGCGGAGAGGGTCTCACGGATCTTCTCTGCTTTTACTGTCACTTCTACTTTGAGTTCCGGCTCCGAGCTGATCTCGCCCACGGATCCGATAAAAGGATGTGTTCCATCCAGCGGGCGCCAGGTGCCCGTGACAAGGCTGTAGGAGAGGCAGCAGTCGTAGTTCCCGATGTGGCCGGCACCGATCTCTGCCAGCGCTTTCTGCAGGGAGGGAAAATGCGATTCCGGGATGAAGATTTCCATTTTCACGTATTCAAGATCCATATTGATTTGCATAGAAGGTCGTCCTTTGTTTATAATGATCTGGCATGTGACAGGAGCAATTCGACATCAATAGAATCAAAATCGACATCAATAGAGTCAGAACAGCTATGCCGGGCTGCTGACAAGAGTATAACATGATTAGCAGCGGTATGCGGCATCAGAAAAATCCATCTGCCTCACAACCAGTGCAGACAGATGACAGGAGAGGGAACATATGGCAAAGGATTACCGGATCGACAGAGAAGACATGCTGGAGCTCACGCGCCGCATGACGCTCTCAAGGAACTGTTTTACGAGAGTGGCGGGCTGCTACCTCGACAAACACGGTGAGCTTGACGATACGTTCAACACCAGTTTTATCGGGCTCAAACCCGCGGATAAAAAGCAGAATCTCGAGATGGCGAAGACGATCCCCTTCGGAAGAACAAATGACCAGCTGAAGGGCTATATCATCCCGGAAAATGCCATGGGAAAGGGCAGCTTCTACCAGCTTCTGAACGGGGTTCTCCAGTGCGAATTAAAAAACGACCTGCTCATGGAGATCCTCTATGAGCAGATCGCGAAGAATTATTCGAAGAGTCCGGACGCGGCGATTTACATCTATCACGGTAGTTACGATATCAAGTCAAAAGCGGCGGACGGCGAGTACCTGGAAGGTTCCGAGGCGGTCTATGATTTCCTGATCTGCACTATCGCGCCGGTTCTGTTTGACTATGAGCCGGATATGCCGGAGTTTGGATTCCTGTTTCCGGCGTTTTATGAGCGCTCCATGACGCGGAACGCCATCAACATTTTCACAAAGCGGTCGGAGGAGCAGGAAACGAAACTGCTCCGGATGATTCTCGGAGAATAAGAGAAAACTCGGGAAATGAAAGAATTCTGAAAATGAAAGAATTCCGAACATGAAAATGAGACCGGGAAGGCCTGATTTTCATTTCCCGAAAATAAATCCGGGAAGGCCTGATTTTCATTTCCCGAAAATAAATCAGGGAAGGCCTGATTTTCATTTCCCGAAAATAAATCAGGGAAGGCCTGATTTTCATCTCCCGAAAATGAAACAGCCGGACTGTGTCACCGATGCGACATTTATTCCGCCCAGAAAACCCGGTTTTCTTTCCTGGCAATAATGCCGGGAAGTTCGCCGTCAAAGTGCCCGATCACGCAGTGGCCGATGCCTTCGTAGTCGCCTTCGATGCCGAGGGAGCGAAGGATCTCTTTTCCCTCTTCACTTTCAAATTCCTGTTTCGCGCGGTGGATCCAGATGCTGCCGAGGCCCAGCTCGTGGGCTTCCAGCATCATATTGCCGAGCACAAGGCTGCCGTCGTAGACGAAAGTCGGCACGGACTTGTCCGCAAGCACGATCAGAACGACCGGTGCGCCGTAGAAAGGATCAAATTCCCATCCGCCGATCTCGCGGTTCATCTTCGAGAGGCGGTCCCGGAGTTCTTTGTTCGTGACGGCGACGATGACCGGGGACTGTTTGCCCATGCCGCTCGCGGCATAGAGCCCGGCTTCGATGACCTTTTCGATCTCTTCTTTTGCCACCGGCTCCGCGTTGAATTTGCGGATACTGCGGCGTGTCTTCATAAGATCTAAAATTTCAGACATAAAAAATACCTCCTTGCTGAAAACAATAGTATTCAATACCGATCTGTTTTATTCAGATTAGAACAGAAGAAACAAAAGAGTCAAGTTATATCAACATGCAGGCGATGTTTTTCAGTTATACAGAATATATTTCCGTATAGACTCTTTTTCCATCTTTCTCCACAGATTTCATCAAAGAAATCCCCTTGACCATCATCTCGCCCTTCGGGGCAGCGGTGCCCTGCCAGCGGCCGGCGCATTTTCGGATCAGCGTGATATGCGGCACGAATTTCTTACGGTCATACGGGATCCCCTGCGCGTCAAGCGCCGCCCGGAGATCCTTCACAAGTCCGTTCAGGCCCTGGTTTCCTTTGCAGCCCGCATAGACCAGATCGCCGAAAGAACCGATTTCCGAAAATGACAGCCTGAAGGGTTTCCATTTCAGCGAGTCCATCGCGGCTTTGACGGCTGCGGTTTCTTTTGTCTCCCCGATAAATGCGAGCGTGAGGTGCAGGTTCTGCCCGGGGACGTAACTTCCCTTCACGCCGTTCTTCTTAAAGGCGTGCATGGTTTCCAGCAGGGAAGATCTCATTTCGTCGGACAGGCGTATCGCGATAAACAGTCTCATGCAGATTGCTCCTTTTTATTTCTGTGATCAGATCCACGGCCGGTTCCATCGGCCGTCTTGCTTATTTCTGTGATCAGATCCGCGGCCGGTTCCATTGTCCCGTCTGCGGAATTTGATTTGTATTTTCCGGTCAGCTCCATTATAGCGTAAAAACGGCGGAGACACATCAGAAGAAAAAATATGTGAATATTGCACAATATCAGAAGATATGAACAGCCGAACTTATATGAATATTGCGTTATAAAATAAAAGAACTATAATAAAGAAAGCATTCTTACTAACAATACATTCGGATTCGCAGCACAGCATGGAGTACTCAAAATGAAAGCGAAAAGAGTTGTCTTGTTCCTGTCAGCAATTGCAGTATTTTTTCTTGCTGTATGTTTCAGTTCCGTAAATGCGCACGCAGATGCGTATCCCGGGGAAGGAGTCTACACCATCTCCTCCGGCGTCGGTAATTTCATGATGCTGGATATCAAAGGAGGGTCCCGGGCAAGCCAGGCCAATGTCCAGATCTACACGGAGAACGGCACCGGAGCCCAGCAGTTCCGGCTGACGAAGTACGGCAACTACTATATCATCACAAATGTCCGCTCCGGAAAAGCCCTGGATGTAAAATATGCCTCCAAAAGCAATAAGGCAAATGTCTGGCAGTACAATGTCAACCACACCAAAGCGCAGCTGTGGCGTTTCGTAAATGCCGGCGGCGGCTATTATTACATTATAAACGCAGGCTCCGGAAAAGCGCTGGATGTCGACTGCGCGAAAAATGCAAACGGCACCAATGTCCAGCAGTACACCGCGAATCAGACGAAAGCGCAGAAATGGCGCCTGCACAAGGTAACGGCGTCGGAAGGCGGCAAAACGCTGAACAACTCGCTGGCGGTAAAGAACCTGAAGGGAACCGCAGCCTATAATAATAAGATCACACTTACCTGGAGCGCCGTCAAAGGCGCGAAGGGCTATGAGATCTACCGGAACGGCGTGAAAATAAAGACGCTGACAGCGTTGAAATTTACGGATACCGGGCTCGGGAAGAATACCAATTATCAGTACAAAGTCCGCGCGTATACGGATAAGCAGTACGGGCCGTTCGCATTTGCCACACTGAAAACGATCTTCCGGAATCCCCGGATCCTGATGGTGGACAATCAGAGTTTCAATAAGCAGATCGCTGACAAATTCCGCGCTTACGGCTGCACGGTCACGACGGTGTACAGCAGTTCGAAGATCGATCCCTCCAAATATGACGCGGTCGTCATTCCGGGCGGCGGCGATGTGACGCCGTCGATGTACGGCGCGTCGAGGAGCGGTTACACAGCAGACTGCGACCTCACGCGGGACAGGCTGCAGATCCAGGCGGTGAAAGCATTTATGAACGCCGGAAAGCCGGTCTTCGGCGTCTGCAGAGGGCAGCAGGTGATCAATGTCGCCCTCGGCGGAACGCTGAACCAGCATATCGGGAACGGACACAAAAAGAGCAGAACGGTGAAATTTAAGTCAGGATGCCTCCTCGCGAAACAGTACGGCGGCTCCCAGAGTTTCGTCCACGCACATCATCAGGCGGTGAGCAGGCTGGGTTCCGGGCTCGTCGCGGTCGCGTGGGATTCGTCGGACGGCACGATCGAAGCGATTGAGCATACTTCCAAACCGATCTACGGCGTACAGTTCCACCCGGAACGCACGTCGGCGGGGAATAAGGTCTATTCCGCCTGGACGAAGATCGTGCTTGAAAATATGGCGAAATAAGACCATCAACACAGTTGGATCACACAAAGCCTAAAAAAACACAAAATGCATGAGAAAGCAAAAACATAAGATCACATAAAAAAACGGCCGCATCTTCGTTTGAGATGCGGCCGCTGTTTTTTAGTCTGACTGACGATTTTATCCGTTATTTAATTCCGAAATACTGCAGTCCGCGCACCACCGCCGGATCCCAGAAATCCCAGTTGTGAATGCCCGGGCTCTCTTCATAGGTCAGGTCGATGCCCGGAAGGGCTTTCGCTGTCTCGGCAAATTTCCGGTTCTGAAGCACAAGGAAATCATTGTCGCCGCAGAGCATGAGGAATTTCGGCTTCGGACCGGATTTTTCATTCAGCTTTTTCATGCATTCATAAAGATCATATTTTGATCCGTAGAAATTGTCCGCATTCCCGAAAATGGCCTCATGATTCTTCTCTCCGTCCGGATCGCCCAGCTCCGGACCGCCTCTCTCTTTTACAAAATCGGGATCCATTTTTTCAAACGGATCGATCAGCGAAGAGAGCGCGATCACGCCGCCGTAATTTTCCGGATAATTCATAGCGATATTGAGAGAACCGTAGCCGCCCATGGACAGACCGCCGATGAACGTCTCCTCCGGCTTGTCCGTGAGCGGGAAATAATTGTGAAGAATGATCGGCAGTTCTTCCGCAAGAAATGTCTGATAGCGGTGCGAGAGGACGCCGTCCACATAAAATGCCCGGTCGCCAAAAGGAAAAACACCCACGGTATCGGTCCCGCGCAGATACCACTCAATGCGGCTGTCCTTCAGCCAGGACGTGTGGTCGCCGCAGTGGCCGTGCAGAAGATACAGTACTTTAAACTTGTGATCGCCGATGGGCGAAGCCCATTGCATGCGCTGCTCCGGCAGGATCAGGAGCATCGTGGTGTCCATGTTGAGAGCGCGGGAGTAAACATTCAGGGTTGCGAGTGCCATAATTTACCTCCTTGAGCGAATGGGGAACCAGTGGGGACGGTTCTCTCCGGCTCCGAAAGCGCCTTACTCATTCTCTCTCGCTCACGCGTCGTCCCCCGGAGCCCATACTATAGTAATTTGCTTTGCCGCTTTCGATAAGCTATAGTTTATATTATCACAGAGTAATCCGCAGCACTATGAGGAGACAGCAGAATGCGTAAAAAATATACCGGACAGATCCACCATCTTCACCTGCTCGAAGGGGCAGAAAAGGCCGTCGGGCTCACCGTCATCATTGATGTGTTCCGGGCGTTTTCACTGGAGAGCTATCTGTACGCGATGGGAGCGGAAGAGATCCGGCCGGTGGGAAGCATTGAGCAGGCATTTTCGCTGCATGAACAGTTTCCTGGGAGTGTTCTGATCGGGGAGAGAAAGGGCGTGAAGTGTGAAGGCTTTGATTACGGAAATTCCCCCTCCCAGGTCATCCCGGAAGCCGTTGCGGGGAAAGTGATCCTCCATACGACCAGCGCCGGCACGCAGGGAATTGTCGCCGCTGAAAATGCCGCCGAACTCCTGG
The DNA here is from genome assembly GCA_015057835.1 of Lachnospiraceae bacterium. Taxonomy (GTDB): domain Bacteria; phylum Bacillota; class Clostridia; order Lachnospirales; family Lachnospiraceae; genus Chordicoccus. The sequence goes on from SVDL01000009.1 coordinate 18,939, forward strand.
CCGGCAGCTTCACGACAGCGCGCGCGATCGCCGATTATATTCTTGAAAAGGACCCCGTCGAAGTGTCCCTGGTGAGCATGGGAACAATGGGAACAAGAACAAATCCGGAGGACGAGCTGTGCGCGGAATATATACGCTGTCTGCTTCTCGGCGAAGAAATGCCGGATCTCGATGAAAAACTGCAGGCGATGCGGTATAACGGCGCAGAAAAATTTTTTGCTCCGGAAAACCAGAGCGTTTTTCCGGAGCAGGATTTCTGGATGTGCATAAAGCACGATATATTTGATTTTGTTCTGCGGGTGGAGAAAGATCCGTTCGGATTCGTGACGAAGCGGGTTGTATTGCCCAAAGAGACTTTATAAAAACAACATAGTAAAATCCGCCAAGGTGCGGAATTGCTCTTACAGTCCTCCCAGATACGCCGCCTGCACCTGCGGATTGTCCGAGAGCTCTTCGCCGGTGCCGGCGCGCTCGGCGTCGATCTCCGGGTAGAGCTCTTTCATTTTCTTATAAATGAACCAGACCTGCTTTGACCTTACTTTCTGTTTCTTCCGAGCAGGCGCAGAATGTACAGGAACAGATTGACAAAGTCGAGATACAGTTCCAGAGCGGAGAAGATGGATGCCTTCTTCAGCAGATCCGCATTGCCCTGATAATAGTAGTAGTTCTGTTTGATCTTGGCGGTGTCATACGCGGTGTACGCGAGGAAGATCGCGATGCCGATGTAGCAGACCATGGTGTTGAACGCGCCGAGGTTGAAGATCATCGACAGAATGCCGAATACGATCAGGAAAATGAGGCCGCCGAACAGGTACGGACGGATGCTGCTCAGTTCCATCTTGAAGATCAGGCTTGCCGCCGCCATGCCGCCGAAGAAGAGTGCCGTCGCGCCGAAAGCGTAAATAAGCACGTCGAGATCGAACAGATAGAAGTACATGGAGAATGTCACGCCTGTCAGCGCCGCGTAGATCAGGAAGCAGACCGCCGCGCCGGTCGGTGAGATCTTGCGGATCCTCGCGCTCATGATAATGACGACGGCGAGTTCCGCGATCGTGACGCCGACGAGGATCGCCGTGCCGCCCCGGTAGAGCATCTGGAAAGTCATGCCGCTTGATACCATGCCGAACGCGACGATAAATGTCAGAAGCAGTCCGCCGAACATCCAGAGGAATGTCTTTCCGATATAGGTGCTGAGCGATTCGGCCGCCTGTGCCGCACCGAAGGCGCCGTTCTGCGCGAAGGGATCCATGTTCTGACTCTGAAAGCCGAATCCGTTCTGCATATTTCCGCCGTTCTGGAAGCCGTAGCCGTTCTGCTGGTAATTATTCTGCGGCTGCCAGCCGTAATTTCCGCCGTCCTGCTGCTGGAGGGAGCTGTTGTCCCATCCTGTGCCGAGATTGTTATTATTGTCTTCCGGTTTTGACCAAAGATCCTGTGCCATAATCAAACCCCTTTTTTAAGAATCTGCCGCCCTGATAGTTCTGAGCGGCAGGTGATGTCATCGTGTTTCTTTTTCGTTTGCTTTTAAAAGGAAAAGTACTTTTCCTTTTAAAGAATAGTATACATGGAAATTTGTTTTTTGTGTGAAGAATCCTGCGGATTTTTCATTCTTTTGGAGACGTCCGCGGGTTTCGCGGAAACGCCCGGGAAATCAGGTGCGGGCCGGAGAATCTCAGTCCGCCAGCGTCCCCATCGGATCCCACGGGAAGAAGTGCAGCGGCTCGCTGCCGAGGGCTTCTGTCTGCTTCTCACTCAGGTATTTGCGGTGAACGGAAGCCTGGTAGACGAAATTGTCGAACCACTCGTCATCCATGATGTAATAACCCTTGTCGCCGTGCTCGTCGCTCCAGCTGTTCTCGATCTTCCATTTGACAGGGGAGCCGTTTTCGTCGAGGCTCACGCCGGTGACGCACATCGCGTGGTTCATGGCGCTCTCGCGGTTGTTCAGCCGCTCTTCTTTTGTCATGCCGAATTTCATGCCGAAGGTGCCGTCATAGTCGAAGCATCCGCGGCTCCAGATCCCGAGATCGCGCTCGCCGCTGTGGCCGACGTCGGAGCCGAACCAGACGATCTCGCCGTCCTTCAGCTGGGCGATGATCAGGGATTTCAGCTCGTCCATCGGGACGTTGAGGTAGTGCACCGGACGGCCTTCGGCGACATTGCCGAGGTAATCAATGGTGATCGTCTGATAGAACGGTTTGTCCTCGGTCGGGGAGTTGACGACGGAGACAAAGTCATTTTCAAGATCCCATCCGACGTATTTGTCGTAAAATTCCTTCGCTGTCAGATTCCGGTCAATGTGATAGTTCTTATCCTTGTCGCGGTACTCGAAATCGAAGGTCTTCGGCGGTTCGCCGAAGCACATGCTGAAAATGCGGTAGAGCTCATCGAGGGCATTTTCCTTGATCGCGCGGAGCTTTTCTTCCGTCTGCGCGGACATGGGAGCCGGTTCGCCGGCCCATGTGCGGGCGGGGACAGTGCCTTGCGCGGCAGCGGTTTCATTTTCAGAAGTGCAGCCGGCGGTCTCATTTTCCCAATATGCGGCGCGGATGCGGGCAGCCGTCTGGCGGAGCTTCGTGTTCACGAGGCGGTTCATCTGGCGCGTGTTGCTGCTCTGGAAGGTCTCCTCCATGGCGGCTTTCGGAATGACGCTGTATTTTTTCACCAGGTTGACGAACATATCCCACTGGCCTCCGTCCGCGATGCCGGTCTCCTCGATGAAACTGAGAAGGCGGTCGTCCGAGGGACGGTCCGCAAGGGCGATGACGCTCTCAAGGAAATAGTTGGCTTTTTCGAGTTTGTCCCAGAAGGCCATGTAGTTCTGGGAGAGCTCAAACTGAGGAATATTGCATTTCTTCGCGATCTGTTCGCGGAGCGTGTTGAGCGCCGCGAAGATCCAGCAGCGGCCGCTGGCCTTCTGGTTGGTGACTTTCATCGTCGGAATGTCGACGGAGAAAGTGAACTGAACGTCCTTCCGGGCTGCCGGACGGAAGGAGATATCATTGACGGCCGTCTTGTAGAGCGCGTTGGTGACGGCTCTGCAGAGCGGATTGCCGCTGTAGGAATCGTGGAATGCGGAGAGTTCATTTTCGGAAATGTCTTTGAAATAGGTCATGGAGTCCTCCTGATGGTATATTGCCGCGGAAATGCCATTTTGGGGCTTTAAAGCGGTGCGTTGATTATAACACGTTTCCCTGAAAAGAGCATCCGGATATTTCGGGATATCGTGTTAAGTGAGGCGGTCGGGCCGGCTGGTCCCTGACTGGAAAACGGGACGAGACCCGTGCCGGTCTGTGTCGGTTTGTGTCGCTCTGCATCGGTCTGTGCATAGGTCTGTGAGTCGATAGAAACGGATAGATAAATATTCTGAAACGGCTTTAAAAAGGGTTCAACGGCTTGACAACGGCTCCGTACATGGTAGAATAGAGTGTGCTGTCGGAAGATGCAAAAAAGAGCGGCGGAGGACAGAACATGACTCTTGAAGAAATGAAGAAAAGAAAGCAGGAGCTGGGATATTCCAATGAGCAGCTTGCAATGCTGTCCGGCGTGCCTCTCGGAACTTTGCAGAAGCTGTTTGGCGGCGCAACAAAACATCCGCGTTATGCCACGCTGCAGGCCCTCGAGAAAGCTCTTTCCGGTGCACCATATGATTCTTCTTATGGGAGTTATGCCGGAGGCGGCGGCAGGGGATATGCCGGCGTCGGGGAGAGCAGCGTCCAATACAATAAAAAAACGGAAAAAAGGCAGGGAGAGTATACCCTGGAAGACTACTATGCTCTGCCGGACGACGAGAGAATGGAACTGATCGACGGCAGACTGTATAAAATGGAAGCACCTTCCGTTGTGCATCAGATCGTTTCTTTGGAGATCGCGGCACAGATTCATGGCTGCATCAAAAAACATAAAATGCCCTGCCGTGTGCTTACGGCGCCGTGCGATGTACAGCTCGACCGGGACCGGAAAACCATGCTGCAGCCGGATATCATGGTCATATGTGATCAGACGGTCATAAAAAGCAGGGCGGTATTTGGCGCGCCGGATCTGATCATGGAAATCCTTTCTCCTGCCACACGGAAAAAGGACATGACTGTAAAATACACAAAATATGTTTCCGCCGGCGTGAAGGAGTACTGGCTGATCGATCCGGATCGCGAGGAAGTGATGGTTTATCTTATGGAGGGAGAAGGTTTGCGTTTCCCTTCGGTGTTCAAAGGAAATGCCGTCATTCCGGTCTCTGTTTCCGGAGGAAAATGCAGCATCGATTTCGGGGAGATCTGGGAAGAACTGCGCGCGACGGATATTCCGCAGGAAGATACCCTTCCCGGCTGACGGAGCAACGAAGTATGAAAGGCGTTTTCCTTTCGGAAGCGGAGGTTGAGGATTCGGTTTGAGAATGGTATGATAGGAACCGCTCTGTGAAAACGGCAGTCCGATGACCGACCGGTTTCATCATCGCTTCAAGCGGAAGATATTTTGAAAGGCAAAAATAATTAATGGATATTTGTTCCTATATAGCAAAAGAACTGGACATCCGTCCGCAGCAGGCGGAGGCGGCGGTCAAACTGATCGACGAGGGATGTACGATCCCGTTTATCGCCCGGTACCGGAAAGAGGTGACCGGATCTTTAAATGATGAAGTGCTCCGCAATCTGTACGACCGGCTGACCTATCTCCGGAATCTTGAGGAGAGAAAAGAGACGGTCATTGCCGCCGTGCGCGAACAGGGAAAACTCACGGATGAACTGGAAAAACAGTTCCGGGAGGCCATGACCCAGGTCGCCCTGGAGGATCTGTACCGTCCCTATAAGCAGAAGAGAAAGACCCGCGCGGGCATCGCTAAAGAGGCGGGGCTGGAACCGCTGGCGGATCTGATCGTGGGGCAGGAGACAGAGCAGGATCCCGCTGTCCTCGCGGAAGAGTATCTCAACCCGGAGAAGAAGATCCTGACAGCGCAGGACGCGCTGCAGGGCGCGATGGATATCCTCGCGGAGCGGATCGCGGACGATCCGGAGATCCGCATGTGGGTGCGCGAGCTCACGAAGCGGAAGGGCATGCTCGAGAGCACGGCGAAGGACCCGGAAGCGGATTCCGTTTACGCCCAGTATTATCAGTATGAGAGCCCTGTCGGGAAAATGGCGGGGCACAGAACGCTGGCCGTCAACAGAGGCGAAAAAGAGAAGTTCCTGACCGTGAAGATCGAGGCGCCGGAGGAAGAGATCCTGTCCAGACTGAACAGGAAGATCATCCGCCGGGATAACCCGAATACGACGCCGTACCTCAAAGAAGCGGTCAAAGACAGCTACACAAGGCTCATTGCGCCGTCCGTGGAGAGGGAGATCCGTTCGATGCTCACGGAGGACGCGCAGGAAGGCGCGATTCATGTGTTCGGACAGAACCTGAAACAGCTTCTCATGCAGCCGCCCATTTCCGGGGAAACAGTCCTCGGCTGGGATCCGGCGTTCCGGACGGGGTGCAAGCTGGCGGTCGTGGATCCCACCGGAAAGGTGCTGGATACCGCCGTCATTTTCCCGACGGCGCCGACTAATGAGCAGAAAAAAGCGGCGGCGAGGGCAAAACTCACGGAACTGATCCGGAAATACCATGTGACGCTGATCTCGGTCGGAAACGGCACCGCGTCCCGGGAATCGGAGCAGTTCATCACGGAATATCTGAAGACGATCCCGGAGAAAGTATTTTATGTGATCACAAATGAAGCGGGGGCGTCGGTCTATTCCGCGAGCGCGCTGGCGACGAAGGAATTTCCGAATTTTGACGTGGGGCAGCGGAGCGCGGCCTCCATCGCGAGGCGCGTGCAGGATCCGCTGGCGGAACTTGTCAAAATCGATCCGAAAGCGATCGGCGTCGGACAGTATCAGCACGATATGGACCAGAAGCGGCTGGGAGAAGCCCTCGGCGGCGTCGTGGAAGACTGCGTCAACAGCGTGGGGATCGACCTCAATACGGCGTCGGCACCGCTTCTTACGTATGTCTCCGGTATTTCCGGCACGGTCGCGAACAATATCGTCGCCTACAGAGAGAGCAGCGGAAGCTTCCGCGAACGGAAAGAACTCCTGAAGGTCGCAAAACTCGGCCCGAAGGCCTACGAGCAGTGCGCCGGATTCCTCCGGATCCGGGACGGAAAGAACCCGCTGGACAATACCGGCGTCCACCCGGAGAGCTACGGTGCGGCGGAGCAGCTTCTGAAAAAGATGGGACTCTCGGCGGATTCGCTGCGGGAAGGCCCGTGCGCCGTCTATATAAAAGACTACAAAAAAACAGCGGAAGAACTGGGTGTCGGAGAACCGACGCTCCGGGACATTGTCTCGGAACTCTCCGCGCCGGGCAGGGATCCGAGAGAAGAACTGCCCCAGCCGGTCCTCAGGAGCGACGTGCTCGATATGAAGGACCTGAAGGAGGGCATGATCCTGAAAGGGACCGTGCGGAACATCGTGGATTTCGGGGCGTTCGTGGATATTGGCGTGCATGAGGACGGCCTCGTGCATATCTCGAAAATGAAAAAAGGACGTTTTGTGAAGCATCCGCTGGAAGTCGTCAGCGTGGGCGATATTGTGGAAGTGAAAGTGATCAGCGTCGATCCCGCGAAAAAGCGGATCGGGCTCAGCATGATTCTGGAGGGATAAAATATGATCAAAAACAAAGCACTGATCGAACGGTTTTTAAGATACGCGGCAATCGATACACAGTCCTCGGAGGAGACGGATACGGTCCCGTCGACGATGAAGCAGCATGATCTGGCGAAGCTTCTGTATGAGGAACTGACGGAACTGGGCGCGTCAGAGGTGGTCTATGACCGGGAGAACTGCGTCATTTACGCGAAGATCCCGGAGGTGAAGGCGGACGGAGAGGTGTCTGCTGAGAAGGATCAGTACGCTGCGCTCGGGATCGGCTTCATTTCCCACATGGATACGTCCAACGCCTGCAGCGGCGCGAATGTGAAACCGCGTTTTCTGTATGATTACGACGGAACGGACGCGCTGGGACTGCTGTCTCCGGAGGAATTCCCGGAGCTTAAAAACCACATCGGGGAGGACCTGATCGCGACGGACGGCACGACGCTTCTCGGCGCGGACGACAAGGCCGGTGTCGCCGAGATCATGAATATGGCCGAGTATTTCCTGACCCATCCCGAGGCGCCGCACTGCCCGATCTGCATCGCGTTTACGCCGGACGAGGAGATCGGCTGCGGCGTCGATCATTTCAATGTGGAGCAGTTCGGGGCAAAGCGGGCATTTACCGTGGACGGCAGCGAATTCGGCGCTGTGGAGTTCGAGACCTTCAATGCCGCGGCGGCGAAGATCACCGTGACCGGCCGCAGCGTGCATCCGGGATCGGCAAAAGGACTGATGAAGAACGCTTCGATTATCGCGATGGAATACAACGCGCTGCTGCCGGCGGACGAGCGTCCGGAATGCACCGAAGGGCGCGAGGGCTTCTACATGCTCATGGAAGTACACTCTGATTGTGAAAAGGCCGTGATGAAGTACATTATCCGGGATCACGACAAGGAGATCTTCGAACAGCGCAAAAAGACGGCGGCGACGGCGGCGGAGACGCTGAACCGCAAGTACGGCGAGGGGACCGTGGAGGCGGAGATCACGGATTCCTATTACAATATGGCGGAGATCCTGAAGGATCACATGGAACTCGTCCATGAGGCGGAAGAGGCGATCCGGAGCCTCGGCGGCAAACCGTTCTCGGAGCCGGTCCGCGGCGGCACGGATGGCAGCCGGCTGACCTTTATGGGCGTGCTGTGCCCGAACCTCGGCACCGGCGGCTACAACTACCACAGCCGTTTCGAGTACGCAAGCGTCCAGGAGATGGAGCTGTGCGCGGAGACGCTGATCCGAATTGCGGGCACCCGATAAATATGGTAAACTGATTTCCGTAGAAAAAACAGAATTGAAAAATTGAACTGATCATAAATGCAAAAAAGGAGAAGCAGTATGTTCGTATCGGAAGAAATCAAATATGTCGGCGTCAATGACCACGAAGTGGATCTGTTCGAGGGCCATTTTGATGTGCCGCTCGGCATGGCTTACAATTCGTATGTGATCCTTGACGAAAAAGTCACTGTCATGGATACGGTCGACCAGCATTTCGGAGAAGAATGGCTCGCCAATATCAAGGCGGTTCTCGGGGACAGAAAGCCGGATTACCTCGTCGTACAGCACATGGAGCCGGATCACTCCGCGAATATCATGACTTTCATGGAAGTCTATCCGGAGACGACGGTGGTCGGCAACGCGAAGACATTTACGATGATGGGACAGTATTTCGACCTCGACGGTTCGATGAAGCAGCTCGTCGTCAAGAACGGCGACACGCTGGAGACCGGGAAGCACGTCCTTACGTTCGTATTTGCCCCGATGGTCCACTGGCCGGAAGTCATGGTGACTTATGACAGCACGGACAAGGTCCTCTTCTCCGCGGACGGTTTCGGCAAATTCGGCGCCAACGACGTGGAAGATCCGGAGGGATGGGACTGCGAGGCGCGCCGCTACTATTTCGGCATCGTCGGAAAATACGGCATGCAGACGCAGAATCTCCTGAAGAAGGCCGCGACGCTGGACATTCAGACGATCTGCCCGCTGCACGGACCGGTGCTCAGCGAAGATCTCGGACATTATCTGAACCTCTACGACATCTGGTCCTCCTACCGCGCGGAAGACGAGGGCATTTTCATCGCTTATACGTCAGTTTACGGCCACACGAAAGCGGCGGCGGAGCTGCTCAAAGAAGAACTGGAAGCGAAGGGCGCGCCGAAGGTCGTGATCGCGGATCTCGCGAGGGAAGACCGCTATGAATCCGTGGAAAATGCGTTCCGCTACAGCAAGCTCGTGCTGGCGACGACCACTTACAACATGGATATTTTCCCGTACATGCGCGATTTCATCGGCGATCTTGCCGAGCGCGGCTATCAGAACCGCACCATCGCTCTGATGGAAAACGGCACATGGGCGCCGAATGCCGCAAAAGTGATGCGCGGCATGCTGGAAGGGCTCAAAAATATCACATTCGCGGAGAATACCGTCACCGTCAAATCCGCTCTGAAGGACGACAGCCGCGCGCAGATCGCGGCCCTCGCGGAAGAACTGGCGAAATAAAGACGATCTTCTGCGATCAGAGTCAGGAGAATGACTGAAAAAAGGACCGCTGTACGAAGCAATTCGTGCGGCGGTCCTTTTCGGGTAACAGACAAAATAAGGAGTTGCAGACAGAATGTTTTGCCAGGTGATTCCTGATCGCAGGATACTTCCCGCGGCGGCAGAGCTTACTGTGCAGGTGTCTTCATCGTAATATTGCTGAACGACGCATTGCAGCCGTTCGAGAATACACCGATGTGGGCACCGTTAATCGAGTGGCGGATTCTGGAACTCAGAGCCTTGGTATCATCGACATACATAACAACGATCTCATTTTCGCAGACCAGTTTTACATGATGGACGGTATTTTTGGTGAAATCGAATCCGGTAAATGCCGCCGGATCAAAATCGGAAAGTCTGCTGATCTCCGTCCCCTCATAGTGAAGAAGACCTGCATTTGCATCCAGACACAGCGCTGTCCAGGTCGGGTCGCTCTCGCTGCCGCCGAACGCGAAGCCGGCACAGCCGTTCTCATCCAGCGTCACATCGCACTCCAGGATCATAGTGGGCACTCTCGTTCCCATATCCGCGAGTGAATAAGAGCCTTCCGCTGCGGAGAGTTCAATGTTATTCTTTTTGATTTTGGCTTTCCCTTCTTTTTTCACTGCCTTGAATGGCTTGTCGGATGTGAAATATTCCGCGAATGTTTCCGGCTCCCGCACGCCGAGGGTCTTATCCTCCCGCTGCAGAAGCTGGTGATTCAGAACGCTTCCGGCCCACTGATAGAAGGCGGAGTCCGAGGTCAGACCGGCGCGGCCCAGCCATCCGCACAGATACCGGGTCCCGTTCAGTTCCGCTGTCTTGGCAGCGTAGAAGATAAAACCGTTCCCGTCCAGTATATTATCCAGAGGAGCCTCAAACGGACCGTTCATCGAATCGCTCATCGCGTAATAGGTCACGCAGTCCCAGCTGTAGGTGAGATACCAGGTATCTCCCATCCGGAACAGATCCGGACATTCCAGCATGTACTGGTCATGAGGCGCGTAGAGCGGTCCCTCAAACTCCCAGTTTTTCAGATCTTTGGAAGTGTATTTCGCGACCACGCCTCCCTGTGTGTTTTCGCGGGCAGCGATCAGAAGCCAGTAGCACTGCTCTTCTTCGACCCAGAAGACTTCCGGATCGCGGAAATCGTCTTTGGAGTAATTGTCCGGACTGAAAAAAGTGTCCTCCGGGATCTTGGTCCAGTTTTCGCGGTCCGTGCTTGTGGCGTGCATGACGCATTCCTTGCCGTTCCCGCTGTTCCCGCTGTCGTTGTGTCCCGTATAGAAAAGATGATAGAGCCCGTCCTGATCCTGCATGACAGAACCCGTGCCGATTGCCGGATCCGGATCGGACATCAGGCCGAAGTCCAGAACTTTTCCGTGGTCGCGGTACTCGTAAAGATTTTCCGTGGAGTATTTATAGACCGGATGATATCCCTGTCCGTTATGATCCGTGTCGTACAGATAATACAGCTCCAGGGTGCCGTCCTCTGTCACGAAAGGCATGGTGTCGCCGACGTAGGCATCTTCCGGGGCGGGATACAGATGATAGTCAACGGCCTCATAGGGTTCGTCCGGCAGGGAAGCGCTATTTCCGCATCCGGACACAGACAGGATCAGAATGAGAAGAATGGGGAGAAGAAAATGTTTGTTTATCATGGCGGTACCTCGCTTGCAGAACTTATCATGAGGATAAAATAAGGATAAAACATAGGAAATGTCTTTGCAATGAAAAAAGTGCAAATGCACCTCGGAATGTGTGCATTTGTAAATTGTGCCATGCCGGTCCCGGAGGAGCGCAAAGAGAACCGTCCCCCGTGGCGCAAAGCCGCCGAATGGGGTATAATACAATCAGTTTATTTCATCATCATTTGCTGGAAGATCCGAGGCGGAGAAAAATGAAAGAAATCACGATGAACAGCACCGTCGGCGAACTGTATGACACACCGGTGGGGCACGATATTATCGAGAAGATCCTTCTGCAGCTGGGAATGCCCGTGAAAGCGGTGGACAATCCGGTCGTCCGGAAAATGAATATCGGACGGCTCACAAAAGCGGGGACGCTGGCCAAATACATTGGCTATGATTTCGATCCCGGATTCGTGGAGACGATCCTTAAGGTGATCAATTCCGAACAGGATGAACCGGGAGACCCGAAGGTGAAGATCGAGCCGAAATGGTGGAAAGAAGCCGTGTTTTATCAGATCTATCCGCGGAGCTTCATGGATTCGAACGGGGACGGCATCGGCGATCTGCCCGGCATTCTCTCCAAACTGGATTATCTCAAGGATCTGGGCGTGGACGCCCTGTGGTTCTCACCGGTCTACGATTCGCCCAACGACGACAACGGCTACGACATCCGGGATTACCGGAAGATCATGACGGAATTCGGGACAATGGAGGATTTTGACCGGCTTCTTGAGGGGATCCATGCGCGCGGCATGCGGCTCATCATGGATCTTGTGATCAACCACACCTCCGACGAGCACGAGTGGTTCCGGAAAGCTCTCGCGGAGCCGGATTCGAAGTATCGGAGCTATTATTTCCTGCGCCCGGACGAGGGACTTGAAGTACCGAACAACTGGGTCTCCTTTTTCTCGGGTTCCGCGTGGAATTATTATCCGGAGCAGGACCTGTGGGGACTGCATCTGTTCTCGAAGAAGCAGATGGACCTCAACTGGGACAGCCCGGATGTCCGGGCGGACGTCATTGACATGATCAAATTCTGGCTGGAAAAAGGCGTCGACGGCTTCCGGATGGACGTGATCAATTATATTTCCAAAGTGCCGGGTCTCCCCGACGGCGATGAGACGATCGGCGCGATGATGAATTTCACCGGCATTGAGCATTATTTCTACGGACCCCGCCTGCATGAGTATCTGCGGGAGATCCGGGAGAAGGCATTTGATCCGTACGGCGCGTTCTCGGTGGGCGAAACGCCGGGCTTCGGCATGAAAATGAGCCAGCTGACTACCGGAGCGGACCGCCACGAGCTCGACATGATCTTCGCGTTCGACCATCTTGAGACGCCGGGACATGTCCGCTACGACGACTATAAATACGACCTCAACTACTACCGCGATTTTATCGTGGACTGGATGGAAAATTACGGCAACCAGTGCTGGATGTCGCTGTTCTACAACAATCATGACAACCCGCGGATGGCGAGCAAGGTAGATCCCGCCGTCGCCTCCGACCCGGTGCTCCGCAGGAGAATCGAGACGCTTCTCGCTGTCATGCAGTTCACATTGAAGGGCACTCCCTTTGTGTATCAGGGCGATGAGATGGGACTTGTGAATTACCCCTTCGCTTCCATGGAGGAGCTCTCCGATGTGGAAGTCCATGGATTTTATGAAGTGTTCCGCGAGTCGATGGAGCCGGAGGAGGCATTTGAGAAAGCCCTCTGCGGGACCAGGGATCACGCCCGCGTGCTACTGCCGTGGAATCATTTTCCGGAGGATTATCCGGAGCGGATGCGGCAGGAGGCGGATCCGGAGATCGAATACATTTACCGGACCCTGATCGCGCTTCGGAAAGGAGATCCCGCCCTCATCTACGGCAATTTCCGGCTGTTGGACGGACGGAAGGATCATTTTACCTATATGCGCCGGAGCCGGAACCGGATCTACGTGATCGACTGCAATCTCTCGGCGGAGCCCCGGAAGACCCGTTTCAGGGGAGAGGAGCAGGGATACGAGATCGTATTTGCGCCGGAGCTTCTCGGGAAGAGGACGCAGCGCAGGAAAATGGCGGAGCAGGCCGCCCGCGGCATGGCGGAGACCCTGACGGGCGCGGCAAATGCGGGTGCGGACGGAAAACGTCCCGCAGAAGGCGCGGCAAATGCCGCCGAAACGGATCTCACCGGCGAGCCGCTTCCGATCTTCGGCGGAAACGGACCGGAGGAGATCGCGGCGCAGATCCTGAAACGCTACGTGGAAGAGAACAGCGGGAAAAACGGACGGGAAGAAGAGCTTCTGGAACCGTATGAGGCGCGGATCTGGAGAAAAGAGATCCGGTGAGAGATACTGCAGCTGACGGCGAACGGAAAGCCGGCGCAGATATAAAAAGGACTTGAGATGAACGAAACAGGAACAAACTTCGCGGAAGAAGTGATCGGAAAAGATATCGACACGATCCGCCGCGAGATGGAAAAACGGGTCGAATATGTCCGCAATGTCAAAAATGTGAAGAATGCGGGCAACACAGAGTATAAAAAACTCGGAGATTATACTCTGATCCGCATGTTTTACCCGCTCCCGGAAGATTTCTGCGAAATCTACGGCGAACAGTTCGCGCTCGGCAGTGAAAATGACGCCTACGAATTCCGCCTGAACGAGGGAGCCCGCGCGGATTTCGAGTGGTATATGGAGAACCTCGGAAAGCGGTGCGAAGAGGACGGGCTCACGTTTATTCCGGTCATCTACACGCAGGCGGAGAGGAAGCGGTATTCCTTCCCGTGCAAACTCTGGGGCATCGTGTCCATCAACGCCGCGAAGAAAGGGTACAAGCTCTTCGCGGAGTGCATGAAAGTCGTGCGGAATGAAGGAAATGAAGCGGAAAATGAGGCCGTCAGGAAAGAGATGCGGCAGCTGCTCATGGAGGCGGAGCACGAAGAGAGAATGGATCTGATCCAGCGCCCGCTCATCGAGGGGGAGAGAGGCGCGCTCGACGAGATGGATTCCGTCATGAAAATGCAGACTTTCGCGATCACGCCGTTTCTCGCCATCGCTTTTTTCGCGGCGGCCTATTTCAGCTGGCAGTTCCAGGCGACCGGCGAGTCCGGGATCGCGCAGACGTTTTTCCTGGCGTCGATGGGGATCGGATTTGTGGTATTCGGAGTCTACAATACCGTGATCCGGGTAAAAAAGATCAAAAAACACAATGAGAAAATAAGAGAGACCAATGAGAAGAACCGCGCCGACTACGAGGCGGCAAAGAAGCTCGAGGAAGAGCGCTACCGAAAGGTGCGGGGAGAATGAGCCAATAAGAATGGTTCTCTTTGGCTCCGGGGGGGATCAAAGAGAACCGGCCCCGTTGGCCTAAAAAGGAGTCAGATCATGAAGAAATCAAGGAAAGCACTGACTTTTACGGCGGCGATGATGACGGCCGCGATGCTGAGTGCCTGCCATGAAACGGTCTACGGCCCGCCGCCGGAGACGGTGTACGGCCCGCCCGAGGATTATGAGGAGTCCTCTGTCGTCATCGAGACGGTGAAACCGTCTTATGATCCGGGGGATGACATTCCGGAAGATGTCTACGGCCCGCCCCCGGAAGAGGACGACTATGATGACGACATTCCGGAGACTGTTTATGGCCCGCCGGAGGATTTTGAACCCGTCAGCCCGGAAGACAGTTCCGCAGATCCGGCGAAGGAAGAGTCAAAAGCAGAGAGCAGCATTACGGCGGTTCCGACGCCGGAAGAGGAGAGCATTCCGGAAACCGTGTACGGCCCGCCGGAATGGTTTGAGCCCGAAGAAGAGATCCCGGAAGACGTCTACGGACCTCCCGGTGATTTCTGATGCTGCGCGCAAGCGGGCCCCTTCTCAGGGGTATCAAAAGAAAATGACGGAAGAATGACAATGGAATTTTCAAACGAAAATCTAAGTGCCATGCGCGAGAGGATCCGGCAGCTGAAGCTGGAGCAGATGGAACAGCTGGCTGTCTACAGAGACGGTCTTTACGTGCATCCGCAGCTCCGCCAGCTCTTTTTTGAGCTGACGCTGCGCTGCAATGAGCACTGCTTTCACTGCGGAAGCCGCTGCGCGTCCGATATGCCGGACGGTCTGCCCGCGGAGACGTATAAAGCGGTCCTGGATGAGGTGAAGCAGAACTTTGACATTTCCAAAGTGCAGCTTTGCATCACAGGCGGGGAGCCTCTGCTCCGGAGAGACTTTTTCGATATTCTCGGGTATGCCCATGAGATCGGGTATCACTGGGGCATGACGAGCAACGCCACCCTGATCACGAAGGATGTGGCGGCAAAGCTCCGCGAAGCCGGCATGGGGACGATCTCCGTCTCCATCGACGGCCTCAAGGAGACCCACGACCGCCTGCGGGGCATGAGGGGCGGCTGGCGCCGCGCGATGGACGGCATACAGAATCTCATTGACGAGCATTATTTCCGCGCGATCCAGGTGACGACGGTATTTAACCACGAGAATCTGAAAGAGCTTGATGCGCTCTATGATATTTTCAAAGAGATGGATATCGACTCCTGGCGCGTCATCGGTCTCGAGCCCATCGGCCGCGCGCTGGAACATCCTGAGCTCATGCTGACGAACGAGGATCAGCGGCGGCTGTTCTCCTTCATTTTCGAGCAGCGGAGCGAGGGCATAAACGTGCAGTACGGCTGCAGCCATTTCCTCGGCCTTGGCTACGAGAAAGAGGTGCGGCCCTGGTATTTTCTGTGCAACGCGGGCATTTACACCGCGAGCATCATGGCAAACGGCGACGTCGGCGCCTGTCTCGATATCGAGCGCAGCCCGAAGACTGTGCAGGGAAATATCTTCGAGAACACATTTACCGATATCTGGAACAACCGCTTCGAGATGTTCCGGCAGCCGCTGTCGCAGCGCTGCGAGGGGTGCCGGGACTGCGAATGGGAGCGCTGGTGCGCCGGCGGCGCCCATCACAGCTACGATTACGACAAGGAGATCCAGAGGATCTGTTTTAAAAATGTTCTGTTCTGAGGAACCAATGGGGACGAGGGGCCAAAGAGAACCGTCCCTGTTGGCCCTAAGGAGAATAACTTGGCGGGAAAAATTAACGCAAAAGATGTAAAGACCCTGACAGCTGCCGTGAGCCAGCGGCTGAAACAGCTGGATATCATCGCGCACCAGGGGATGAAAATGCAGGAGAAGATGACGGCGGAAGCGGATCTTCTCCTGCGTTCCAATGCTGTAAAAAATGACATAGAGCGCGTTCTTGCGGGAGGAAGAACGGATACCGACGCGGCAGCGGCACGCCTTGCGGAGACGATCTATGTATTCCGGAATGCCGCCGGATACTCCGTGCAGGCGGAGGAAATCCTCCGGTTGTACCGGCCGGATCTTGCTGCGGCGATCCGTGATTCCGCCCCGGCGGGAAATGCGCTGCAGTGGTTCTTCGCGAATCAGGCGAAACGGAAGAAGGCGGAACAGGCGTACAGCTATCTGGAAAAGACCTGGATCGCAGCCCTGGAACCACAGGCGGAGCGGATCGTGGAGGAGATGCGGAAAGCGCTGGAAAATACCGCCGCCCACACCGCTGCCGAATTTGCAAAAGAAGAGAATAAGGAAGAATACAGAAAGACGTTTGACCGCATCTGCCCCTCCGTAAAGAACCGCACGGTATCCGTGCCGGCGCTGGAAGGGCTTCTTAGGGAACACGGGGATCTTCTCCGCACCCTGGACGAGGCGTCCGGGCGGATGGCGGCCAGGAAAAACCAGATCACGGGCGCTGTGGAGCGGCTGCTTACGGCACAGGCGCTGGAAGTGCTGCGTGAAGCTCCCGTGGAGGAGATCGGGAAGTCATACAGCGGGCTGCGCATCAAGACGCTTCATGACGCGGGATTTCACACGATCGCAGATATTTCCGCCGCACCGGTGAGCCGGATCGCCTATATCAGGGGCATCAGCGAAGAGAAGGCCCATCTGCTCAAGCAGGTCGCCGCGGGGTATGTGGAAGAGATCCGCCGCAATGCCAAAATCCGGCTGAACGCGGATGAGCGGACGCCGGAAGCGACCGCACTGGTCTGCGCGATCTCCGAATACAAGGCGAAGGCGGAAGAATACGGAACGCTGCTCAGGATCAGCCAGGCCTGCAGAGGACAGATCGTCCGGGAGCGCAATCAGCTGATCTACGCGCTTACCGGCCTGAACTGGATCTTCTTCAGAGAAGAGCAGAAACAGAAAATCCCCGCTCTTGCGCAGGATCTCTCAAAACTGCTTCAGAGCAGTTATCCGGGGATGGTGCGGACGCTTGGCGGAAGCATTTTACAGAAGATCTCCCCGCAGCCCGGGAACGCGTGGAATGAATTTGCCGCCGACCCGGTGAGCTTTTTCAACATTCTTGAGGAGTTCTGTCCGGGCGTTCTCGGAAATGATGACGTCCTCTACGGCCTTCCCGAGGATCTCGCGCACGCTGTCGCAGGCGAGGTTATTTCCAAAGAAGGTCTCCTGTGCACGCTGCGCCGCTATCAGGAGTGGGGCGTCAAATACGCGCTCCATCAGAAAAAAGTCCTGCTCGGAGATGAAATGGGCCTCGGCAAGACGATCCAGGCGATCGCCGCGATGGTCTCGCTGCGGAACGGGGGATGCAGCCATTTTATGGTCATCTGCCCGGCCAGCGTTCTGTCCAACTGGTGCCGTGAGATCGAAAAGCACAGTGAGCTTACGGCAATCCGCATTCACGGACAGGCAAAAAAAATGGCCCTGAAGACCTGGATCGACGGCGGCGGGGCGGCCGTCACGACCTATGAGACGGCGGAATTTCTCAAGGATTACGAGTTCAAGCCGGATCTGCTGGTCGTCGACGAAGCGCACTATATCAAGAATCCGGAGGCGAAGCGCTCCATTAACGTGAAGATCCTGTGCTCCAGGGCAGAACGGCTGCTTTTTATGACCGGTACGGCACTCGAAAACCGGGTGGACGAGATGGTCTCCCTGATCCGCGTCCTGAGACCGGATATCGCGGAAGAGGCGCAGGGCAGGACCTATATGTCCGCGGCGCCGCAGTTCCGGGGGCTTGTCGCCCCGGTCTATTACCGGAGAAAGAGAGAGGACGTCCTCACGGAGCTGCCGGAGCTGATCGAGGCACAGGAGTGGTGCGAGCTCGGAAAAGAAGAGAAAAAGCGATACAGAAAAGCTGTTTTCGGGGGAAATTACGCCGATATCCGGAGGGTCTCCTGGAACGTGGAGAAGATAGAAGATTCCTCCAAAGCGCGGCGCATGATGGAACTCGTTGAGGAGGCGGCGTCCGAGGGCAGGAAGATCCTGGTCTATTCCTTCTTCCTGGATACGATCGCGAAGGCGGCCGCTATGCTTGGGGAGCGCGCCTACGGTCCGATCAACGGCTCGGTCCCGCCGGAAAAAAGACAGCAGATCATCGATGAATTTGAAGCGGCACCCGCGGGTTCGGTCCTGGTTGCCCAGATCCTCTCCGGGGGGACAGGCCTCAACATTCAGTCCGCCAGCGTCGTCATTATCTGTGAGCCGCAGTTCAAACCTTCGATCGAGAACCAGGCGATCTCCCGCGCCTACCGGATGGGACAGGCGAGAAATGTGCTGGTATACCGCCTTCTTAGCGAAAATACCGTCGACGAGCACATCATGGAGATCCTCGAAAACAAGCAGACGATCTTCGACTCCTTCGCGGACACATCCGCCGCGGCGGACCTCAGCCGTGAGATCGACGAGAAGACCTTCGGACAGATCGTGGAAGAGGAGAAGGAGCGGATTCTGACAGAGGAGGAGAAGGCGCGGATGCTGCCGGACGGAGAAGCGCGTCTTCTGATGGAAGAAAACGATCCTGTCTGACGCGGAAGAGCGCTAAACCGATATCAGAACGACTTCCCGGACGTTTTCAGAACAGATTTCCTCACGACAGCAAAATAGAACACGAAACACGCCGCGATCTGCATGACTGTCGACAGCGGGATCCCGAGGCCGATATAGAAAAGACGCCCCGTGAGACGGCACATCGCAAAGGCCACCGGGATGCGGATCAGAAATGCCGCCGCGATCCCCTGGATCATGATAAATCCCGTGTGCCCGAGGCCGTTGTAAAAGCCGATGAAACAGAAGAGGAAGCACGTCAGGAGACAGTCGATGCCGTAGGCCTTCAGAAAATCAAATCCCGCCGCGACGACCTCCGGGTCCCTCGCAAAGAGGCCGCAGAGCAGATCCCCGCGGAAAAAGGCGAGATAGAACATCACAAATCCGAAACAGGTCGACAGTACGATCGCGATTTTCAGGCCGCGCACAGCGCGGTCATTTTTTCCGGCTCCGTGATTCTGGGCGACATAAGCGCTCATGGACTGCATAAACGCCGCCGGGATCAGCATGATGAAAGCGCAGACCTTTTCGGCGACGCCGACGCCGGCGGAGGCGATCAGCCCCAGTGTATTGACGATGGCGAGGACGACGAGGAAGGAGAGTCCGACGAGCAGATCCTCAAGGGCGATCGGAGCTCCGAAGAGTGTGATCCGCCGGAGGATAAACCGGTCGATCCGGACATCTTTTTTCTCAAACGCAAACGGCAGTGTCCTGCGCCGAAGAATGAGCAGAGAAATGATGACGCTGACCGTCTGCGAGGCGACCGTAGCGATGGCAGCGCCGGCAGCTCCGAGATGCAGACCTGCGACGAGCAGAAGATCTCCCGCAATATTGCATACACTCGCGATGGCGACCGTCATGAGAGGCGTCCGGGAATCGCCGATGCCGCGCATAATGCTTCCGAGTACATTATAGGCGACGATCATGACGGATCCGCAGCCGCAGATCGCTATGTAGCGTCTGGTCTCGGAAAATGCCTCCTCCGGCGCATTCATGGCAGCGGCGAGGGATCCGGAAAAAAGAGGAACAAGCACTGTCAGCGCCGCGCCGATGATCAGGAAAATGATAACGCTCGTCCCGATGATCTTTCCGCCTGCCTTCCGGTCGCCCTCTCCGATCTTCTGTCCGAGGAGAATGGTGGTTCCCATCGCGAAAGAACTGACCAGATTGGTGATGGTCGCCATGATCTGGGAGCCCACGGCGACGCCGGAGACGTCCTGCGGCAGGGCGTATTTGCCGACGACCATAAGGTCCACCGCGCCGTACAGCGCCTGCAGGAACATCGCCAGAAGGATCGGCATGGAAAATGCGAGGAGCGGACCGATGATCGGCCCGGTTGTGAAGTCTGTCGTCTGTCTCATGCTGTATATTTTCTCCTGTAAAGCTGTAAAAAACCGGATAAGCCAACAGGCATTTCAGCCTGTTCTCTTATCCGGCGTTTCATTTCCCGTGAATGATCTGCCCTCCGAGCAATTCGCAGTTATCCTATCAAAACCGGTATTTTCTGTCAAGAGCACCCCGGAGTGTTTTACTTCTTGCGATTCATGCGCTTTTTTATTTTCAGCAGGGAAGGCATGAATGGTTTTATATGCAATTCGTGCACTCTTAGTTTGCTTATAGGCATGGGAAATGGTATTTTATTAGTGTACGCAAAAGCCCGGCATAAGATATTGAAGAGACCCTGCAAACCATTTTGAACAGGAGTAAACAAAATGAAAACAATCACTTACAAGGTCGAAAATGAATACGGACTGCATGCAAGAAATGCCGCCCTTCTCGCACAGGCATGCGTGGGAATGGCGACACAGATCACAGTCAGGTACAACGGAGCCGTGGCCAATGGCAGCAACGTGCTGCAGGTGCTCGCTCTCCAGGCCGTGAAAGGGGCAAAAATCGAAATCACTGCGGAAGGCGGGGATGAGGACGCCGCACTGGAAACGGTCGTCCGGGCACTCTCGGCGGGAGACGGAAATAAAAAAGCGGTTAAACTGCTGAAGATCGCATTTTACGGAACAAAGGAATATGACCGGCTGTACTTCAGTGAGCTTGCGAAAGAGCGGGGCGAGGGAACCTACAACTGCGAGATCACCTATTACGACTGCCGCCTGACGAAATGGACGGCGTATCTCTCCAAGGGGTTCGACGCAGTCTGCATTTTCGTCAATGACGAATGCCCGCGCGAAGTCGTGGAAGCCCTCAAGGCATACGGCGTAAGGCTTGTTCTTCTCCGCTGCGCCGGCTTCAACAACGTGGATCTTAAGGCGGCAAAAGAATGTGACATCACGGTCCTGCGCGTTCCGGCTTATTCGCCCTACGCTGTTGCGGAACACGCGATGTCCATCATCATGACGGCGAACCGCAGACTCCACAAGGCCGTCAATAAAGTCAAGGACAACAATTTCGATCTGAGCGGTCTGCTCGGATTTGACCTCCACAATAAAGTGGCCGGCATCGTCGGAACCGGCAAGATCGGCCAGTGCATGGCGAGGATCTGCAAGGGCTTCGGCATGACGGTGATCGCGTTTGACTCCTATCCGAACCAGAGGCTGGTGAACGAGGGGCTCCTCAGTTATGTCAGCAAGGAGGAGCTGCTGGAAAAAGCGGATCTTGTTTCTCTGCACGCACCCCTCATTTTGGGCGAGGGCGGAACATATCACTTCATTGACGAGGAAGCGATCTCGAAGATGAAGGATACCGCGATGCTCGTCAACACCGCGAGAGGCGGCCTGATCGATACGGAAGCGCTGATCGGAGCGCTGAAGAGAGGCAAATTCCACGCGGTGGCGCTCGACGTCTATGAGGGAGAGGACGAAAATGTCTATACTGACCATTCCTTCGATTTCCTCGACAATGACATCACGGCCCGCCTCCAGATCTTCCCGAATGTCGTGCTGACGTCCCATCAGGCGTTCTTCACCAGGGAAGCGCTGCAGGCGATCGCGGCGGTGACCCTTGAGAACGCGAAGAATTTCAACGAAGGCCTGCCCTACGGCGACGCGGAGTGCAAGGCATAAGCCGCTGCCGGGAGACAGATCTGCCGCGGAGGGCTGCATGAGCGGCCGGTAAACAGATCTGCTTTTGAAGGATGCAGGAGCGGACCGGTAAACAGACAGCGTGGAAAGGAAGACAGAAAATGGATGTATACCGCATTGCCGTGATCCCCGGCGACGGGATCGGACCGGAAGTCATGAAAGAGGCCGTCCGCATCCTGGAGACAGCGGCGGAACTGGACGGAAATTTTCGTTTTGAATTTACGACATACCCGTGGGGGTGCCAATACTATCTTAAGACCGGAGAAATGATGCCGCAGGACGGCATGGAGATCCTGCGAGGGTATGATGCGATCCTGCTCGGCGCGGTGGGATATCCCGGCGTGCCCGATCACATCTCCCTCCGTGAGCTGCTGCTCCGGATCCGCCACGATTTTGACGAGTATATCAATCTTCGTCCGGTGAAGCTTCTGCGCGGCGCGCAGTGCCCGATTAAAGGCGTGACCCCGGAAGATGTCAACATGACATTTATCCGGGAGAACAGCGAGGGCGAATATGCGGGCAGCGGCGCGTGGCTCTATCCGGGAACGCCGCAGGAAGTCGTGATCCAGAACGGTGTATTTTCAAGAAAAGGCTGTGAGCGGGTGATCCGTTACGCCTATGAGCTCGCGAAAAAGGAGAAAAAGTCGCTCACAAGCATTTCCAAGGCAAACGCTCTGAATTATTCCATGGTCTTCTGGGACCAGATCTTTGCGGAAGTGGGGAAGGATTATCCGGAGGTCGAGACGCATTCCTATCTTGTGGACGCCGCCAGCATGTTCATGGTGAGAGATCCGAAGCGTTTTGAGATCGTGGTGACGTCCAATCTGTTCGGGGATATCCTGACGGACCTCGGCGCGGCAATCGCCGGCGGAATGGGACTTGCCGCAGGCGCGAACCTGAATCCGGAGCGGACTTTTCCGTCCATGTTTGAACCCATTCACGGCTCCGCGCCGGACATCGCCGGTCAGGGAATCGCGAGCCCGTTTGCCTCGATCTGGGCGGCGTCGCAGCTGTTGGATTTCTTCGGCCGCGAGGGCTGGGGAAAGAAGATCATCGATACGATCGAGGCGATGCTTGTGGAGGGCGATACGCTTCCGCGGGACCAGGGCGGCACGTCGGGCTGCGAGGAGTGCGGGAAGAGGGTCGCGGAGCGGCTGCGCGGCATTTAACACAGGAACGGGAAGACGTGGAAAGCAGGGAAAATAGAAATAAAGTAAATAATTCCGCGCTCAGAGACGAGCTCCTCGCAAAGATCCGGGAGCTCGGAGCGGACTGCGCGGGAACCGCTTCTGTGGAAATGCTCCGGAACGGCCCTTCCGAGCAGCTGTTTCCGAAAATGAAAGATCACTCGAGAGACCGTTTTGCGGAGGAGATCACAACAGGCCTGCCCCACGGAGCAGTCTTCTGGGAGGAAAATGCCGCGTCTGCGATCATTTACGGCGTCGCGCACCCGGAGGACAGACCGGAAATGGACTGGTGGTGCGGGGAGATCGATCCGCCGGGAAATAAAAAACTTCTGCAGATCTCGAAAGCATTTATCCGCTATATGAAGGAGGCACACCCGGAGATTTCCGTCTACGGACGCCGGTACCATGTCGAGCGGGGCGGTCTGTATCTCAAGGATGCTGCTGTTATGGCGGGACTCGGCTGTATCGGCAGGAACAATCTTCTGATCACGCCGGAATTCGGACCGAGGGTGCGGCTTAGGGCGGTGATTCTGAGCGCTGCGCTGCCGCCGACCGGTCCGATCGCATTTGACCCCTGTGAAGGGTGTGACGCGCCATGTCTTGCGCATTGCCCGCAGAGGGCATTTTCCGAAAAAATCTATACACGGGAGGAGACCGGGATCGGACGCCTGCCGGGGCGCGACGGCTCCTATTACCGCGCTTCCTGCGCGGAACAGATGGCATTCAACGAGGAGCACGCGAAAGAGGGGATGATGCCGGAGGTCTGCGACCACCCGGAGAAAATCATAAAATACTGCCGGAACTGCGAGCTGTACTGCCGCGTCGGAGGAAGGCCGCACTGAGATCAGTGCCGGGACAGCCTTCCGGCGGCACAAATGAGGAGGAGTGAGTATGAGTGGTCTGACAGATTTTCTGTATATGATCGACGATTTCCTGTGGGGGAA